>CAXTMS010000007.1:33269-36782 GCA_964245345.1 uncultured Acetobacteraceae bacterium | reverse complement strand
ATCCTGGCGCGGGGAGCGGCGGACGAGGCGATCGCCCGGCTCGACGCGGCGGGCCTGCTCTACGAGGGGGTGCTGGAGCCGCCAAAGGGCAAGGTCATGGCGGACTGGGAAGCGCGGCCGCAGACCCTGTTCCGTGCGACCCGGTTCGGCGACGACGTGGACCGGCCGCTTCGCAAGTCGGACGGCAGCAACACCTATTTCGCCAACGACATCGGCTACCACGGCGACAAGATCGCGCGCGGCGCCACCATCCTGGTGGACGTGCTGGGCGCGGACCATGGCGGCTACGTGTCGCGGATGCGCTCGGCGGTGGCGGCGATCGCGCCGTCCTACGCGCCGGGGCGGCCGGTCGGGTTCGAGGCGGTGCTGTGCCAGATCGTGCACGTGATCCAGAACGGGCAGCCGGTGCGCATGTCCAAGCGCGCCGGCACCTTCGTGACGCTGCGCGACCTGCTGGACGAGGTCGGGCGCGACGCGGTGCGCTTCACCATGCTGACGCGAAAGCCGGACGCGCAGATGGAGTTCGACCTGGACCTGGCGGTGGCGCAGACGCGGGACAATCCGGTGTTCTACGTGCAGTACGCCCATGCGCGCTGCCGGTCTGTGCTTCGGGCAGCGTCGGAAATGCCGGATCTCGGCCCGGTCACGCGCGACGCGCTGGCGCAGGTGCCGTTGAGCAGCCTGGATGCGGAGGCCGAGCTGGCGGTGGTGCGTCGGCTGGCGCACTGGCCGCGGCTGGTGGAGGCGGCGGCGCTGGCACGCGAGCCGCATCGGATCGCGTTCTATCTCAACGACCTCGCGGGCGACTTTCATATGTTGTGGAACCGCGGGCGGGATGATGCGACGCTGCGCTTCCTGCAGGCCGGGCAGCCGGAGTCGACGCGGGCGCGGCTGGCGCTGGTGGAGGCGACGGCCACGGTGATCCGGTCCGGGCTGGCGGTGCTGGGCGTGGAGCCGGTCGAGGAGATGCGGTGACGGGAGACATGGTGAGGATGCGATGAGCCTGGTCGATCGGGATCTGGTCGCGGAGGAGCGGGAAGCGGCGCGGCGGGCGGCGGCGCCGCTGCGTGCGCCGCGCCGGTCGGGAATGGACGAGGGAACGCGCTGGCTGGCGCTGGTCGCGGGCGGGATCGGCACGCTTCTGGTGGTGACGGTGGGCGGCTGGTCGTTGCTCGGCCATCATGCGGAGGGGGGGATCCCGGTGATCGAGCCGCTGCCGGGCCCGGTTCGGGTCAAGCCGGTCGATCCCGGCGGCATGCAGGTGATGAGCACGCAGGTCGCGCAAACCAACGGTCCGGCGGCGCAGGCGTTGGCGCCCGGCCCGGAGGTGGCCAACCCGCAAGCGTTGCAGGCGGAGGTGGATGCCGCACGGCATGCCGACACGCCCACGCCGACGGCCACGCCGGCTACGGCGGCACCGGCTCCGAGCCCAACGGCACAGACTCCCACGGCGCAGGACTCCACGGCGCAGATCCCGGCGGCGCCGCGCGTTGCGGCGGTCCCGGTCCAGCCGCAGGCGGCCGCGCCGGCTCCGGAAACCGCGGCGTCCGGCAGGAAGGCTGACGATGAGGCGACGGCGGCGGATCCGGACGCCGCGTCTGCCGCAGCGCCGTCGACGCCGGAGGCTGCGGCGCCTACCCCGTCGGGCGGCCATGCGGTGCAGCTCGCGGCGTTGGACAGCGAGGCGGCGGCGCAAGCGGAATGGGAAAGGCTGGCGCGTCGGGCTCCTTCCCTGTTCGCGCGTCGCGAGCCCGCGATCGTGCCGGTCAGCCGCGACAACAAGCGGTTCTTCCGGCTGCGCATGGCGGGCTTCAACAGCGCTTCCGAGGCGACGGCGTTCTGCGGCAGGCTGCACGGGGCCGGCATCGCCTGCACCCTCGCGGATTTCTGAGTCGTGACGCGGGCTGCGATCGTCGGGCTGTCCGGGCTTGTCCTGGGCCATGACGAGCGCGCACTGCTTTCGGAGCTCCCGCCGCTCGGGATCATCCTGTTCAAACGCAACATCGGGAACCCCGACCAGCTGCGTGGCCTCGTCGACCAGGTGCGTGGGCTGCTTCCGTCCTGCCTGCTGATGGTGGACCAGGAAGGCGGGCGGGTGGCGCGGCTGCGGCCGCCGCATTGGCGGGACCATCCCCCGGCAGCGACGCTGGGACGGCTCCATGCCCGGGCTGCCGAGGCGGGGCAGCGGGCCGCGTTCCTGACCGGGGCGCTGATCGGCGCCGACTGCGCCGCCGCCGGGTTCGACGTGGCCTGCGCGCCGGTGCTGGACCGGGCGGTGGCGGGCGCCAGCGACGTGATCGGCGACCGGGCTCATGCGGCAGAGCCGGACGCGGTGGCGGTTCTGGCGGGAGCGGTGGCGGATGGGCTGCTGTCGGCGGGGGTGCAGCCTGTCGGCAAGCACGTGCCGGGACATGGGCGGGCCGCCGTCGACAGCCACCACCTGCTTCCCGAGCTCGACGACGTGGAGGCGGACGACCTGCTGCCGTTCCGGAGCCTGTCCTGGCTGCCGTGGATGATGACGGCCCATGTCCGCTATCGTCAGGTGGACCCGGTGCATCCGGCGACGTTGTCGCGAACGGTGTTGCGGGAGGTGGTGCGCGGTCGGATCGGGTTCGAGAACGTCCTGGTGTCGGACGACCTGAGCATGCGAGCGGTGCAAGGCGGTTCCGGCGACGCGGCCGCCGCCTGCCTCGCCGCCGGATGCGACGTGGCGCTGCATTGTTCCGGCATCCTGGAGGAAAGCCGGTCGGTGCTGCACGCGGTGGGTGCGCCGGACACGGCGGCGCGTGCGCGTCTCCAAGCGGCGGCAGCGCTGGCGGCGCGGCGGAGGCAGGGGTTCGATGCGGACGCGATGGCCGCGGAGCGTGCGGCGCTGCTTGCATGACCGACTGCCTGGCCGGGGGTTCGGCAGGGCTTGCCGGGTCCGGACCGGCCGCGGCGCCACTGCTCCGGCTCGATGGCTACGAGGGTCCGCTGGACCTGCTTCTGGAGCTGGCTCGGCTGCAGAAGGTGGACCTCCGGCGCATCTCCATCCTGCAGCTGGTGGAGCAGTACCTTGCGGCGGTGGACGGGGTGCGGCCGGAGCTGGCGGCGGACTGGCTGGTGATGGCGGCCTGGCTCGCCTGGCTGAAGTCGCGTCTGCTGCTGCCTGACCCGGTGGCGCTGGAGGAAGGCGAGGAGGCCGCCGGGCTGCTGCAGGCCCGGCTGGCCGAGCTGGCGGAGGTTCGCGGGGCGGCGATTTGGCTGCAGGCGCGTCCGGTGCTCGGGCGTGACGTGTGGGCGCGCGGCGCGCCGGAAGCGCTTTGCGAGATCGACCGGAGCGGGCTGTCGATGGACATGGGCCAGCTGCTGGGAGCATATCTCGCCTGCTGCCGTAGGCGGACGCGGCGCAGCGTGTACCGGCCGCGGCGCGAGCGCGTGCTGACGGTGGTGGAGGCGTCCGAACGCCTGCGGCGCATGCTCGGCGACGGCACGGAATGGCAGGGGCTGGAACGGTTCCTGCCAGGGCCGCCC
>CAXTMS010000007.1:0-33169 GCA_964245345.1 uncultured Acetobacteraceae bacterium | reverse complement strand
TCGGCGGCCAGCCTGGTGATCGCGCAGCTGTGCCGCGACTATGACGGCCGCGGCGTGTGCCTCGTGCCGGTCGGAGGTGGATGGCAGTTCCGCACCGCCGTTGACCTGGCGCCGCTGCTGACGCGCGTGATCGAGCGGCCAAGGCGCCTGCCGCGCGCGGCCATGGAAACGCTGTCGGTGGTCGCCTACCACCAGCCCTGCACCCGCGCCGAGATCGAGGCGATCCGCGGGGTGTCGCTGGGACAGGCGACGCTGGACCTGCTTCTGGACGCGTCCCTGATCGTGCCGAAGGGGCGCAAGGAGGTGCCGGGGCGGCCGACGCTGTGGGGCACGTCGCCGCGGTTCCTGATCCATTTCGGCCTGCGCGACCTGCGCGACCTGCCGCGTCGGGAGGAGCTGCTGGCGGAGCTGCCGGTGTTGCCCGATGCTGCCGCCGCGCCCGCGCCGGCGGATGGCTGATGGCGTGGGGGCGTGTTATCGAGGCGTTGCTGACCCCGCGTCGCTGATCCTGCGTCGCCGTTCCTGGGACCGTGTGCTGCCATGTTCGACTTCGCCTGGCCCGAGCTGGCGCTTATCGGCATCGTGGGCCTGCTGTTCATCGGACCGAAGGACATGCCGGTCGCGATCCGCACCGTGACCAACCTCCTGAAGAAGGGCCGCAAGCTCGCCGGCGAGTTCCAGACGCACGTGGACGACATGGTCCGCGAGGCCGACCTGGGCGACGCGCGCGACCAGCTGCGCCAGCTGCGCTCGTTCAACGTGCGCGGCCAGATCATGAAGGCGCTGGACGAGGACGGCACGATCAAGCGCACGCTGGAGGAGAAGCCGCTGGCCGCGGCCGCGCCGCGCTACGTGTCCGCGCCGCAGACCGTGCCGGTCGGAACCGGGACAGCGGCACCGCTCACCGAGCGGACCGTGCCGGAGCGTCCTGCGCTCGACGCGAACCGGAGCTGGCACAGCGGGGCCGGCGGCACGGTGGACGGTGCGACGGGCGAGGCGGTGGACGAGGCGGCACTGGCGGCCGCCGACCCGGGGCCGCCGATCCTGCCGCCGCGCGTGGCCGGCGGCCTGCGGGTCGAGCGGGCCCGGGCGGCGCCACCCGCGTTCGTGCCGCCGCGCCCGCGCCGTTCCGGTGCTGCGATCCGGTCCGGCGTCGGGCATCCCGGCATCGGGCCGGGCTGACGGCGCGACCCGCGGTTCCCGATCCCGTTCCGGAGACAGACTGCCCTGCCCGACGATCCCATCAACGACCAGGCGATGCCGCTGCTCGAGCATCTGGTCGAGCTGCGTCGGCGGCTGCTTTGGTCCGCGATCGCCTTCACGATCGCATTCCTGCTCTGCTACCATTTCTCGCAGCGGATCTACCTGTTCCTGGCCCAGCCGCTGGCGCACATCATGCGGCAGAAGGGCGAGCAGCCGCACCTGATCTACACCGCGCTGTACGAGGCGTTCTTCACCTACATCAAGGTGGCGTTCTTCGGCGCCTCGTTCCTGAGCTTCCCGGTGGTGGCGATCCAGGCCTGGATGTTCATCGCCCCTGGGCTGTATCGCAGCGAGAAGCGGGCGTTCCTGCCGTTCCTGGTGGCGACGCCGGTGCTGTTCCTGGCAGGGGCCGCGCTTGCGTACTACTTCGTGTTCCCGTTCGCCTGGAAGTTCTTCCTGAGCTTCCAGACCACCACCGGAACCGACCAGTTGCAGATCCAGCTGCAGGCCAAGGTGAGCGAGTACCTGGCGCTGGTCACCAAGCTGATCATGGCGTTCGGCATCGCCTTCGAACTCCCGGTGGTGCTGACGCTGTGTGCCCGGGTCGGGCTGGTCAACTCCCGGGGCTTGAGAAAGGTGCGTCGCTACGCCTATGTCGGCGCCTTCGTGGTGGCGGCGATCCTGACGCCTCCGGACGTGATCACCCAGACCGGCCTCGCGGTGCCGCTGATCGGGCTCTACGAGATATCGATCATCTGCGCCCGGCTGGTGGAGCCGAAGCCGGCGGCCGAGGAGGAGCCCTGATGCACGACCTCCGCGCGCTGCGTGCCGATCCCGACGGCTTCGACGCGGCCCTGGCCAGGCGCGGGCTGCCCGCGTCGGCGGCGGCGCTGCTGGCGCGCGACGAGCGCAGGCGGACAGCTTTGACCCGGTTGCAGGAGCTGCAGGCGCGTCGCAACGCGCTGTCGCGGGAGATCGGGCAGGCCAGGCGCACCGGCGGCGACACGGCGGCGCCGGAAGTGGAATCCGCGTCGCTGAAGAACGAGATGGAGCGGCTGGAGTCGGACGCGTCGGCCGAGGAGGCGGCGGTACAGTCTGCGCTGGCCGAGCTGCCGAACCGGCTCGATCCGGAGGTGCCGGAGGGAGCAGACGAGGCGAACAACGTCGTGGTGCACGAGTGCGGCACGCGCCGCAGCTTCGCCTTCGCGCCGAAGCAGCATTTCGAGCTCGGCGAGGCATTGGGCTTGATGGACTTCGCCGCTGCGTCGAAGCTGGCCGGCAGCCGGTTCGTGGTGCTGCGCGGAGCGCTGGCGCGGCTGGAGCGGGCGCTCGGGCAGTTCATGCTCGACCTCCACGTCCTTGAGCATGGCTATGTCGAGCACGCGGTGCCGCTTCTGGTGAACGAGGCGGCGATGTACGGCACAGACAAGCTGCCCAAGTTCGCCGACCAGTCGTTCTGCACCACCGACGGGCGCTGGCTGATCCCGACTGCGGAGGTGCCGCTGACCAGCCTGGTCGCCGGCGACATCCTGCCGCAGGCCGCTCTGCCGATCCGGGTCGCGTCGCTGTCGGCATGCTTCCGCAGCGAGGCGGGTGCTGCCGGACGCGACACGCGCGGCATGCTGCGCCAGCACCAGTTCATGAAGGTGGAGCTGGTGTCGGTGGTGGCGGCCGAAGACAGCGCAGCCGAGCACGAGCGCATGACGCGGGCGGCAGAAACCGTGCTGGAGCGGCTGGAGATCCCGTACCGGCGCATGCTGCTCTGCGCCGGCGACACCGGTTTCGGCGCCGCCCGCACCTACGACCTGGAAGCCTGGCTGCCCGGGCAGGAAGCCTGGCGCGAGGTCAGCTCGTGTTCCAACACGCGCGACTTCCAGGCGCGCCGGATGAACGCGCGCATGCGCCGCGAGCCGTTGGCGGGCGAGAAGGCGGCGCCCGAGTTCGTGCACACGCTGAACGGATCCGGGACAGCGGTCGGCCGGGCGCTGATCGCGGTGATGGAAACCTATCAGCGTGCCGACGGCGGCATCGACATGCCGGCGGCGCTCCGGCCGTATCTCGGCGGGCTGGAGCGGATCGGGACCTGAGCCTTGTCGGCCGAGCATCGCGGGCGGTCCGGCGAGGTCGAGCGCCTGCTCAGCGTCGTCCACCTTTACCGGCTCCTGCTCCGACGCACCGCCGACCGCGGCGGGCTGCTGCACCATGCGGAACGGCTCGATCGGGGTGAAAGCCTGGATGCGGTGGCCGAGTCCCTTCTGCACACCGATGAGGGCAAGCGCGTCTGGAACGGCGTGGCGCCGGCCGGGATCGCGCACCGGATCTGGCAGGCGGCCGACGGCGAACCGGAAGGGTTCGACGCCGCCTGGACCAGGGCCGGCACCGTTCCGGCGCTGGTGGCGGGCCTGGTTTGCGGCAGGCGCGTGCGGGAAGAGTCGGTCCTCGAGGCGCTGTTCCCGTCGGGCGTCGATCCGGCTGCCGGCGACATCTATCCTGGTTGGGCCTACCGGCTGTGGGCGGTTGAAACCGACAGGGCGCTGGTGGCTGCCGCCAGGCGGCTGTTTCCGGTCCTGCGGGCGATCGGGCCGAGGATCGGCCTGCTGATCGAGCTGGACGGCGGCGACGGCAGGAAACAGCTCGAGGCCACGATCGCCAGCCTGTCCGGCCAGGTATACGGACGCTGGCGGCTGCTGCTGCGCGGGCGCCTGCCGGCCGGGTTCGCGCTGCCGGCCGACCCGCGGATCACGACGGCCATGGGTCCGGATGACGTCCTGCCGCGAGCGGGCTGGATCGGCCGGCTCCGGCCCGGCGACACGCTGTCTCCGGCGGCCCTGGCGCTGCTCGGGTTCGCCGCATGCCGCAGGCCCTGGGCCGACGCGGTGTGCTGCGAGGAGGACCGTCGCCGGGATGACGGATCCTGCGTCGATCCGGCGTTGTCGGGCCGGGGCTCTGCTGCGGTGGGGCGGCCGGGCGTTCCGGGGTTCTTGTTGTTGCGCAGGAAGGGGCGCCGTCGCGACGATGGGGCGGGCGAAGGGCGGCTGGTCCACCTGCCGGCGATCCTGTGCCACCGGCTGATGCGGTTCGGGCCGCCGGTGCCGGAGGAGGGTATGGCCGCCGAGCCGACGCCGGCCGTTTCGGTGGTGGTCGCCACGCGCGACCGGGCGGAGCTGCTGGACCGCTGCGTGCGCTCGATCCGCGGCTGCACCGACTATCCCGTTGTCGAGGTCGTGCTGGTCGACAACGGCAGCACCGAGCCCGCCGCCCTGGCGCTGCTGGACCGGCTCGAGCGGGACGGGTGCCGGGTGCTGCAGCGGCCGGGCCCGTTCAACTGGTCGGCGCTGAACAATGATGGGGTTTCCGCCGCGACCGGCGAGATCGTCGTGCTGATGAACAACGACGTTCAGTGCGTCGAACCAGGCTGGCTGCGCGCGATGGTGCGTGCCTGCCTGCTGCCGACGGCGGGGGTGGTCGGGGCGCTGCTGCGCTATCCCGACGGCTCGGTGCAGCATGCCGGGGTGGTGCTCGGGCCGGGGCCGCAGGCGGCGCATCTGCGTTGCGGAGATGGTTGGCCGCCGCCGGTCGTGGAGGTTCCGGCGGTAACGGGTGCCTGCATGGCGATGCGGTGCACGGTGTTCGCGCGGATGGGCGGACTGGACACGGCGCTGCCCGTGACCTGGAACGACCTCGATCTCTGCCTGCGTTTGCGGCAGGCCGGGCTTCGCGTGCTGCTGGCACGAAATGCGGTGCTGCTGCACGACGAGCTCGGCAGCCGCACGCCCGACTCCGACCCTGGCAACCTGCGGCAGTTGGAGCGGAGCCGCGCCCTGGTCGCCTCGCGCCACCGCGGGGCGCTGCGCCGGGAACGGTTCCTGCACCCGCTTCTGACGGTGGACAGCGGGGGGTGCTGCCTTGATCCGGCGGCACCGCGCCGCCTGTGGCCGCTGCTGCGCGGCGGCGGACGGGTGGTCGGGGAATTGTAACGGAATTGACGGTGGAAGCGTCGCATGGTTCCTGCGCTCGGAGGAACGAGGAACAGGAATGGGACAGGCATCTGCGATCTGGATCGATGTCGACGACCTGTTCCACTACGTCCGCCACAACTCGAGGCTGAGCGGCATACAGCGCCTGACCTTCGAGCTTTACAGCGCGCTGGAAGCGCGCGGACAGGCGACCGGGCACCGGATCGGCTTCGTGCGGATCGGCACGCAGAGCGACACCTTCCGCCTGGTGTCCTGGGCGGAGGTCCGCGCCCTGTGCCACGGGCTGACGGCGGGGCGGATCGAGCAGGAACAGGCGCCGCCGCCAGCGAGGCCGCGGCCGCCGCGCCGGCTGCCGCGTCGGATCGCCGCCGCGGTGGATGCCAGGCTGCCCGGGCCTGCGCGCGAGCGCTTCCTTCGGTTCCGCATCCTGCAGAAGGCGGCGCTTCGGTCGCTGTCCGAACTCGGCCGGGAACCGGGAGCGCGCACAGACGCGCAAGGCGCGCAGCCGGCGGCCGAGCGCCCGGATCCGCCGGAGCCGGCCAGGGAAGGAACCGCGCTGCGCGACGTCGCGCGTGCCGGCGACTGGCTGCTGTCGCTGGGCGCCTCGTGGCACCGGACCGATTACGGACGGCTGCTGGAGCGCGCGCGCCGCGAGAACGGCGTGCGCACCGGGGCGCTGTTCTACGACCTGATCCCGCTGCGCCGGCCGGAATGGTGCCACCACACCCTGGTCGACACCTTTGGCGCCTGGCTCGACGGCGTGCTGCCGTCGCTGGACGCGATGTTCGCGATCTCGAATGCCACGGCGCGCGATGTGGACGCGCTCCTGGTCGGGCGCGACATGCCGGCCTCCGGACCGGTGCGCACGATCCCGATCGGCACCGGCTTTCCCGCCTCGCTCCATGCGATGCGCGAGGCGGCCGAGCCAGTGCCGGACCAGGCCCTGCCGGCGCCCGGCAGCTTTGTGCTGTTCGTGTCCACCATCGAGGCGCGCAAGAACCACGCCCTGATGTTCCAGGTGTGGCGCCGCCTGGCCGAAACGGTGCCGCCGGACGAGCTGCCGACCCTGGTGTTCGCCGGCCGGATCGGCTGGCTGGTGTCGGACCTCCTGCTCCAGATCAGCAACACCAACTACTGCGACGGCAAGCTGCTGATCGTCGAGGATCCGTCCGACGCGGTTCTGGTGCGGCTCTACGAGACCTGCCTGTTCACCGTGCTGCCGTCGTTGTTCGAGGGCTGGGGCCTGCCGGTGACGGAAAGCCTGGCGGCAGGCAAGCCCTGCATCACCGCCAACAACAGCGCGCTGCCGGAAGCCGGCGGCGGCCTGACCCGGACCTTCGATCCGCTCGACCTCCACGACGCCGTGCGTGTGATTGGCGGGACGCTTGCCGACCGGGCGGACCTCCTGCAATGGGAGCAGGAGGTGCGGCGCTCGTTCGTCCCGGTGCCGTGGACGCGCTCGGCGGACGCGCTGCTGGACGGGCTCGCGGCGGCGGAGCGTCCGGTCCCGCGGGATGCCGTGGCCCATGCGTGACGAGGCGGCGGCTGGCGGCGCCGGGAACGGGCCGCGCATCTGGTTCGACGTCGAGGACCTGTTCCACTTCGCGCAACGCAACGCCCGGCCGACCGGGATCCAGCGCGTCTGCTTCGAGATCTACCGCGCGGCGATGGCGGATCCCGCCATGGCGAGCCGGATCGGCTTCCTGCGCCACGCCACCACCGAACGGGGCTTCGTCGAGGCGGACTGGACAATGCTGCAGACATTGTTCCGGCGCGTCACCGACCGTCCGGCCGAGCAGGGGCGGCCGCGGCCGGAAGCACCTCCCTTTCCGGCTGCGGCGTCGGCGGCCGAGGCGTTGCCGGGGGATATGCCGGAGCCTGCATCCGCGTCGGCCGGCGCGCCGGATCACCGCGGACGCGGGCTGCCTGTCCGCCTGCTGAAACGCGCGACCGGCATCCTGCCGGACCGCATCAGGCGGCCCGGCATCCTGTTCGTGGTGATGCAGGCGCAGGCGGCGGCGGCGCTGGCGGGAGCGGCGGGGGAGGTGGCCCTGGCCGGGATGCGCAAGGGTCGCCGCCGCGTGGCCCGGCTGCCGTCGGTGCGGGCGAGGCTGTCGATGCCGCGGCCGAACCAGCAGGCAACGGAACCGCCGCCGCGCCGGCTGGCCGACATCGCCCGGCGCGGCGACGTGCTGGCGGTGCTGGGCTCGCCCTGGTTCGAGCTCGACTATGCCGAGCTGGCGGCGCATGCGCGCGGCCGGCTGGGCTTGCGCCTGGCGGTGCTGCTGCATGACGTGATCCCGGTGCGCCGGCCGGAATGGGTCGATCGCGGCACCGCGCGGGTGTATCGCGACTGGTATACCGCGGTGCTGCCTCTGGCGGACGTGGTGTTCGCGAACTCGCAGGCGACCGCCGACGACCTGTCGTCGTGGTGCGCGCGCGACAACGTGTCGCTGCGGCGTCCGGTGCGGCCGGTGCCGATCGGGACCGGGTTCGGCGCCGTAACCGACCAGCTGGGCAAGCCGTCCGGGACCCTGCCTGCGACGCTGGAAGGACTGCTCGGCGGGCGGCCCTACGTGCTGTTCGTGTCCACGGTGGAAGCGCGCAAGAACCACCTGCTCCTGTTCCGGGTGTGGCGCTGGCTGCTGGAGGAGATGGGACCGGAGCGGGTGCCGGACCTGGTGTTCGCCGGCAAGGTCGGCTGGATGGTCAGCGACCTGATGAGCCAGATCGAGAACAGCCGCAACCTGGATGGGCGGCTGCACGTGGTGGAGGGGTTGGACGACCGGGAACTGCGCGCGGTCTACGCCGGCTGCCTGTTCACGGTGTTCCCGTCCTTCTACGAGGGCTGGGGGCTGCCGGTGAGCGAGAGCCTGGCGATGGGCAAGCCGTGCGTGGCGTCCAACGCCACCGCACTGCCGGAAGCGGGGGGACGGCTCGCTCGCTACTTCGACCCGTTCGACGTGAACGACGCCGCGCGGGTGATCCGGCAGGTCCTCGAGGACCGGCAGGGGCTTGCCGCCTGGCAGGACGAGGTGCGTCTGGGCTTCCAGCCGATCACGTGGCACCAAACCGCCTCCGCGATCCTGGACACGCTCGACCGCCGTCCTTGAACGTTCCCGGGGGGCGGCGCTCAGGCCAGGCCGAGGCGGCCGGACAGGTCCTCGACGAACTGCCAGGCCACCCGGCCGGAGCGGGCGCCTCGGCCGACCGACCATTCGATCGCCTCGGCGCGCAGCCGGTCGGGCGCGACGGCGAGGCCGCGGTCGGCGGCGTAGGCTCCGACCATGGCCAGATACGTCGCCTGGTCGATGCCGTGGAAGCCGATCCACAGGCCGAAGCGATCGGACAGCGAGATCTTCTCCTCGATCGCTTCCGCCGGGTTGATGGCGGTGGACTGCTCGTTCTCGATCATGTCGCGCGGCATCAGGTGGCGCCTGTTGCTGGTGGCATAGAACAGCGCGTTGGCCGGACGGCCACGCAGGCCACCGTCCAGCACCGATTTCAGCGCCTTGTAGTCGGCATCCTCGCGCTCGAACGACAGGTCGTCGCAGAACAACAGGAACCGTCGCGATACGTGGCGCAGCAGGTCGAGCAGGGCCGGAAGCGAGCACAGGTCGTCGCGGCCGATCTCGACCAGCGCCAGCCGTCGGGCAGGCGGCGCGTCGGCCGGCAGCTCGGCGAGCAGGGCGGCGTGCACCGCCTTGACCAGCGACGACTTGCCGGTGCCCCGGGCGCCCCACAGCATGGCGTTGTTGGCGGGCAGGCCGGCCGCGAACCGGGCGGTGTTGTCGAGCACGAGCTGCCGCTGCCGGTCGATGCCGGCGAGCAGGCGGAGCGGTATCGCCGCGACTTCGGGCACTGGCTCGAGCCGCCTGGCTGCCGGCATCCAGACGAAGGCGTCGGCGCCGCCGGCATCGAGCGGCGCCGGCTCCGGCGGCACCAGGCGTTCCAGCGCGTCGGCGATCCGGAGCAGTGCGGGCAGCAATGCTGCATCCATGGGAACGGAGGCTTCCTTGTGTGAACCGGCGGCGAAACCTATGGTCCGCGGCACGGGGCGGCAAGCGGCCCGTTTCGCTTCGGATGCGACGTCATGAATTTCCTGATCTCCTCCGCCTATGCCCAGGACGCCGCGACCCAGGGTGGCGGCCCCCTCGGAGGGCTGGGGCAGTTCGCCAGCATCCTGCCGATCGTGCTGGTGTTCGGGGTGTTCTACTTCCTGCTGATGCGTCCGCAGCAGCAGCGACAAAAGCAGCTCAAGGCGACGCTGGCAGCACTTCGCCGCGGCGACCGCGTGGTGACCGCCGGCGGCATCGTGGGCGTGGTGCAGAAGGTGAAGGAGGGGGCCGCGGAGATCGAGGTCGAGATCGCAGCAGGCGTGCGGGTGCTGGTGCTGCGCGACACCATCAGCTCGGTGGTGAACGAGGTGCCGACCGCCGCCAACGACTCGGTGCCGGAGAAGCGCGCCGCCAAGCCCTGACTCCGGACGGCGCGGCCGGTCCGGGACAAGATTGCTGTCGTTGCGCCGGTGATGATACCGTCACCTCCGGTTGCAGCGCGGTCGGCACGGCCAGAAGGATGAACAGAACCCGTGAAACGCCTGGTGGTCGATCTGGACGACACGCTGACCGTGTCGGACGCTTCCCGGTCCTATGCCGACAAGGAGCCGAACCTGCCGCTGGTCGCGCGCCTGCGCGAGTACAAGGCGGACGGCTACGAGATCATCATCCAGACCGCGCGCAACATGCGCACCTACGAAGGCTCGGTCGGCAAGATCAACGCCAACACGCTGCCGGTGATCATTGCCTGGCTGCAGCGACACGAGGTGCCGTACGACGAGATCTATGTCGGCAAGCCGTGGTGCGGGTTCCAGGGCTTCTATGTCGATGACCGCGCGGTGCGTCCGTCCGAGTTCGTGTCGATGTCGCGCGAGCAGATCGAGACCCTGATCCGGCCGGCAGGCTGAGCCGGTGGCCGGGTATCGCCTGATCACCTCCGCCGCCTATCCCGGGCAGGAGCTGTCGGCCGAGTTCGGCGAGGTGCCCCCGGCGTTCCTGCCCGTGGGCGTGGCACGGTTATACGAGGCGCAGGTCGCCCGCCTCGGCACCGACCTGCCGATCTACCTGACCATCCCGGAACGCTACATGCCGCAGGCGTACGACCTGCGCCGGCTGGAGGAGCTCAACGTTTCCCTGCTCCGGGTGCCGGAAGGGCTGCGGCTCGGGGAGTCGGTGGTGTATGCGATCAACTTCATCGACCTGCCGGCGGGCCCGGTGCAGGTGCTGCACGGCGACACCCTGATCGAGGACCTGCCGAAGGATGGCGGCGACCTGATTGCCGTGCACGCGGAAGGCGACGACTATTCCTGGGCCGCCGTCACGGTGTCGGACGGCCACGTGACCCGGTTCGAGAACGTCGGCGCCGGCAGCGGCCAGGGCGGCGGCCCGGTGGCGTGCGGCTTCTTCTCGTTCAGCAGCAGCCGCGCCCTGGTGCGCGCGATCACCCGGGCGCGCGGCGACTTCGTCGACGGCCTCAACCTGTATACGGGCGAGTGTCCGCTTCGTGCCGTGCCGGTCGAGACTTGGTACGATTTCGGCCACATCCAGACCTATTTCCGCTCGCGCCGCTCCATCACCACCGCGCGCTCGTTCAACACGCTGCACATCGACGCCCTGACGGTGCGCAAGTCGAGCGCGGACACGGCGAAGATGCAGGCGGAAGCGAACTGGTTCGGCACCATCCCGGCGCCGGTGCGTCCGTTCAGCGCGCGCCTGCTGGACGCCGGCGAGGCGTCCGGCATGGCGTTCTACAGCACGGAATACCAGTACGCGCCGACGTTGTCGGAGCTGTTCGTGTTCTCCTCTGTGGGCCGCAACACCTGGACCAACATCCTCAGCTCCTGCCACGACTTCCTGCAGGCCTGCACGGCCTGCAAGGGCCAGGGCTCCGGCGACGCGATCCTGACCGAGCTCGCCGTCGCCAAGACCGGCGTCAGGCTGCAGCGTCATGCCGACGAGACCGGGTTCGACATCGACCACGAGACACGCCTGGACGGCCGGGCGCTTCCGTCGCTGCGCCGCATCGCGGACGAGGTGGTGCAGCTGATCGACCTCCGCTCCGGCCGGCCGGACAACGTGATGCACGGCGACTTCTGCTTCAGCAACATCCTGTACAACTCGCGTGCCGCACGGATCAGCGTGATCGATCCGCGCGGCTACACCGAGGCCGGCCAGCGCTCGACCTTTGGCGACACGCGCTACGACCTTGCCAAGCTGTCGCACTCGATCCATGGCCATTACGACCACATCATCGCCGGCCGCTACACGCTGGACAGGCCGGATCCGTACGCGTTCTCGATCCGGTTCGAGACCAGCGCGCACCACAACTGGCTGCAGGACGCGCTGTCGGAGTTCGAGGTGGACGGACTGCAGGCCGGCGGCCGCGACGTGCGGGCGATCACGGTGGGGCTGTTCCTGTCGATGCTGCCGCTGCACGCAGACCGGCCGGACCGGCAGGCCGCGTTCATCGCCAACGCGCTGCGGCTGTATTCAAGGCTCTGAGGTTTCCATGATCGTGATCCCCATGGCCGGGCTGTCGCGCCGGTTCACGCTCGCCGGCTATGCCTTGCCGAAATACATGCTGCCGGTGGGGGACACGACGGTGTTCGCGCACGCGGTCGGCAGCTTCGCGGGCCTGTTTGCCGACACGCCGTTCCTGTTCATCGGGCGTCACGTCGCGGAAACCGAAGCGTTCCTGCAACGCGAATGCGCCGGGCTCGGCATCGCCGACGCGCGAATCACCATGCTGGAACAGGAAACCGCCGGCCAGGCCGAGACGGTGGAGCTCGGCCTGGCGCAGGCGGGCGTCGGCGACGGCGAGCCGGTGACGATCTTCAACATCGACACGTTCCGGGCCCGCTACGCGTTTCCCGATGCCGCCTGGTTCGCCTCGTCGGACGGCTACCTGGAGGTGTTTCGCGGCGAGGGCGCGAACTGGTCCTATGTCGGGCCGGCGGAGGATGCCGGCGGTGAGCCGCTGGTGGCGCGCACCACCGAGAAGCAGCCGATCTCCGACCTGTGCTGCGACGGGCTGTACCACTTCGCGCGGGCCGGCGACTTCCGCTCGGCGCTGGCGGAGGAGCGCAGGAGTCCGACCCTGCCTGAGCTCTACGTGGCGCCGCTCTACAACCACCTGATCCATACCGGACGGCGCATCCACTACGACGTGGTGCCGGAGCAGGTGATCACCTTCTGCGGCGTGCCGGCGGAGTACGAGGCGGTGCTGCGGTCGCTTTGAACGGCCGCGCGTTCAGGGCGCCGGGTCGTCGTCAGGCGCGCTGACCGGGCGCGGCACCCGAGTGGCGGAAAGCAGCCTGAAGCCTGCCACCACCATCAGGACGCCGATCAGGATCGGCAGCCGTTCCGCCAGCCAGCGTCCGGTCCAGGCGGGCACGTTGCTGGAGTTGAAGTCGAACGCCAGTACCCAGACGCTGATCGAGGTGATGACGAAACCTATGATCATCAGGGCGATGATCATCATGATTCGCGTGTTCAGCATGCGGGCGGTTCTTCCAGGCAACGTGCGGCGGCGGTGTCAGCCGCGAGCCGGGAATGACGGTAGCCGTAGAGAAGGTAGCACAGCGCGCCGATCACCACGTAGCCGAGCAGCAGCAGGGCCGGGATCGGGTCGTGGTTCAGCAGCGCGCGGATGATGTCGATCAGCAGCGGCACCGCCATCACCAGCGCGAATGCGATGCCCAGCATCGGCACGATGCCGAGCCAGATGCCACGGATGCGCAACGCGCCGAGCGGCACCGGAAACGGGGGCTTTAGGCCAGGAATGGTGTTGCGCTGCCAGATCACGGTGAAGCAGACGATGCCGAACGCGGTGGTGGTGCCGAGGCTCACCAGGTCGCTGATGATGTCGATCGGCAGCAGCGCGGTGGCGGCGGCGACGCCGAAGCCAAGCAGGATGGTGCCGAGCCAGGGGGTGCGGAAGCGCGGGTGCAGCACGCAGAACACGCGCGGCAGCAGCCCATCCCGGGCGATAGTGAAGAAGATCCGGCTCTGCCCGTACTGCAGCACCAGCATCACCGAGCAGAGCCCGGTTACGGCGCCGATCTTGACGAACAAGGCGAGCCAGCGCTGGTGCATCGCGTCCACCGCAATCGCCAGCGGGTCGGCCACGCCCAGCTGCTTGTACGGCACCACGCCGGTCATCACGGCGGCGACGCAAAGGTAGATCACGGTGCAGATGCCGAGCGAGGTGATGATGCCGACCGGCACGTCTCGCTTCGGGTTCTTGGCTTCCGCGCTCGCGGTCGATACCGCCTCGAAGCCGACATAGGCGAAGAAGATCACCGAGGCGGCCCGGAAGATGCCGGGGATCCCGTAGCGGAAGCCGCCTTCGTTCGACGGAACGAACGGGGTCCAGTTGGCGGGATGGATGGCGGACACGCCGAGGGCTACGAACAGGAGCAGCACCGACACCTTGAGCACCACGATGACGCTGTTGACGGTGGCGGACTCCTGGACCCCGATCACCAGAAGCACGGTCACGATCACCGAGGCGAAGGCGCCCACCAGGTTCATGCCGTGGCCGATGTCGAGCAGGGTGGTGCCGTGCGGGCCGGGCAGGGTCTGCACGAACGAGGTCGAGTACCAGGCGGGGACGTTCAATCCGAAATCGTGCAGCAGGCTGGTGGCGTAGCCGGAAAACCCCGAAGCCACGCCGGCGCAGCTGATGCCGTATTCCAGCAGAAGCAGCCAGCCCACCACCCAGGCCGCAACCTCGCCCATGGACGCGTAGGCATAGGTGTACGCCGAGCCGCTGACCGGCATGGTCGAGGCGAGCTCGCCATAGGACAAGGCGGTGAACACGCAGGCGAGGCAGGCCACCAGAAAGGAAAGCAGGATGGCAGGCCCGGCGTAGTTCGCGGCCGCGGCACCGGTCATGACGTAGATGCCGGCGCCGATGGTGGAGCCGATGCCGAGCATGGTCAGGTTGAGCGCGCCGAGGCTGCGCTTCAGCCCGTGCGAATGGGTTTCCGCCTCGATCTGCGCCAGGGTCTTGCGCAGGCCGAGGCGTCCGACCCGCGGTTTGACGCCCTGGGTTCCGGCCGTGGTGCTCATGCCGCGCGGCGTCCGGCGCTGCTCAGAAAGGCGACGGGCAGGCCGGTGCGCATGGTTGCCATGCGGTCATCGTATGGAGGACCGGAACGGGCGGTTCAAGTGCCTGTCGCGACCTGGGCATTCAGTCCGTGAGCGATCGGGGATACACGTTGGCCATGAAAGCGCCGCTCGCCGTCGTTACCATGGTCTACAACGAGCCGGTGTTCCTGCCCGTCTGGCTGCGCCATTACGCACGGGAAGCCGGTGCCGCGAACTGCTTCGTGCTGGATCACGGCAGCGACGACGGCAGCACGGAGGCTGCCTTGCTGGGGCAGGCGGGTGCGCTGCGCATCCCGCGCTCGCCGCAGGACGACACCCGCCGCTGCGGGTTCGTGTCCGACTTCTGCGCCTCGCTGCTGAACTGGTACGAAGCGGTGATCTACACCGACGTCGACGAGCTGCTGGTGGCCGACCCGGTGGTGCACCGTTCGCTGGTGGGGTTGGCGTCCGGGCTGGGACCCGACGCGGTGGTGACGGCTGTGGGCTTCGACGTGATCCACGTGCCGGACGAGGAGCCGGCGCTCGACTGGGGCCGGCCGGTCACGCTGCAGCGCGACTGGCTGCGCACCAGCAGCGCCATGTGCAAGCCGGTGCTGATCCGGCGCCGGGTGGCCTGGGCGCCGGGCTTCCATTGCATCGACGACGTGCCGCGGTTCGGGCCGGTGTTCCTGTTCCACCTGCGCTATGCCGACCTGCCGTCGGGCCTCCTGCGTCTGCATCGCACAAGAAACCAGCCGTGGGTGACGCCCGAAGCGGGGTCGCACCAGCGCATGCCGGACGGGCGCTGGGAAGGCATGCTGCGGGCGATGGCGGGGCTGCCGAAGCGGGATGACGCGACGCTGCTGCCGGACGACCCGATGCTGTCCACGTGGCAGCACGAGGTGATGCAAAGCGCTGCCAGTCGCCTCGACGCACTGTATCGGATCGACCTGCACCTGAGCGGCGACTCGCTGTGGCGCATCCCGGATCGACTGCGCGGCCGCTTCTAGGGCAGCCGGCCCAGGCGTCCGCCGGAAGCCGGAACCGCCGCCGCCGCGCCCCGTTGGATCGGCATCGAGCGGAGGGTCGTCATGCCTGGCAGATCGAACAAGCGCTTCCTGGCCGCCCTCCTGTCGTGCGTCGCCGCTCCGCTGGCGTCAATCCCAAGCAGGGCGCAGACGCCGAGCGCGCAGGTCTCGGCCGGCCAGGCCACGGCGCCTGCCCAGCCGGAGAACCAGCGCATGCACGCAGTCGTAATCCCCGACCGCAGGATCGACCCCGGCATGAGGATCAAGCCGCCCAGCATGCCGCCGCAGAGCACGCCCGTGATACGGCCGCCGACGACCACGCCGGACGGATCCGCCGTGGTCGTGCCCAAGTAGAAGCGTCAGCTCTTCGGCTTGCGCGCCTTCGGCGTGGCAGCCGCCGCCGGCTTGGCGGAGGCTGCGGGCTTGGCGGTCGGTGTCGGCTTGGAAGCGGGCATGACGGCGGGCGCAGGCTTGGCTCCGGTTGACGGCTTGTCCCGACCGGCGGCACCGGTAGGCGGTCCGTCCTCGCTCGCCTTGGCACGGGCAGCACGCTTGGGCTTCGGTGTCGGCTGGCTTTCGCCCTGGTCCGCGAACCGGTCGGGAAACTCGCCGAGGTTCTCCTGGATGAAGGCTTCCTCGACCGGCTCGGAGGCGGTGGGATCGACGCCGGGCTGCGTGGTGGGGTTCGGCAACTGCCCGGGCAGGCCGGCCCCTTCCATCCGCACCAGTTCGCTGGCCCGCTCCCAGTACTCGTCGTGGCGTCCGTGCGGGCCGCCATCGGCTTCCCAAAGGTGATAGGCGCGTTCCTTGATGCGCGCTTCCCGTGCGGGATCGTCTTCGAGCGGGTTGTCGGACATCCTCTTTTTCCTCCTGTGATGGCGGCACGCCGCTGCGGCCAGATCGTCATACCCCCGGAGTCGGTTGCAGGACCGGCAACATCGATCCTCCCTCCCAGGGGGTTTCCGCCCGCACACCGCATCGCCATCTCAGCTTCGCCATTCCACGCCGGACGGTCCAGTCCGTTCGCCTGCCGCAACCCTTGAAAGGCAAGTCCATGTCCGATCATCCTTCTGCCGCTTCAGGCACGGCCGCGCGTCCTGCGACGGGGGAAACCGCGATCGCCGTGCTCGGCGGCGGCTGCTTCTGGTGCCTCGAAGCCGTGTTCAAGGATCTGGATGGGGTATCGGGCGTGCTGTCCGGCTATGCCGGCGGCGGCACCGCCAACCCGTCCTACGAGCAGGTGTGCACCGGCCGCACCGGCCATGCCGAGGTGGTGCGGGTGAGCTACGACCCGTCGGTGCTGTCCTATGACGACCTGCTTCGGGTGTTCTTCACCATCCATGACCCGACCACGCCCAACCGGCAGGGGGCGGATGTCGGCACCCAGTACCGGTCGGTGATCTTCACCGGATCCGACGCCGAGCGCGACGCGGCGCAGGCGGTGATGCGCGAGATCGCATCTGCCGGGATCTGGGACGGGCCGATCGTGACGGAGGTTGCGCCGCTGCCGACCTTCCATCCGGCGGAGGCCGAGCATCACGACTACTTCGCGCTGCACCCCGGCGCCGGCTATTGCCGCGTGGTGATCGCGCCCAAGGTGGCCAAGTTCCGCAAGCAGTTCGCGGACCGCCTGCGCCGGCAGGACGCGGAACGGCGCGCCGGCTGACCGTTCCTCAGTCGTCGTCCTCGTCCAGGAAGAACTGGTCGGCTTCCTCGTCGAAGTCGAACAGCTCGGCGTAGCGGGCCCAGCCGATCACCGTTTGCAGGGTCCGGCGCGCATAGTCCGGCGACATGTGGTCCTCGAGCTCGTCGCGGAAGCGCTCGGCACGGGAGCGGTGGTTCCAGCGCTCGTCCAGCACCTGCCGGATCGCCGGCACCACCGCCAGGTTCTTCATCAGGCTGGCGCCCAGGATGCGCTTGCGCTCATCCAGCTCGCCCTGCACGAAGCGCAGGCCATCGGCGGTAAGGCGTATGTCGCCCTCTTCCAGCTCCGCGAACTTGAGCATCTGCAGGCTCTCGCCCAGGGGCAGGAGATCGTCCAGCTCCAGCTGCAGGGAGCCCGCCAGAAGCGGCAGGTCGGCGCGGCCGCGATAGGGCTGCTCGGCCAGGGTTTCCATCAGGCCGGCCATCAGGTTCATCGGCAGCTCGGGCAGCGCTTGGTTGAACCCCGAGCCCGGCTTGGCGGCGGCGGCATCGACCGCCGGCGTTTCGCGTCGGGTCATCAGCCCGTAGATCTTGTCCACGAACAGGCGGAAGGCGGGGTCGTGCCGGTTGCGCGGGTGCGGGAACGGAACGCGCAGCTCGTGCGCCACCCGGCCCGGGTTGGAGGAGAACACGAGGATGCGGTCGCACATCAGCACGCTTTCCTCGATGTTGTGGGTGACGATCAGCACCGCCTTCACCGGGAGCTTCTTTTCCGACCACAGCTCGATCAGGTCGGTGCGCAGGTTTTCCGCGGTCAGCACGTCCAGGGCGGAAAACGGCTCGTCCATCAGCAGCAGGTCGGGATGCACCACCAGCGCGCGGGCCAGGCCAACGCGCTGGCGCATGCCACCGGACAGCTCCTTCGGATACGCGTTCTCGTAGCCGCCGAGGCCGATCAGGTCGATCGCTTCCTCGGCCAGCCGTTCCCGCTCGGCGCGCTGCACGCCCTTGGCCTCCAGTCCCAGCTCGACGTTGGCCTGCACGGTGAGCCACGGGAACAGGGCGAAGCTTTGGAACACCATGGCGACGCCGGGCGCCGGCCCGCGCAGCGGCATGCCGCGCCAGGTCACCTCGCCGGCGGTGGGACGCAGCAGGCCGGACGCGATGCGCAGCAGGGTGGACTTGCCGGAACCGGAGCGTCCGAGCAGGCCGACGATCTCGCCGGCGGCGAGGGTCAGGTCGACGTCGTCCAGCACCACGAGGTCGGCGCTGCTTTCCTTGTGATAGGACTGGCGGCAGTTGCGGATCCGGATCAGCTCGTCGGGCGCATCCGGGGAGGGGGCCGCGACCTGGAGGGTGGTGTCCATCGTCACGTCCTCAGGCAAAGGTCAGGCGGCGGGCGGCGAAGGCATACATTGGACGCCACACCAGCCGGTTGAACATCACCACGAACAGGGACATCACCACCACGCCCAGCGCCACGCGTGCGGTGGCGCCGGCGTTGGTGGCCTGCGTGATGTAGCTGCCGAGCCCCGAGGCGGTCAGGGTGGTGCTGCCCCAGCTGGCGATCTCCGACACGATGGCGGCGTTCCAGGCGCCGCCCGAGGCGGTCAAGGCGCCGGTGACGTAGTACGGGAAGATCCCGGGCAGCATGACGCGCAGCCACCAGCGCCAGCCGTTGATCTGGAAGTTGCGCGCCGCTTCCAGCAGGTCGCCGGGAAAGGCCGCGGTGCCGGCGATCACGTTGAACAGGATGTACCACTGCGTGCCCAGGATCATCAGCGGCGTCAGCCACACGTTGCTGCTCAGGTGGTAGTGCACGATCGCGATCACGAAGATCGGGTAGAACAGGTTGGCCGGGAACGCCGCCATGAACTGCGCCACCGGCTGCGCCCGGCGCGCCCAGACCGGGCGCAGGCCAAGCCACACGCCGACCGGCACCCAGACCGCCGTCGCCAGCACGATCATCGCCACCACGCGGCTCAGGGTATAGACGCCGAGCAGCATGACGTGGCCGATCTCGGCTGCACTGAAGTTCGCGCGGGCATACAGCGCCACCTGCCAGGCGGCGACCAGGGCGGTCAGGACCAGAAGCGAGAACCAGATCCCGTCTCCGAGCCGCTTGGGCACCAGGTTGCGGCGCAGCGCGGACGGCCGCGGCCCGAGCGGCAGGCCGCCGATCGACGTCAGCATGTCGCCGAACAGCCGGCTGGCACGGTTCAGCAGGCGGGTGCGGCGAAGCAGGGCCAGCATCCAGGGATCCTCGGCCACGGCACCCGCCGTGGTCTCGAAGCGGAACCGCGCCGACCACGCCACCAGCGGCCGGAACAGCAGCTGGTCGTAGAGCAGGATCACGATCAGCATGGTCAGGATCGCCTCGAACACGGCAGGCAAGTTCCGGTGCGCGATCGCGGCCGAGATGAACGAGCCGATGCCGGGCAGGGTGACGGTGGTGCCGCCGACGGTGAAGGCCTCGGCCGCCACCAGCATGAACCAGCCGCCCGACATCGACATCATGGTGTTCCAGACCAGGCCAGGCATGGCATAGGGCACCTCCAGCCGCCAGAAGCGCTGCCAGGCGGACAGGCCGAAGCCGCGCGACACCTCCTCCAGGTCTGCCGGCACCGTCTTCAGCGACTGGAACATGCTGAACGCCATGTTCCAGGCCTGGCCGGTGAAGATGGTGAAGATCACCGCGAGCTCCGCACCCAGCACCTGGCCCGGGAACAGGCCCATGAAGAACACCACGGTGAAGGTCAGGAACCCCAGGATCGGCACCGACTGCAGGATGTCGAGGATCGGGATCAGGATCGCGCCGGCCCGCCGGCTCTTCGCTGCCCAGACCGGGTAGGTAAAGGTGAACAGCAGCGACACGGCGAGGGCCGCGAACATGCGCAGCGTGGTGCGCACCGCGTAGCCGGGCAGATACGCAGCCTGGAGGTGGATCTCGTTGGCGCCCGGAGCTGACAACGGGGCCAGGGTGTGCCGGGCTATGCTGCCGACCGCGAGGGCCAGGCCCAGCATCACCAGGATGGCGACGAAATCGAACAGGTTTGGACGGGTTTCGACGGAGGCGTTGGCCGGGACGCGCATGGCGGCGAAGCGCATTGGCAGCATAGAAGCCCCTCAGTCGGCGTTCCTGTTCATCGTGGGCCGGCTTTACCCTACCTCAGGGTGCGTCGCCAGACGGCGCCGTCGTGACAGTTGCGCCACGGGTTCCGCCGGGGCTGATGCCGTCGGCACCGGTGCTGCCGAAGCCGCCTTCCGCGCGCACCGTGTCGTCCAGGACCGCGACCTCCGTCCATTCCGCCCGGAGCACCGGCGACAGCACCGCCTGGGCGATGCGCATGCCGCGTTCGATGGCGAACGGCGCATCGCCCGCGTTCATGACGATGACCTGGAGCTCGCCGCGGTAGTCCTCGTCGATGGTGCCGGGCGCGTTCGGCAGCGTGATGCCGTGGCGCAGCGCCAGGCCGGAGCGGGGCCGGATCTGCAGCTCGTGGCCAGGCGGCAGCGCCACCGCGAGCCCGGTCGGCACCAGTGCGCGCGCGCCCGGCGCCAGCAGCACCGTGTCCGCCACCGCGGCGAGCAGGTCCATGCCGGCGGCACCCGCGGTGGCATAGCCGGGCAGGGGAAGGTCCGCCCCGTGCGGAAGGCGCCGGACCTGGATGGCGCGGATCGGGGCGGTCATGGCGCGGGCGTCGACAGGTGTGATGCGATGCGGGCGGCGAGCCGGGCGGCGACCTCGTGCTTGTCCAGGCGCGGCCAGTCCTCGGTGCCGGTTTCGGTCAGGAGGTGGACCTGGTTGTACGCGCCGCCCATGACGCCTTCCGCGCCCACGTCATTGGCGACGATCCAGTCGCAGTTCTTGGCCACGCGCTTGGCGCGTGCGTGGTCCAGCAGCGCGTCGGTCTCGGCCGCGAAGCCGAGCACCAGCGCCGGCCGGGCCGGGCCGGGCGCAGACAGGAGGGCGAGGATGTCGGGGTTGAGAACCAGGGACAGCGACAGCGCGGCCTGGCCCGGCTGCTTCTTCAGCTTGGATGCGAAAGGCGAGGCGACGCGCCAATCGGCGACCGCGGCGGCCAGCACGGCGACGTCGGCGGGAACGGCGGCTTCGCAGGCGGCCAGCATCTCCAAAGCGGTTTCAACCGGGACGCGGGCGACCCCGGACGGGACCGGAAGCACCGTCGGGCCGCTGACCAGGGTGACGCGAGCACCGCGTGCGGCAAGGGCGGCGGCAATGGCGTAACCCTGGCGGCCGCTGCTGCGGTTGGCGAGGTAGCGCACCGGGTCGATCGGCTCGTGGGTGGGCCCGGCAGTGACCAGGGCGTGCCGGCCATGGAGGTCCCTCGGCACCAGGCTGCCGGCCAGCAGGGCGGCGATCGCGTCGACGATGACCGGCGGCTCGGACAGGCGGCCGGGCCCGAACTCGTTGCACGCCATGACGCCGTCGTCCGGACCGACCAGGTGGACGCCGCGCGAGCGCAGGGTGTCGAGGTTGGCGCGGGTGGCAGGATGCTCCCACATGCGGACGTTCATCGCCGGCGCCGCCAGCACGGGCGTGTCGGTGGCGAGCAGCAGGGTGGTGGCGAGGTCGGAGGCGAGGCCTGCCGCCATCTGCGCCAGGATGTCGGCAGAAGCCGGGCACACCACCACGAGGTCGGCGGAGCGCGACAGGGCGATGTGGCCCATCTCGCTTTCTTCGGTGAGCGACCACAGCGTGGTGTGCACCGGGGCACCGCTGAGCGCCTGCAGGCTGAGCGGGGTGACGAACTGAGCGCCGTTCTCCGTCAGCACGCAGCGCACCGCGCAGCCGCGCCCTGTCAGCAGCCGCAGGAGCTCCAGCGACTTGTAGGCGGCGATCCCGCCGCTGACGATCAGCAGCACGCGCCGCCCGTGCAGCGGGTCAACCGTTCCGGTCACAGGCGCCAGCCGGAATGGATCGCGGCGATGCCGCCGGACAGGTTCTGCACCGACACGCGAGCGAGGCCCGCCTCGCCCAGCATCCCCGCCAGGGTCTGCTGGTCCGGGAACTTGGCGATGCTTTCTGCCAGGTACCGGTAGCTGGCGGCGTCGCCCGCGACCGCCTGGCCCAGGCGCGGCAGCACGCCGAACGACCAGGCGCGGTAGATCGGCGCCAGGGCCGCCACCTGCACGCGGGAGAACTCCAAGCAAAAGAAGCGGCCGCCGGGCTTGAGCACGCGTCGCGCTTCCCCCAGCACCGCCATCTTGTCCGTGCAGTTGCGCAGGCCGAACGCGATCGACACCCGGTCGACGCTGCGGTCCGGCATCGGCAGGCACTCGGCGTCGGCGACCAGCACGCGCAGGTTGCCGATCAGGGCGTTCTGGACCGCTCGCGCGTATCCGACCGACAGCATGCTGGCGTTGATGTCGGACAGGATCGCGGGTCCGCCGCCGGCACGCAGCCAGCCGAAGCTGACATCCCCGGTGCCGCCGGCGAGGTCGAGCAGCCGGAGCTGCGGCCTGGGTGCCAGCGCCGACACGAACGCCCGCTTCCAGGCACGGTGGATGCCGAGCGACATCAGGTCGTTCATCAGGTCGTATCTCGGTGCCACGCTGTCGAACACGGCGCGCACCATCGGCTTCTTCTGGTGCAGAAGCACGTCCTGGAAGCCGAAATCGGTGGTGGAGGTGGCGGCGGCCGGCGGATTGTCGCTCATGGGGGCACGGTATAGCCTGGGGCCGAGCCATGCCGGAACTCCCAGAAGTCGAGACCGTGATGCGCGGGATGCGGGCGCATCTCGAGGGGCACACCATCATACGCGCCGAGATGCGCCGCCCGGACCTGCGCTGGGCGATGCCGACGGGGCTTGCCGACCGGCTGCGCGGCGCCCGCGTGCAGGGCTTCCGGCGCCGGGGGAAGTACATCCTGATGCGGCTCGACGGCGACGACACCATGCTGCTGCATCTCGGCATGTCCGGCCGGGTCAACCTCCTCCGCCTCGATCCGGCGGTGCCGGTAGTGGTGGGGCGGCACGAGCACGTGGTGATCGAGACGGAGGATGGCTGCCGGCTCGGCTTGGTCGATCCAAGGCGGTTCGGGGCGGTGGACCTGTTGCCGACTGCCTCGGAGGACGCGCATCGTCTGCTGGCGGGGCTGGGTCCCGAGCCGCTGGAGCCGGGTTTCAGCCCGTCGGTGCTCCAGGCGGCGCTGGCCGGGCGACGTACCAGCCTCAAGGCGGCGCTGCTGGACCAGCGGGTGGTGGCGGGGCTCGGCAACATCTACGTGTGCGAAGCGCTGTTCCGGGCGCGGCTGTCGCCGGAACGGGAAGCCGGCAGCGTCGGCCGGGCGGCGGTCGGACGGCTGGTGGCGTCGATCCGGGCGGTGCTGGAGGAGGCGATCGCGGCGGGCGGGTCGTCCTTGCGCGACTACGTGCAGCCGGACGGTGAGCTTGGCTGCTTCCAGCACGCCTGGCGCGTCTACGGCCGGGCAGGCGAAGCATGCCCGGATTGTCCTGGTCCCCCGGCCTGCGACGGCATAGGCCGTATCGTGCAGGGGGGAAGAAGCAGCTTCTTCTGCCCGCGGCTGCAGCGTTGAGTGGGGTATGCGGCGGCGCCTCGCGGTGTCGTCGCTTGACGGGAACCGGTATCGTGGCCTAGAAGACCGACCCTTCGCCGGGCAAGCCCGCAGCGGGACGCTTGTCCCGCGACCGTGCCGCTTCTCCCGGCCCTTGACCGCGTTGCACAGAACAGAGAGCCATGGCGAACACCGCATCGGCGCGCAAGCGCATCCGGCAGACAGAAGTCCGCACCGCCCGCAACGCAGCGCGCAAGTCGCGGATGCGCACGTTTATCAAGAAGGTTGAAACGGCGATCGCGTCCGGAAACAAGGAGCAGGCCGTCGCCGCGTTGCGCGAAGCGCAGCCGGAAATGCAGCGTGCCGCCGGCAAGGGCGTGATCCACGCCAACACGGTGTCGCGCAAGATCTCGCGCCTGTCCGCGCGGGTCAAGGCGATCGCCGCCGCCTGATCGCGCAGCAGATCGACGAACGGTTCCAGCGGGCCGCGTGTATGCACGCGGCCCGCTTTCGTTGCGGACCAATCGTGTGCGCCCTGCCAGCCAACGGCGCCATGACGCCGATTTCGACTTGACCGTGCGGTAGTCTGGACTTTCCGGACCTCATCCAGATTCCCGTTGCCACCCGTGACTCTGCGGCTTATCGTCTCGCAACGGTCATGACGCCGACCGGTCGCTGCGAAAACCGCATTTCCTCGCTTGTGCACGGTTGAACGTGCCGCATGTTGCGGCTTATGTCGTATCGACCGCGCATCGGTGAACGATGCAGTCCGGCCAACGAGCTTTGGCGCCAATGGCAGAGCGGGTGGGGTGCGAGTGACGTCCAGCAGGCATGAGTCGGGTGTCCTGAGCGGCGCCTCGACCGACACGGTGATGGAACGCGCGGCCGACGCGGCCGCAGCGTCCGACGTTCATCCGCTGGCGGGCCATTGGGCCCGTATCTGCAGCCGGTTGCAGGCCGAGGTCGGGGAGGTGGAGTACCACACCTGGCTGAGACAGATGACGCTGGGGCCGGTCGATCACGACGAGATAACGCTCTACCTGCCGACCCGCTTCCTGCGCGACTGGGTGCGCAGCCAGTATGGTGATCGTCTCGGCACGATGTGGAACGGCGAGATCGCGTCGATCCGCCGCGTCGAGCTGATGCTGTCGCCGGAGTTCCGTGCGCCGGTCCCATCCGTCGGGACGGCACCCCCGGCGGCGTCGCCGGCACCGCTCGCAACCGCGCCGGTTCAGGTGGCCGCCGCTGTTCCATCGCCCGCGTCGGTGGAACCGCGCGGCGACCTCGCGGCACCGCTCGATCCTCGTTTCACCTTTGCCGGCTTCGTGGTCGGCAAGCCGAACGAGTTCGCCTATGCGTGCGCCCGTCGCGTGGCGGAACGACCGTCCAGCCCCGGCTTCAACCCGTTGTTCCTTTACGGCGGTGTCGGGCTCGGCAAGACCCACCTGATGCACGCGGTGGGGCTTGAGCTGACACGTGCGGCCCGCGCGGCCGGCCCGGTGTCGGTCGCCTACATGTCGGCGGAGAAGTTCATGTACCGCTTCATCGCCGCGATCCGCTCGCAGCAGACCATGGAGTTCAAGGAGCAGCTTCGATCGGTCGACGTGCTGATGATCGACGACCTGCAGTTCCTGATCGGCAAGGACAACACCCAGGAGGAGTTCTTCCACACCTTCAACGCCCTGGTGGACGCGGGCAAGCAGATCGTGGTGTCGGCCGACAAGTCGCCGTCGGACCTGTCCGGGCTCGAGGACCGCCTGCGCACGCGCCTCGGCTGCGGCATGGTGGCCGACCTGCACGCCACCACCTTCGAGCTGCGCATCTCCATCCTGGAAGCCAAGGCGCTGGCGTCCGGCGTCGCGGTGCCGCCCAAGGTGCTGGAGTTCCTGGCGCACAAGATCACCACCAACGTGCGCGAGCTGGAAGGTGCGCTGAACCGCATGATCGCGCACGCCAACCTGTTCGGCCGTCCGGTGACGCTGGACGCGACGCAGGAGGTGCTGCACGACATCCTCAAGGCGCACGACCGGCGCGTCACCATCGAGGAGATCCAGCGCAAGGTGTCGGAGCACTGGAACATACGCCTGACCGACATGAGCTCAGCACGACGGGCGCGCGCGGTGGCGCGTCCGCGCCAGGTGGCGATGTACCTCGCCAAGCAGCTCACCTCGCGTTCCCTGCCCGAGATCGGCCGCAAGTTCGGCAACCGCGACCACACCACGGTGATGCACGCGGTCAGCCGTGTGACCGAGCTGATGGAGGTCGACACCGCCTTTGCCGAGGATGTCGAGCTGCTGCGTCGGATGCTGGAAAGCTGACGCGGACGGCCAGGCCGGCGATGTGGCTGGCGATCAGGGGCACGGGCGCACGGCCAGCGTGTCGTCGCTCCTGCGCCACCCGTAGCAGGTCGGCCGTTGGTGTGGGTCTGCGCTGACGCAAAGCGTGTTGTCGGCATAGGTCAACAGGTCGATGATGCCGCCTTCCACCGTGCCTATGCGACGAACGGCATCGTGACGGTCCACGGTGTAGAGGATGGCGCGAGCATAGGCGGCACCGAGCTGGTCGCGCAGGAGAACCGCCGTGACGCCGGGCGGACCATCGCCGTACAGCAGCTCGATCCGAGGCTCGTAGGCGCCGGGATAACGATCCGACCACAGCAGGATCGGTGACGTCCTGGTCTTGCGGACCACGGCGAGGTGGGAGGTCGGCGCCTACGCGTCGTGAGCGCCATAGTCCGTCCATGCGGCCCAGACGAGCGCCTGGTCGTCGCGATCGATCGGAACGATCGACAGGGTCGAGACGTCCTTGGCGATCAGTCCCAAGACCGTCCCGCCGAGCGGCCCGTCATCCGGTCCAGTCGGAACGCGTGCAGCTAGGGCCGGTCCCGCCAGGACGACCAACAGGCAAGCGCCGAGAAGAGCCTTGATCATTTGAGCGGTCCTACGGAAGCATTGCCGCTGAGCACCTGGATCGAGGCGAGATTTATCAGACCGGCGGTAGAGTTGGTGACAGGATGACCCGCAAGTTGGTTCCCGGCGGCATGGCTCAGGTCCAGGACGCGGTCCTCCCTATCCTTGACGCGGCCGGTATCATTGACGACAACCACCACTTTCCGACCTTGGTAGCTGAGTGGAAGTTTTGTACCGAACGGCACGGCGCCATGATGCTTGCCAAGCAGGGCAGCCGAACAAGCTTCTACCGAATGATAACTCTTGTGATTGCATTTTGAGTCCGCAACTTGGCGATGGTCGAACCAGTCGTCGTACATCGACACGGTTTCAGAAAATGGTAATGGCTCAGGCATAGATGCCGTCCACCCTGTCTAATTACTCCGATGCCCTGCATGGTAAGTGGTCCAAGTTTGCGGTTCACGCCTTCTCGGTGCTCGCTGCCGTGCCCGCTCGTCGGGGACTGCGATAGTGCTGCTCCTCCTTGCCACAGGTAGCCCTTGCCGCGCGCTTGATGCCCGACTTCACCGGTCGAGCGTCGCTAGGCAATCGATTGGGACCGCTTCCGCCAGGCCTCCCTGGCTGCTATGATCACGTCCCCGTTTGCGATCCCGCGTGACGACGGCCCGGCGAGACAGGACCCCATGAAGTTCAAGGCCGACCGTGCGACGCTGCTCAAGGCGCTCGCCCACATCCAGAGCGTGGCGGAGAAGCGGAACACCATTCCGATCCTGGCCAACGTCCTGATCGCGGTCCGCGGCGGCCGGCTGAGTTTGACCGCGACCGACATGGAGATCGCCATCGTCGAGGAGGTGGCCGCCAGCGCCAGCCGGGAAGGCTCGACCACGGCGCCCGCCGCGGTGCTGTTCGAGATCGTGCGCAAGCTGCCCGACGGGGCTGACGTCGAGCTCGACCAGGCCGGCGGCGACGCGCCGCTGGCGCTGCGCGCGGGGCGCTACGCCACCAGCCTGAACGTGCTCGCGGTGGACGACTTCCCGTCCATGACCGCAGGCAGCCTGCCGCACCGGTTTCGTATCCCGGCGGTCGTGCTGCGCGGGCTGATCGACCGCTCGCGATTCGCGATCAGCACCGAGGAAACGCGCTACTACCTGAACGGCATCTATCTGCATCCGGCCGCGGGCGACGCCGGCGACATGCTGCGTGCGGTCGCCACCGACGGGCATCGTCTGGCGCGGGTGGAAACCGAGCTGCCGGCGGGCGCGTCCGGCATGCCCGGCGTGATCGTGCCGCGCAAGACCATCGCCGAAGTGCGCAAGCTGCTGGACGAGGCAGGCGAGGACGTCGAGATCGCGCTGTCCGACACGCGGATCCAGTTCACCATCGGCACGGTGATGCTGACCAGCAAGCTGATCGACGGCACGTTCCCGGAATACGAGCGCGTGATCCCGCGCGACAACGACAAGATCCTTCGCGTCGGCAAGCGCGACTTCGCCGATGCGGTGGCGCGCGTGTCCGCGATCAGCCAGGAACGCTCGCGCCCGGTGAAGCTGTCGCTGGAGCGCCATCTGCTGACCCTGTCGGCCGCCAGCCCCGACCAGGGCACCGCCAAGGAGGAGCTGGACGAGGGCCGCGTGACCTACGACTCCTCGCCGATCGAGATCGGCTTCCAGGCGCGCTACCTGAACGACATCACCGACCAGATCGACAAGAACGTGGAGTTCGTGTTCTCCGACAGTGCGGCGCCCACAGTGGTGCGCGACGTCGACAGCCCGTCCGCGCTCTACGTGCTGATGCCGATGCGCGTCTAGCTTCCGCCGCGTGCAGCCGACGGCGCCGCGCCTGGTCCGGCTGGCGCTGACGGACTTCCGCAATTACGACAGTCTGGTCTGGCGCAACCAGGCCCGGATCGTGGTCGTGTCCGGCCCGAACGGCAGCGGCAAGACCAACCTGCTCGAGGCGGTGTCGCTGCTGGTGCCGGGGCGTGGCCTGCGCGGCGCACGGATGAGCGAGCTGCCGCGACACGGGGCGGCGCATTGGGCAGTGGCAGCGCGCTTCGAGGATGACGGGGAAGGCTTCGAGATCGGCACCGGCACGGTGCCGGACGGGCCGCCGGGCCGCCGGGTGTTCCGGCTCGACGGTGCGCCGCTGCGCGGCCGCGGCGCGATCGCCGAGCGGGTATCGGCGATCTGGCTGACCCCGCAGATGGACCGGCTGTTCGTCGAGGGTGCGTCAGGCCGCAGGCGCTTCCTCGACCGCCTGGTGCTGGCCCTGGAGCCGGGCCACGCTCGGGAGATCGCGGCGCATGACGAGGCCATGGGCGGCCGCAACCGGCTGCTGGCGACAGGACGGGCGCAGGGCGCCTGGATCGAGGGGCTGGAGCTGTCGATGGCGCGCCATGCGGTGGCCGCCGCCGCGGCGCGTCGCGCGCTGGTCGGGCGGCTGAACGATCGGGCCGACGTGGCGTCTTCCGGGCCGGCCGGGTTCCCGTCGGCGCGGCTGGCGCTGCTGTGCCCGATCTCGGACCGTCTCGGCACCGAGCCGGCGCTTGCGGTCGAGGATTGGCTGCGGGCGGCGCTGGCGGCGGCGCGTGCAGCGGACGCGCAGGCGGGCAGCGCCTCACTCGGGGCGCACCGGGCCGACCTGCTGTTGTCGGACGGCGCGACCGGACAACAGGCGGCCACCGCCAGCACCGGCCAGCAGAAGGCGCTTCTGATCGGCGTGGTGCTGGCGCATGCGGCCCTGGTCGGGTTCCTGCGCGGGGATGCGCCCCTGCTGCTGCTGGACGAGCCCCTGGTGCACCTGGACCGGCAGCGCCGGGACGCGCTGTTCGCGGCGCTGGAACAATTGCCGTCGCAGGTGCTTCTGACCGGAACCGACCTCGATCTGTTCGGGCCGCTTTTCGACCGGGTTCAAGAACAATCCGCCAGCCTCCGCGCGCAGGAGGGACGCCTGCTGGACGCTGGTTAGAAGGGCGGAGAATGCCTATAGTCTAGGGTGTTTCCTCCCGTCCGGACCGGAGCTTCCAGCAGGCATGTCAGAAAACGCCGAACCCGTGCGCGCGCGCGATGCCGACACCCCTTCCGAGGGGCTGCCGTCTGCCGATTACGACGCCGCGTCGATCTCGGTGCTGAAGGGTCTGGACGCGGTGCGCAAGCGTCCCGGCATGTATATCGGCGACACCGATGACGGTTCCGGCCTGCATCACATGGCGTTCGAGATCATCGACAACGCCGTGGACGAGGCGCAGGCGGGCCACGCTACCAGCTGCACCGTGGTGCTGAACGGCGACGGCAGCGTCACCGTGCGCGACAACGGGCGCGGCATTCCGACCGACATGCACGTCGAGGAAGGCATCAGTGCCGCGGAAGTGGTGCTGACCAAGCTTCATGCCGGCGGCAAGTTCAACCAGAACAGCTACAAGGTGTCGGGCGGCCTGCACGGCGTCGGCGCTGCGGTGGTGAACGCGCTGTCCGAGCGGATGGATGTGCGCATCTGGCGGCAGGGCCTGGAGCACGTGATCCGCTTCCGTCACGGCGAAACTCTGGAGCCGTTGTCGGTGGTCGGCCCCAGTGAGGAGCCGCGTGGCACAGAGGTAACGTTCAAGCCCAGCTCCGGAACCTTCACGAAGGTCGAGTTCGAGTTCGCCATTCTCGAGCGGCGCCTGCGCGAGCTGGCGTTCCTGAACTCCGGGCTCGAGATCAACCTGCGCGATGAGCGGCACGCGCCGGTGCAGGAGCAGAGCTTCTGCTACCAGGGCGGGCTGATCGCGTTCGTGCAGTGGCTCGATCGCGGCAAGGTGCCGGTGGTGGCGGAGCCGATCACCGCCGACGGCGCGGACGACGCCAACGGGGTCAAGGTCGAGTTCGCACTGACCTGGAACGACAGCTTCCACGAGACCATGCTGTGCTTCACCAACAACATCCCGCAGCGCGACGGCGGCTCGCATCTCGCGGGCTTCCGCCAGGCGCTGACGCGGGTGGTGGCGAAGTATGCCGAGGGGATCGCCAAGAAGGACGCACTCGCCTTGTCCGGTGAGGACATGCGCGAAGGGTTGACCGCGGTGTTGTCGGTCAAGGTGCCGGATCCGAAGTTTTCCAGCCAGACCAAGGACAAGCTGGTCAGCTCGGAGGTGCAGCCGGTGGTGCAGGCCGCCGTCGCCGACGCCATCTCGCACTGGTTCGAGACCCACCCGAAGGAGGCGCGGCTCATCGTCGCCAAGGTGGCCGACGCCGCCGCGGCGCGCGAGGCGGCACGGCGGGCGCGCGAGCTCACCCGGCGCAAGGGGGTGCTCGACATCTCCTCGCTGCCAGGCAAGCTCGCCGACTGCCAGGAGCGTGACGCCGCCAAGGCCGAGATCTTCCTGGTCGAAGGCGACAGCGCCGGCGGCACCGCCAAGCAGGGACGCGACCGCCGCTTCCAGGCGATCCTGCCGCTCAAGGGCAAGATCCTGAACGTCGAGCGCGCGCGCTTCGACCGCATGCTGGGCTCGGCCGAGATCGGCACCCTGATCACGGCACTCGGCACCGGCATCGGCCACGGCGAGCCCGACCAGGGCGGCTTCTCGCTGGACAAGCTGCGCTACCACCGCATCGTCATCATGACGGACGCCGACGTCGACGGCTCGCACATCCGCACGCTGCTGCTGACCTTCTTCTTCCGGCAGATGCCGGAGCTGATCGAGCGCGGCCACCTGTACATCGCGCAGCCGCCGCTGTATCGCGCCAAGCGCGGCAACGACGAGCGCTACCTCAAGGACGACGCGGCGTTGGAGCAGTACCTGCTCGACAAGGCGCTGGGCAACGCGCGGCTTACCTACGCCGATGGGCGGGTGCTGGCGGGTCCGGAGCTGGCGGAGGAGACCGGCTGGCTGCGCGAGGCGGCGCGCGCGTTGCGCCGGCTCAGCGTGAAGGCGCCGGTGTGGATCCTGGAGCAGGCGGCGATCGCCGGAGCCCTCACCGGCGACGTGGCGCGGTCGCAGGCACGCGTGCAGGCGCTGGCGGCCAGGCTGGATGCCGCGTCGCCGGCGTCCGAGCGCGGCTGGAAGGTGTCGGCGGACGCGGATGGGCTGCAGTTCGGCCGCACCGTGCGCGGCGTCGGTGAGCTGTATCGGCTCGACCCGGCGACCCTGCGGTCCGCCGACGTGCTGTGGGCGGCAGAGCACGCCGACCTGCTGGCCAAGGATTTCGGCGCCGAAGCTTCCCTGACCCTGGATGGCGGCACGTTGCAGGCGGCGGGGCCCGCTTCGGCCTACGAGCGCATCCTGGGGCAAGGCCGCAAGGGGCTGGCCATCAACCGCTTCAAGGGGCTCGGCGAGATGAACGCCGAGCAGCTCTGGACCACCACGCTCGATCCGGCGGTCCGTACCCTGCTTCAGGTCCGTGTCGGTGACATCGAGAACGCGGCGCAGGTGTTCTCGACCCTGATGGGCGACGTGGTGGAGCCGAGGCGCGACTTCATCGTCGGCAACGCGCTCAAGGTCGCCAACCTGGACGTGTGAGGACGGCCTGAAGGCGCACCTAATTCGGGAGACCTAGACGCAGTTCGGGAGACTCGGCGGAAGGAAATCTTGAAAAACGTCAAGGACTTCCCTCGTCTAGCTCCCTAGCGCCATGTCGATCGCTACATCCGCGGTGCCGCTACTGACACCGTGTCTATGGCATCCAGATGCGCTCGCGCCCCGAACCGATCCGAGGAATCCAACTCCCGTAGGCGCTCGTATCACTCGCGCGCCTCCTCGGGCTCGTCCATGCGCTCCAGGCACTCGCCGAGCCTGAGCATGACCTCGAGCCAGGGGCGGGCCGCCGGGACGTCGGCCAGGTCAGCGCCGATCACGCAACGGGCAAATGCGGACCCCCACCGCCGCTCGCCCTCCTCCTGAGCGATGTAGAGCCGCAGGATCTTGTCGTCGTCGTGCTCGCGCCGATCGGCCAGCACGAGGTTGGCCTCGATGCAGTCCTCGTCCTTGCGCAGGGCGATGACCGCCAGCACCAGTCGGTCGTAGGCGCGATTCCGGCGGTTCATGGCCTCAACATGGGGATAGGCCGGGCCGGACGGCCGCAGCTTGCCGTCGGGAGTGCGGACCAGGACCGTCTGGACTGGCAGCTCCAGGACCTCACTCATGACCGTGACCTCCGCTGTGCGGCGACCGCCGCCGAGTAATTCTGGTCAAAGCCGACGCGAGAGACATGCGTGTGTAATGGCGGATCAACCGAGCACCGGTCGGCAACGGGTCGTTCGCCGCTACCTACGGATCGCGTGGATCGTGAAAGCATCTCTACTTGGTATTCCGGCTGCCGGATGACGGTGGCGACGTCTTACGACCGTAGCCTGCCATAAGCAGGTGGAAGTCTGGCTGTGCCGAACGCGGACTTCGCCCTCATTTCGACAAGCTATGCTGCTGTGTTCAAGGGCTCGCGATTTTGCTCGCGTCTGCCCCAAGACAACTTCGAGCCCTGCACCATCAGGAAACTAATAATATCCCCAGACCGGATCCAGCAGTCGTATGTCAAGATACTGACGCCGTTCGCCTACTGGCCTTCTACGGACACCCCCGCCAAGCCAGTTTTCGTTTTGAAAGCGGTGTTCTCGGGTTGGGACACGTATGATGCGGGTTCCCTGCCTGGAGATGGCATGTCGAACCAGTTCGGGTTGTCGTTGCGCTTTGGTGACGTGCGCATCCCGGCGACGTTCCGGGGCACGGCACGTCTGCTGGACCCCACCG
>CAXTMS010000006.1:27842-37402 GCA_964245345.1 uncultured Acetobacteraceae bacterium | reverse complement strand
GGTGCTGCGCGCGGTGTGCGACCCGGCTGACCGGACGCTGCCTCCGGCGGCTCGCCTGCCGCTCCGTCCGGACGGGCGGGTGCGGGTCGGCGCGGTGGCGGGCTCGATCCTGCGCCAACCCCGGCAGCTGCCCGGGCTGGTGGCGCTGGGACGCGATGCCGGGCTGGCCAGACGGACGCTGTCGACGCACATTAACGCCCTCGCCAAAGTCTTGACGAATGTGTAACGATTCTCCAGGAGAAGGCAGCGGATCGGCGGGAGCAGGCACGGAATGCGTCAGACTGGACAACAAGCACGGCGTCGGGCAGCGGGATCGGCCGGCGCCTCGTCCGGACCGGCGCCGGCAGCCAAGCGTGCGGCATCGTCACGGGCGCTCAAGATCGCGACCGACAAACCTCCAGCGACCGGGACAGCCATGGCAAAGGCTTCCGTGACCAAGCCGCCCGCGACCAGGTCGCTGCAGGACAAGCCGCCGGTTGCAGCACCGGCGGCGGCCCGGCCGCCGGTCGCGGCCGCCCGTCCGCCCGCTCCCGCCGCGGCGCCGGCTCCGGTGCCGTCTCCCCAGGCGCCGCGCCGGGTTCCGTCCCCGTTCCTCGGCTATGTCGACAGCTTTTCCGACGGGCTCGCGCGTGGCTGGGGGGTGGACACGCGCAGCCCGGAGCGGCCGACCCGGCTGCACGTGCTGGTGGACCGGCAGGAGGTGGCGCAGGTGGTGTGCGACCAGACGCGCGAGGACGTGCAGGCCGCACTCGGCCATCCGAACGGCCGGCTCGGCTTCTCCTTCCAGCTGCCGCCCGAGCTGGTGGACGACAACCCGCACACGCTGTCGTTCCGCTTCGGCGACCGCACGGTGGTGCCGCATCTCGACAGCACCGGTGCGGAGGTGCGGCAGGAGGAGTACGGCTTCACCCTGCACCGGCGCTACGAGGTGCAAAGCTTCATCGACGGCATGAAGCAGGGCGCGCTGCGCGGCTGGGTGCAGCGTGTCGACCCGCTGAGCGGGGAGCGCAGCGGCGGCTGCCACATCCTGGTCACCGCCAACGGCGTCCGCGTGGCGCAGGTCAAGGCCGACCGGTATCGCGGCGACGTGGCGGCGGCACTGGGCGGCGACCCGAACTGCGGCTTCGAGATCATCCTGCCGAACGCGTTCCGCCGCGGCGGGCAGCAAACCTTCCGCTTCGTGGTGACGCCGGACGACGTGGAGCTGGCCGGCAGCCCGCTGACCACCAGCCTGGTGGACGACCGGCTGGAAGCGCGGCTGCTCGAGATCCAGGCGACGGTGGACCGGTTGTACGGCGAGATCGGCCGGCTGCGCACGGACGTCGCGGACGTGGTGCCGAAGCCCGCCTACAACCTCGGCGACTACGACCGCTGGGCGCGTCGCTACTACGACCGGCTGCGCGCGCGGGTGTCGGCGGAGCGGGCGCGGGAAGCGGCGGCGCAGCCCGACGGCGTGCCGGTGCCCGAGCCGCTGGTGAGCATCCTGGTGCCGACCTACAAGCCGATGATGTCGGACTTCACCGCGGCGGTGGATTCGGTGCTGGCGCAGACCTACCGCAACTGGGAGCTGATCATCGTCGACGACGGCGCCAAGTCGCCGGAGGTGGCGGCGCGGATCAGGCAGTACTGCGCGGCCGATCCGCGGATCCGTGCGGTGACGCTGAAGAAGAACCTCGGCATCAGCGGCGCCACCAACGCCGGCCTGCGCGAGGTGCGGGGCCAGTACGTGGCGTTCTTCGACCACGACGACCTGCTGGTGGACGTGGCGATCGAGATGATGGTGCGCGCGGCAAGGCAGACGGGCGCGCGCATGCTGTTCTCCGACGAGGACAAGATCGACCAGGCCGGCTACTTCCTGGAGCCGAACCTGAAGCCGGACTACAACCATCGCTACCTGCTCGGCTGCAACTACATCTGCCACCTGCTGTTCGTGCAGGCCGACGCGCTGCGCACGGTGGGCGAGCTGCGCGCGGCCTATGACGGGGCGCAGGACCACGACCTGATCCTGCGCCTGGTGGAGGAGATCCCGCGCGCGGAGATCCACCACGTGCCGGAAGTGCTGTATCACTGGCGCAAGACGCCGAACTCGACCGCGGTGAACATCGGCAACAAGACGTACGCGATCGACGCCGGCGTGAAGGCGGTGGGAGACCACCTCAAGCGGCTGGGGGTGAAGGCGGAGGTGAGCGCGATACGCGGCCTCACGCTGTACGGCATCAAGTGGCTGCAGAAGACGCAGCCCAAGGTGTCGATCATCATCCCGTTCAAGGACCAGGTGGACACCACCCGTCGCTGCATCGACGCGCTGCTGTCGCACACCGACTACAAGGCGTTCGAGATCGTGCTGGTGAACAACTGGTCGGTCACCCGCGAGGCGGCGGACTTCGTCAAGCGCGTGTCGCGTCTGGACCGGGTGCGCGTGCTGACGATCGAGGAGGAGTTCAACTATTCCCGGCTGAACAACCTCGCGGTCCGCGACAACGACGCCGAGTACTACTTCTTCATGAACAACGACGTGTTCGTCGACGACAGGGACTGGCTGAAGACGATCGTCGGCGAGGCGCTGGCGGCCCCGGACATCGGGGTGGTGGGCGGCAAGTTCCTGTATCCGAACGACACCATCCAGCACGCGGGCGTGGTGGTGGGGCCGGCCGGCGTCGCGGCGCACGTGCATCGCGGCGCGCCGCTCACGGATTACGGGTATATCGGACGCGCCATGCTGAGCCACGAGGTGTCGGCGGTGACGGCGGCCGGCATGCTGATCAAGGCGTCGGTGTTCCACGAGGTCGGCGGATTCGACGAGCAGCACCTCAAGGTCGCCTACAACGACGTCGACCTGTGCCTGAAGGTGCGCGAGGCGGGCTGGCGCATCGTGTGGTGCGCGGAGTTCACCGCCTACCACCACGAAAGCCTGTCGCGCGGCAGCGACGACCGGCCCGAGCACGAGGCGCGGTTCTTCGCGGAAACGCGCACCATGCAGGAGCGCTGGGGGATGAATCCGCGCTACCAGCGCGACCCGTTCTATTCCAAGCACTTCACCGTCGACCGGCAGCCCTTCTTCGACCTGGTCGACCCCGCGGAGGAGTGAGCGCGGCGTCGCCGTCCGGGCCGGCCGCGGCGCGGCGGCCCGTCGTCCGGATCACGAAATCGAATGACCGGCCGAAGCGGGGTTGGCCGGGACGGTCCTGCATGCGAGCCTGATCCGGTTCGATGGGTTGCGGGAAACGGGATGCGGCGAGCTGAGTGTCGTAGGGTTCCGCTTCCCAGCGGAAACTTCGCAACCGACCGGAAGCGCGTTTCGTCCGCGCGCGCCTGATCGATGCGCCAGCTTTTCGCGCCCGGTGCCGACGCCGTCCTGCGCCTGGTCCTGCTCGTGGCCACCGTTCTCGTGGTCGGCGGGCTGGTGGTGGCCGGCGGGGTGTCGCGCTCGGACTGGGCGTATCGCGTCGGGGTGGCGCCGACGCAGCCGGTGCCGTTCAGCCACAAGCACCATGTGGGCGAGCTCGGGATCGACTGCCGCTATTGCCACACCTCGGTCGAACGGGCCTCGACCGCGGGCATCCCGCCGACCTGGACCTGCATGACCTGCCATTCGCAGATCTGGACCGGCTCGCCGATGCTGCAGCCGGTGCGCGACAGCCTGGCCGAGAACAAGCCGCTGCACTGGACCCGGGTGAACCGGCTGCCGGACTACGTGTACTTCAACCATTCGGTGCACGTGACCAAGGGGATCGGCTGTTCCTCCTGTCACGGAGCGATCAACACCATGCAGCTCACCTATCGGGCGCACGCCTTCACCATGGGGTTCTGCTTGAACTGCCACCGCAACCCGGAACGGTTCATCCGCACCCCGGACCAGATCTGGAACATGGAATGGCAGCCGGGTGCCGATCAGGCGCGGATCGGCCGCGCGCTGGTGGCGCAGGCGCGTATCCGGCCGGGCGCGCAGTTGAGCGACTGCTCGATATGCCACCGGTGAGGAAGGCGACGCGATGACGGCGGATCCGGACGACCTCCAGGCGATCCGCACAGCGCTGCGCGCCCGCGACGCGCGCGGCCGCCCGGACTGGCGCAGCCTGGAGGAGGTGGCCGGCACGCCGGCGTTCCGTCGCTTCCTCCAGGCGGAATATCCGTCCGTCGCCGGGCTGGCCGGCCCGGGCGGCGGGATCGACCGGCGGCGGTTCTTCCGGGTGATGGCGGCGTCGCTGGCGCTGGCGGGCCTGGGCGGCTGCGACGACGGGGACACCGACACGGACGGCCGCACGGAGGAGGTGCCGCCGGTGCGCGATCCGGTGCATGCGCACGCGGACTCGGTGCTGCGCTACGCCACCGCCACCCTGACCGACGGCTACGCCAACGGGGTGCACGTGCTGACCCGCTACGGCCGGCCGACCAAGATCGAAAGCAATGACGGGCATCCCTGGACCCGGGGCGGCACCGACCTGCAGGGACAGGCCTCGATCCTGGGGCTTTATGACCCGTACCGGTCGCAGGCGGTGCTGCAGGACGGTCGCGCCACCGACTGGGACGCGCTGCGCGCGGCGCTGCTCGGGCCGATGGCGGCGTTGCGTGCCCAGGGAGGACAGGGCGTGCACCTGCTCACCGGGCCGGTCACCTCGCCGTCGCTGGCGGCCCAGGTGGCGGCTCTGCAGGCGGCGATGCCGCGGATGCGCTGGCACGGGCACGAGCCGGTGTCGCGGGCCGGACTGCGCGACGGCAGCCGGCAAGCGTTCGGGCAGGTGCTGGACACGCGCTGGCGCTTCGACCGGGCGCGGGTGGTGGTGGCGCTGGACGGCGACTTCCTCGACCCGGGGCCGCAGCAGGTGGGGGTGTCGCGGGACTGGATCACGGCGCGGCGCGCGTCGGTCACGGGAGGCGCGCTGCTGACGCTGCACGCGTTCGGGCCTACCCCCTGCCTGACGGGCGCCAAGGCGGACCACCACGCGCCGTTGTCCGGCGCCGAGCTGGTGGCGCTGGCCGGGTGCCTGGCGGATGGGCGCGACTGGGAAGGCGCGCAGGCGCCGGCGGTGCGACGGGCGATGGCGGCGCTGGACGGCGCGCGCGGGGCCGGCATCCTGCTCGCCGGCAGCACGCAGCCGGCCGCGGTGCACGAGGCGGTGCACCGGGCCAACGCGCGGCTGGGCAACCTGGGCGGGCCGGTGTTCCAGACCGTGCCGGCGGAAGCGCCGGTCGAGGACCTCCTGTCGCTGGTGGAGGCGATGCGCGGCGGCGCGGTGCGCGCGCTGCTGATGCTGGGCTGCAACCCGGCCTACGACGCGGCGGCGGATCTCGGCTTCGTCGACGCGCTGGGCAAGGTGCCGCTCAAGATCCACGCCGGGCTGTCCGTCGACGAGACCGCCACCCATTGCGACTGGCACCTGCCTCTGGCGCACCCGCTGGAAGGCTGGGGCGACGCGCGCGCGGTCGACGGCACGGTGTCGCTGCTGCAGCCGACGATCGCGCCGTTCTATGACGGGCGCTCGGTGCCGGAGATCCTGTCGCTGTTGTTCGAGCCGCAGCCGCGGGACGGGATGACGCTGCTGCGGTCGTACTGGTCCGAACAGTGGGGGAACGGGGCGGAAGCGCGCTGGCAGGCGTCGCTGCGGCACGGCTTCGTGGAGGGGAGCGCGTTTCCCCCGGTGCCGGCCACGCTTGTGGCGGCGGCGGCACCGGCCTCCCCGCCGGTGCCGGCCGCGGCGGGCGGGCTGGAGCTGTTGTTCCGGCCGGACCCGTCGATCCGGGACGGGTCGCTGGCCGACAATGCCTGGCTGCAGGAATGCCCCAGGCCGCTGACCAAGATCGTGTGGGAGAACGTGGTGTCGGTGTCGCCGCTGCTGGCCGGGCGGGAAGGCATCAGGAACGGCGACGTGCTGGAGATCGAGGCGAACGGGCGCAGGCTGGAAGCGCCGGCCTGGATCACCCCGGGCCAGGCGGAGCACAGCCTGACGGTGACGCTGGGCTACGGGCGGCGCGCGCCGGAGATGCTGTCCTACGGGCTGGGCTACGACGCCTACGCGCTGCGCAGCCACGCCTCGCCGTGGCGGGTGGACGGGGTGGCGATGCGACGCACCGGGCACCGGGTCGCGGTGGCGTGCACCCAGGACCATGCCTCCATGGAAGGGCACGACTTCGTGCGGATGCAGCATCCGGGGGAGCGGCAGCGCGACGCGGAGTCGGAACGGTTGCCGACGCTGTACGCGGCGTCCTCGGCCACGCCGGGGGATGGGCGCGGCGGCGGACAGGGAGACGGGCGCGCCTGGGGCATGGTGATCGACCTGGACAGCTGCATCGGCTGCAACGCCTGCGTGGTGGCGTGCCAGGGGGAGAACAACGTCGCCGTGGTCGGGCGCGAGGAGGTGATGCAGGGCCGCGAGATGCACTGGCTGCGGATCGACCGCTACTACGCCGGCGGGCTGGACGCGCCGGACACACGGTTCATGCCGGTGCCCTGCATGCATTGCGAGGAGGCGCCGTGCGAGGTGGGCTGCCCGGTGGAGGCGACGCTGCACGACCACGAGGGGCTCAACCTCATGGTGTACAACCGCTGCGTCGGCACGCGTGCCTGCTCCGGCTACTGCCCGTACAAGGTGCGTCGGTTCAACTGGCTCGATTATTCCGCAGGCGCCGCGCCGTCGATCCAGGAAAGCCGCAACGTCGACGTGACCGTGCGCGCCGCCGGCGTGATGGAGAAGTGCACCTACTGCGTGCAGCGGATCGCGGAAGCGCGCATCGACAGCGACAAGTCCGGGCAGCCGATCGCCGACGGCACGGTGCGCACCGCCTGCCAGACCGCCTGCCCGACACGGGCGATCACGTTCGGCAACTTGGCCGACCCGCAGGCCGAGGTGACGGCGCAGCGCGCGGACGGGCGCAACTACGCGCTGCTGGGCGAGCTCGGCGTGCGGCCGCGTACCACCTACCTCGCGGGGCTGCGGCCGCACGAGGCGGACAAACCCGAAGCGGCCGGAGGGGCGGCATGACGGCGCATCCGACCAGCCTGATCCGCTCCGACCAGACCTTCGAGAGCATCGGCCGCTCGATCGAGCAGGCGGCGTTCGGCACCGTCGGACGGAGCTGGTGGCTGGCGGTGTTCGCGTGCGTGGGGCTGGTCGGGCTGCTGGTGGTCTCGGTCGGCTGGCTGTTCGTCGAGGGCGTCGGCGTCTGGGACAACAACATCCCGGTCACCTGGGCGCTCGACATCGTCGGCTACGACTGGTGGATCGGCGTCGCCACCGGCTCGCTGGTGCTGTCGGTGCTGCCGCTGCTGCTGGAACAGGACTGGCGCGGCGGCATCGCGCGGGTGTCGGAAACGGTGGCGGTGCTGGCGGCGGCGGCGGCGGGGATCTATCCGATCATCCATCTCGGGCGGCCGTGGTTCTTCTACTGGAACCTGCCCTATCCGAACACCATGGTGCTGTGGCCGCAGTTCCGCTCGCCGCTCTACTGGGATGCGATCGACATCCTCAGCTTTCTCGTGGTCAGCCTGTCGGTCTGGTACCTGGGGCTGCTGCCCGACCTGGCGGGGCTGCGCGACCGCGCGGTGGACCGGCTGCACGGCGACGACCGGGAGGAAAGCGGCGGGCGCTTCGCGCGACGGATCGCGCAGTTCTACGGCGTCGCGGCGCTGGGCTGGCGCGCGTCCGCGCCGCACTGGCACCGGCGCGGGCAGGCGCTGCGGATCATCGGGCTGCTGGGGCTGGTGGTGGTGGTGTCGCTGCAGACCGGCGCCGCGGTGATGTTCGCCGGCACGCCGGAGCCCGGTTGGCACGACACGCTGCAGCCGGTGGAGTTCGTGGTGCTCGCCTTGTTCTCCGGCATCGCCGCCAGCACGCTGGTGGTGGTGGTGGTGCGGTCGGCGTTCTCGCTCGGCGGCGTGATCACGGAAGCGCATCTCGACCGTCTGGGTCGGCTGCTTCTTGGCGTCGGGCTGCTGGACGCGTACTGCGTCGCCACCGAGATGTTCGGAACCGGAACCAGCGGCACCGCCTACGCGGTGGCCTCGCTGGCGCAGCGTCTGCACGGGCCGCACGCCTGGGCGTTCTGGGTGATGGTGCTGGCCGGGCTGCTGCCGGTGCAGCTGCTTTGGCTGAAGGGGGCGCGGCAGTCGCCGCCGCTGCTGCTGCTGATCGCGGCCGCGGTCTGCGTCGGCACCTGGGCGGACCACTTCATGGTCATCGTGGTGACGCTGCAGCACGACTTCCTGCCGTCCTCGGACCTGGCGACCTACACGATCGGGTTCTGGGGGATGGCGACGTTTCTCGGCTCCTGCGGGCTGTTCCTGCTGCTGCTGCTGCTGGCGATGCGGCTGCTGCCGGTGCTGGCGGCAGCGCCGGTGCGGGCGCTGACCCATCCCGGGGCGGAGTCGACGCGGGTACCGGTGTCGTCGGACCGGATCGACCTGCCGAAGGACGCGCCGCTCTGGGGGGTGGCCGCGGAATACGGTGAGGCCGACCAGATGATGCGGGCGGCGTCGCTGCTTCGGCCGCGCCGGCTCGGGCGGATCGACCTGTATTCACCGGTGCCTCTGCCCGAGGCCGCGCCGCTGTTGTCGCTGTCCGGGCCGGGAATCCGCACGCTGGCGGTGGCGGGCGCGGTGCTGGGCGGGGCGGCGATGATGGCGATGTGCCTTCTTGCCACCGGCTACGACTACGTGTTCCTGGTCGGCGGCCGGCCGCGCTTCTCGTGGCAGTCCTTCGTGGTGCCGAGCGTGTCGTTCGCCACCCTGACCGGCGCCGCGTTCGCCGTGGCGGCGATGCTGTTCGGCAACCGGATGCCGCGGCTGAACCATCCGGCGTTCAACATCCCGGGCATCGGCGGGGCGACGCGAGACCGCTACTTCCTGGTGATCGAGGCACCGGAGGACGGGTTCGATCCGGCGCGGGTGGAAGGCGAGATCGCCGGCCTGCCCGACCGGCCGCTGGCCGTGCACCGGGTGCCGCGGTGAGACGGGGCGTGCTGCTGCTGGCGCTGTGCGGGCTGGGCCTCACCGGGTGCAAGCGGCACGACATGTACACGCAGCAACGCTCGGGCACCTGGGACCAGAGCAGGTTCTTCCCGAACGGCTTGTCCATGCGGCCGCCGGCGCCGGGTGCGGTGCCGGTGCAGGAGGACGACCCGGACGTGCCTCAGCCGGCGCGGGTGACGCAGGCGATGCTGGCGCGCGGCGCCGAACGGTTCGACATCTTCTGCACGCCCTGCCACGGCCGCACCGGGGACGGGGACGGCATGATCGTGCAGCGCGGCTTCCCGCACCCGCCCTCGTTCAACAGCGACCGGCTGCGGGCTGCCAAGGCGCAGCACTTCTACGACGTCATCACCAACGGCTACGGCGTGATGTACAGCTACGCGTCCCGGGTGCCGTCGGCGGATCGCTGGGCGGTGATCGCCTATGTCCGGGCGCTGCAGCGCAGCCAGGGCACGCCGGCGGCGTCGCTGACCGCAGACGACCGCGCGGCGCTGGCGCAGGTGGCCCCTTGAGCGCGACCGGAACCAGCCGTGCGGCGGGGCGAGACGACCGCGGGCGCCGGCCGGTGCTGCCGGCGGCTGGGCTGCTGCTGGGG
>CAXTMS010000006.1:0-27832 GCA_964245345.1 uncultured Acetobacteraceae bacterium | reverse complement strand
GGGTGATGCCGTCCTACCTGTCGGCCTGGCTGTTCGTGCTGTCGGTTCCGGCCGGCGCGCTGCTGCTGGCGACCGGGATCGAGGCGTTCTCCGGCGAGGAGGCGGACGAGGTGCGGACCGCCAGGCTGCTGGCGCCGTTGCGCGCGCTGCTGCCGCTGCTGCCGCTGCTGGCGGTGTGCGGGGTGCCGGTGCTGCTGGCGCCGTCCCTGGCCGATCCGCACGCCTGGTCCGGGGCCGGGTTCGGCCGGAGCTGGTTCGCGCACGGCGTGTCCGGGTTGCGCGGCGTGCTGTTCCTGCTGCTGTGGAGCGGGCTCGCCTTGGTGTTCGCGGGGCCCGGGACGCGTCGCGGCCTGGCCGGGCTGGCGTTCGCGGTCATGCTGGTGACCGGCACGCTGGCGGCGTTCGACTGGGCCATGTCGGTGGAGCCCGGACTGGCCTCGTCCGCGTTCGGGCTGCTGTTGTTGTCCGGGCAGGCGGTGTCGGCGGCGTCGCTTGCGATCCTGGTCGCGGGCCGGGACCGGCGCGACAGCTTCAGGGTCCCGATCCTGGTGCTGCTCTGGGTCTGGGCGTTCCTCCATTTCAGCCAGTTCCTGGTGGTCTGGTCCGGCAATCAGCCGGACGAGTCGGCCTGGTACCTGCACCGGCTTGGCGGCCTGGGCGGGGCGGCGATCTGCCTCGGCGCGCTGCTGCCGGTGCTGGCGCTCGGGCTGCTGCCGGGGCGGGTCCTGGCCTCGCGCGGCTGGCCGGTGGCGCTGGTCGCCGTGCTCGCCCTGCTGGTGCAGCTGCTGCAGAGCTTCTGGCTGGTGACGCCGGCGTTCCGCGGCCGCTTCGTCCTGACCCTGGCCGACGCGTTGGCGGCGGGAGGGCTGGTGGCGCTGTCTGCCGGACTGTGGTGGGCCGGGATGCTGCCCCGGCCGAAGGGGATGACCGATGTCGGAGGCTGAACGCGCGCCGGAACGCCGGGGGCGGTTGCTTTACGCCGCGGGCGGCGCTGCGGTCGGCGCCGTGGCCGGCACCGGCGCGGCGCTCGGCGGCATGTTCGTCCGGCGCAGGAAGCAGGACGAGCCGCCGCTGGGCGACAGCAGCGGGCGCGGCCTGCCGGACACGCCGCCGAGCCCGCAGTCGGCGCGCAAGGGTTTCGAGACCGAGGACATGAGCGGCGCGCTGATGGGCCTGCTGACGGTCGGGCTTGGTGTGGCGATCGCGGTGTCGATCTGGCTCATGGTGGTGATGCTGCACGGCTTCCAGGCCCGGCGCGAGGCGGCGCCGCCGCTCACCGGACAGCAGCAGACCAGCCTGCTGCCGCCTGTGCCGCGCCTGCAGCCGACACCCTGGCACGACCTGTCCGACGTGCAGCACAGCGAGCTGGACCGGCTCGACCGCTACGGCTGGGTCGATCCGCAGCATCGGCGCGCGCGCATTCCGATCGGGGTGGCGATGAGCCGCAGCGTAGGCCAGTCGTTGGACTCGGCGCCGTGAGCGGCAAGGACGTCAACCCGGCCGACTTCCCGCTGGCGCTGTGGCCGCCCTCGGCGTCCACCGAGGCGGTGCAGTCGGACCACCTGATCCTCGGCTTCACCGTGCTGACGCTGCTGCTGACGGTGCCGATCTTTCTCGCCATCACCTGGTTCGCGGTGCATTTCCGCGCCGGCAAGGACGTGCACCGGGAGTACTCGGACAAGCGCAACCGCATGCTCGAGGTGAGCTGGATGCTCGTCCCGTTCCTGCTCACGCTGATCTTCTTCTACTGGGGCGCCAAGCTGTTCGACATCCACAAGCATCCGCCCGCCAACGCGCTCAGGATCGAGGCGATCGGCCGGCAATGGATGTGGAAGTTCCAGCATCCGGGCGGGCAGGCGGAGATCAACGACCTGCACGTGCCGAGCGGCGAGCCGGTGATGATCAACATGATCTCGCAGGACGTGATCCACGCGCTCTACCTGCCGGCGCTGCGCATCCAGATGGAAACCCTGCCCGGGCGCTACACCCAGCTGTGGTTCACCGCCAACAAGACCGGCACGTTCCGGCTGTACTGCTCGGAATACTGCGGCACCGACCATTCGCGCATGGGCGGGCTGCTGACCATCATGAGCCCGGCGGACTACGCGCAATGGCTGCAGCAGAGCGGCACGGCGATCTCGCTCGCCTCGCAAGGGCGGGCGCTGTTCTCGTCCTATGGCTGCAGCGGCTGCCACGAGGCGGGCTCCGCGGTGCGGGCGCCGTCGCTGGCCGGGCTGTACGGCAGCCCGGTGCCGATGCTGGCCGGCGGCACCATCACCGCCGACGCCGGCTACATCCACGACAAGATCCTGGACCCGGACCGCAACCTGATCGCCGGCTACAAGCAGGTCATGCCGGCCTTCAAGGGGGTGATCCCGGAGGACAGGATCGTGCTGCTCACCGCCTACATCAAGTCGCTCGGGCCTTCCGGACAGGATCCGCAGCCGGACGGCCAGCCGGGCCCGGAGAAAACGCCATGACGCCGCCGGACTCCCTTCTCGGCAACATCCAGGCGGCGCTGCGCGAGCCGCATCCGGGCCGGATCACCATCGACCGCGAGCCGGACTACCTGCACGACGAGCACACGCTGTGGTCCTGGCTCACCACCATCGACCACAAGCGGATCGGCATCCTGTACCTGCTCAGCATCACCGCCTTCTTCATCGTCGGCGCGATCGCGGCAGGCCTGGTGCGGCTGTCGCTGGTGGTGCCGAACGGGCAGATCTTCTCCAACGACACCTACAACAAGCTGTTCACCATCCACGGCGTGGTGATGGTGTGGTTCTTCCTGATCCCGTCGATCCCGACCACGTTCGGCAACTTCATCATGCCGATCATGATCGGCGCCAAGGACGTGGCGTTCCCCCGCCTCAACCGCGCCAGCTGGTACATCTTCGTCAGCGCGTCGCTGTTCACCCTGTTCACGGTGGTGGCGGGCGGCGTCGACACCGGCTGGACGTTCTACGCGCCGTTCTCGACCACCTTCTCCAACACCTGGGTGGTGCCGGCGCTGATCGGCGTGATCGTGGTCGGCTTCTCCTCCATCCTCACCGGGCTCAACTTCGTCGTCACCATCCACACCATGCGCGCACCCGGCATGACCTGGTTCCGCATGCCGATCTTCGTCTGGACCATGTACGCGGTCAGCCTGATCTTCCTGTTGGCGACGCCGGTGATCACCATGGCGCTGACCCTGCTGGTGATGGAGCGCGCGTTCCACATCGGCGTGTTCGACCCGGCGCTGGGCGGCGATCCGGTGCTGTTCGAGCACCTGTTCTGGTTCTACTCGCACCCGGCGGTATACATCATGGTGCTGCCGGGCATGGGGGTGATCAGCGAGATCGTGCCGGTGTTCGCGCAGAAGACGCTGTTCGGCTACCGCTTCGTCGCCTATGCCTCCATCGGGCTGGCCTCGCTGACGTTCTTCGTGTGGGGGCACCACATGTTCGTCAACGGGCAGAGCGAGACCGCGAGCCTGGTGTTCTCGGTGCTGAGCTTCGCGGTCGCGGTGCCGTCGGCGGTCAAGGTGTACAACTGGACCGCCACCATCTACAAAGGCACGCTCAAGCTCGACACGCCGATGCTGTATGCGATGGGCTATATCGGGCTGTTCGTGGTGGGCGGGCTGACCGGGCTGTTCCTGGCCACGCTGGCGGTGGACGAGCACGTGCACGACACGTACTTCGTGGTGGCGCACTTCCACTACATCATGGTCGGCGGCACGGCGCTGGCCTTCCTGGGCGGGCTGCACTACTGGTGGCCGAAGTTCACCGGGCGGCTGTATCCGGAGGCTTGGGGACGGTTGTCCGCGTTCCTGATCTTCATCGGCTTCAACGCGACGTTCGCGCCGCAATTCATCCTGGGCTATCTCGGGATGCCGCGCCGCTACCACAACTATCCGCCCGAGTTCCAGCTGCTCAACATCCTGAGCTCGGCCGGCAGCCTGGTGCTGGCGCTGGGCTACGTGTTCCCGATGGTCTACCTGGGCTGGTCGCTGCGCTACGGCAGGAAGGCACCGCCCAACCCGTGGAACGCCAAGGGGCTGGAATGGACCACCTCCTCGCCGCCGCCGAAGCACAACTTCGACACGCCGCCGACCGTGGACTTCCCGCCCTACGACTACAGCCGTCGCGAGACGCGGGTGTGAGCGCCGCCGCCGGCACGGTTCCGGGAGTGTCCGAGGTCGGGATCGAGCGGGAAGAACAGTTCAGCGCCGACGGGCAGCAGAAGCATGCGGCCAAGTTCGGCATGTGGTGCTGGCTGCTGACCGAGCTGCTGCTGTTCGCCGGACTGTTCCTGTGCGCGCTGATCATCCGGATCCTGCATCCCGCCAGCGTCACCGCGACGGCGACGCACCTGAAGTTCTGGATCGGCGCCACCAACACGGCGGTGCTGATCGTGTCCTCCTTCACCATGTCGGGGGCGATCGAGCTGTCGCGGATCGGCTGGCAGCGCGGCATGGTGCGCTTCATGCTGGCGACCGCGGCTCTCGGCACGCTGTTCCTGATCCTGAAGGGCTACGAGTACTACGAGGACTTCGACGAGCACATGATGCCGTTCCTGCACGGGCGGCGTTACGAGCTGGCGCACGACCCGTCCACGATCCTGTTCACCGACCTGTACTACGTCACCACCGGGCTGCACGGGCTGCACCTGACCACCGGCGTGTCGATCCTGCTGGTCATGACGTGGATGGCGAGCCGGCCGGGCTTCCTCCAGCGGCACCAGAACCGGATCGAGATCTTCGGGCTGTACTGGCACTTCATCGACCTGGTGTGGATCATCGTGTTTCCCGTGCTGTACGTGCTGAACCGTTGATGGCCCGGTCGAGCCATCGCGCCCCCGCGCTGTCGCCGCAGGACAGGCGCGTGCTGCGCGAGCGGATGCGCACGCCGCTGATCACCCTGGTGGCGCTGCTTCTGCTGCTCGGGTTGAACGTGCTGCTGGGGGCGCTGCTGCCGTTCCGTCAGGTCTGGATGGTCGAGGCGGCGGTCGCGCTGGCGATGGTGATCATCGTGCTGTGGGCTTCGATGGAGCTGCCGCAGGAGCCGCCGATCATCCGCTTCTTCGCCCTGGTCGGCTTCTTCTGGGTGGCCATCCTGTTCACCATGACGCTGGTGGACTACCTGACGCGGTAGCCCTGCCTCCTGCATGCTGTCGGTTTGTTCCATCTCATGCACAAGGTCGACGGGACGGCCAGCCTCGTCGACGCGCTCAGGCCAGGCTGCGGGCCCGGTACTGGCGGGGCGTCTCCAACAGGTCGCGCTCGCCCTTCTCAAGGAACAGCTCGTAGTCCCGCTTCCAGCGGCCGCCGCCCGGGGTGTTCGAGCCGAACGCCTGCAGCGTCTTTCCGCCGTTCACGATCTTCTTCCCGACGTGCTCGATGCTGCGGGCCGGGACATGCCGCAGCACCGGTTCCCGCCTTACGCAGACGATCAGCTGGTCCACGTTCGTCATCCCTTCGGAGCAGTCGTGGCCTGCTCCAGACAGGCCCTGGCCGTGTAGAAGGCGGCCTTCCTGACCGTGTTCCCGTGGAAGGTTTCGGGGCCCGGTCAGCGGCGTCAGCGGAACAGCACGTCCGGCAGCCAGGGCCGGTGCGCCTCGAGCAGGTCGTCGACCAGCCGGGTGATCTGCTCGGGATCGAGCTCGGCGGCGGTGTGCGGGTCGAGCATGGCGGCGTGATAAACGTGCTCGCGTCGGCCGGTCAGCGCCGCCTCGACGGCCAGCGCCTGCACCGACACGTTGGTCTGCATCAGGGCCGCGAGCTGAAGCGGCAGCCGTCCCACCCGCACCGGATGCAGCCCGTTGCCGTCCACCAGGCACGGCACCTCGACGCAGGCCTCGGGCGGCAGGTTGTCGATCAGGCCCTGGTTGGGCACGTTGCCGTAGATCACCGCGGGCACGCCGGTCTCGATGGCGTTGATGATCCGGCCGCCGTATTCGTGGCTCGGCACCACCGCGATCGGCTGCGACAGGTCCTGCAGCGCGCGTCCCTGCTCGGTCCAGGCGGCGATCTGCTGCTCGCAGCGGCGCGGGTACTCGTCCAGCGGGATGTTGAGGCGCTCGATCAGGTCGGGACGATCGCGCTTGATGTACCAGGGCACGTATTCGGCGAAGTGCTCGCTCGATTCCGTGACGAAATAGCCGAAACGGTCGAGCAGGTCGTAGCGGACCCGGTTGTGCGGCGGCATCCGGTGGCGGGCGCTCACCTCGCGCAGGCGCGGATACAGGTCCTCGCCGTTGGCCGAGAAGCGCAGAAAGAACGCCATGTGGTTGATGCCGGCGGCGAGGTAGTCGATGCGCTCCACCGGCACGCCGATGTCGGCTGCCAGCTCGGCCGCGGTGCCCTGCACGCTGTGGCACAGGCCTACGGTGCGGATCCGGCTGCTGCGGGCAAGCGCCCAGCAGTTCATCGCCATCGGGTTGACGTAGTTGAGGTGCAGCACGTCCGGGCAGCGCCGCTCCATCTCGCGCACCATGCCGGACAGCACCGGGATGGTGCGCAGTGCGCGCATGATGCCGCCGATGCCGAGGGTGTCGCCGATGGTCTGGCGCAGGCCGTGGCGGTTGGGGATCTCGAAGTCGGTCACGGTGCAGGGGCGGTAGCCGCCGACCTGGATCATGTTGATCGCGTAGTCGGCCCCGTCCAGCGCCTGGCCGAGATCGGTGGTGGCGGAAACCTGCGCCGGCGCGTCCAGCGCCCCCACGATCCGTCCCGCCACCACCTCGGACACGCGCAGGCGCTCGGGGTCGATGTCGTACAGGCAGATCCGGCTGGCCGACAGCGCCCGCTCGCCCAGGATGTCGCCGAGCAGGTTCTTGGCGAACACGGTGCTGCCGGCGCCGAGGAACACGATGCGCGGACCCACCGCCGCGCGTGCGGAGCGCGTTTCCCCGCGCGTCGTTGCCTTGTCTGGACGGGGCAAAGCACCCGCGGGCGGCTTCGTCGACAGCGCCTGCATCACCTCGGCAACGGTCCGCCCGGTCGCAGGACGCGGTCCGGTCGGCGTGCGGGTGCCCAGCGCCGCCGCGCGCACCGGCGGATAAACCTCCAGCGCGCGCTCCTGGCCGGACGGATCGACCGCGACCACGGTCACGACACCGTCCAGCAGCTCGTCCATGCCGGCAAGGCCGGTGTAGTCAAAGGAAAAGGCGAGGTCGAGGCCGGCATCGGCCAGCACGTCGAGGCGCGGGCCCACCGGCCGCACCTGCGACAGGACCAGGGCGCCGCGACGCAGCTCGACACGCAGGCCGCCCACGTAGGAACCGCCGTGACGCCGGCTGACCCAGCCGCCGAGCCGTCCGGAGCCGAGCTGGTCGATCACGCCCACGACCTGGGTGGAGGGTGCGTCAAGCATGGCGGCTCAGCCCGGCTGCGCCGGGACCGGACACCGCCCGCGCATCCCCTGCCCGCTCATTCCGAAGCGTGCCGCGGGTGCGCCTCGGCCACGACATCGGTCAGGATCTCGCTCAACCGGCTGAGGTAGCTGGCCCGGCTGTTCTCGGTCTCGATCCGGCGCAAGGCCTCGTCCCGCACGCTGTTCCAGCGGGCCTCGTCCTCGTAAAGCGCCATCACCTGGTCGGCGAAGGCGGCCGGATCGTCGGTGCCGCCGGACAGGATCGCAGCCCCGTCGGTCCAGCCCACCTGGCGGCACAGCAGCTCGGTGGCGACCACCGGAAGGCCGTGCGCCGCCGCCTCGTGCACCTTGAACGGGATCCCGCCGGCGAACCGCGTCGGGGCGATGAACACCCGGTAGGCGTCGTACAGTTCCGAAAGGTCGCCCACCGGTCCGAGCAGGTCGACCCGCCTGTTGCGGCCGAACGGCGACATGTCGACCCTGCGGTCGACGTAGCCGGCGATGGAGAACCGCACCTCCGGCGGCAGGCGGCCGTCCAGCAGCGGCAGCACCTCCTTCACGAACCAGGACAGGCTGTCGTAGTTCGGGCTTGCGGTCTCGTGCACCGCGCCCAGGAACAGCAGGTTGCTGCGCGCCGCCCAGGACGCGGGCGTCGCAGCCGGCTCCTTCAGGTGGCCGAGCACGGACACCTTGCTGTGGCCGGTCAGGCGGATGAGGGCGGCGTCGCGCTCGTTCACCGCGATGATCTTCTGGCAGAAATAGGCACAAGCCAGTTCCTTGCGCAGCATGGTTTCCAGGTCGTGCTCAAGGGTGCGGCCGAGCACGCGGGCCTGCTCCACCAGGCGGGGTGCTGCGATCGCCTCGGTGTCGAGCACGACGCTGTGGTCGGGCAGCGCCGAGGAGGCGTCGGCGAGAACCGGCAGCAGGCGCTCGAGGTTGTGGGTGCGGCCGATCCAGACGATGTCGTAGTAGCCGCTGCGCTCGGCGATGAACTGCGGGAGCTGCTCCTGGCCGCGGTCGTACAGCACCTCCACGGTTTCGGGAAAGTCGCCCAGCGTTTCCAGCAGGCTCGTGGTGGCCGGATACACCGGGTAGACGCTGACGTGGTAGCCGAGCGAGGCCATGGCGTGCACGATGTCGTTGGAGCGCACGTAGCCGGAGCCGAGGTCGCGCATCGGGATGCGGTCCTCGATGAACAGGATGCGGCCTCGCCCCGCTTTCGGCGAGCGGGCGAACAGGGCGTTGCGCGGGCGCGGCGGGTGCTTGTAGCGCAGCCAGTCGAGGTGCTTCTCGACGAACATCTTGTGGTTGCGCTGGATCATGCGCGCCGAGCGCTGCGAGCTGGCGGAGCCGAACTCGACGTGCTGCACCACCACCGACGGGTCGTACACCACGCGGTAGCCGCTCTTCCTGAGCCGGACGCACAGGTCGGTTTCCTCGTAGTAGGCCGGGCGGAAGTCGTCGTCGAAGCCGCCCAGCTCCTTGAGGCAGGAAGCCCGCACCAGCAGAAAGGCGCCGGAGCAGAAGTCGACGTCCCGCACGAAGTTGGCTTCCGGGCAGGCGGGATCGCCGTCGCGCAGGTAGCCCATGGTGGACCCGTCGCGCCAGATGATCGATCCTGCTTCCTGAAGCAGGCCGTTGGTGCGGATGAACTTGGCGCCGACCGCGCCGATCCTCGGATCCGACTGCAGCCGTGCCAAGGCGAGCTCGATCGACTTGATGCCGAGCGTCAGGTCGTTGTTCAGGTAGAGCACCGCCGGCGCCGTCGCGTGCGCCAGGGCGGTGTTGCACGCGGCGACGAAGCCGACGTTGTGGGCGAAGCGCACGATGCGGGCGCCGGACAGGTAGCGGGCGATGTGGCGGGTCTGGTCGCGCGACCCGGAATCCACCAGGATCAGCTCGATCCCGCCGGCATACACCGCGCGCAGCGACGACAGCGCCGTCATGGTCAGCGCGAACTTGTTGTGCAGCACGATGACGACGCTGACGGCGGGCGTGCCGTGCACGGTGAAGTCGAGCTTGGAGCGCGCGAACTGCGGCAGCATGGCCTCGGCCATGCGCGCGAACAGCTGCTTGCTTTGCGCCTCGACGATCGGCGCCGGGTTGCCGCCTTCCTCGGCGGCGTGACGCTGTGCCAGCCAGTGCGTGAAGGCGTTCTCGTGCTCGCCGCGCTCGATCGAGGCCTGCACCGCGATCGCGCGGTAATGCCCGACGAGGTCGACCTCGGCGTGCGGCCGGCGGCGCTCGGCGGCGCCGAACCTGACGAAATGCTCGTAGGTGTTGCGGAAGACGCCCTTGTTCACCGCGCCCAGCACGTCCGGATAGGTGGCGCCGTAGTACTGCTCGGAGAACCACTGCAGGCCGTCGTAGCGCTGCGTGCTGCGGTTGCACAGGAAGTGGTGCAGCGCGCAGGTCCAGTCGGAAGCGATCTCCTCCTTCAGCTCCGGATAGGTTTTCAGGTACCAGACCGGATCGAAGTACCATGACAGCCGCGCCGTGCTGCCGGCACGGCAGTTGTCGAGCAGGAAGCGGATGAACGGGCCGCCGGCATGGCCGCGCACCTCGTCGCTCTCGTCGGCGTTCTCGTTGTAGAGCAGGGGGTCGAAGAAGCGGTGGGCGGTGCGGAACTCGGCGTTGCCGATCGCAAGGTAATGGTCGTACCCGTTGACGAAGTGCTGCCGCTGCAGCACCCCCTGGGTGATGTCGCGGTTGGCCGACAGGTAGTAGCGCTCGTCGAACAGCCAGTGCGGCGAGCGGTCCCTGTGGCCGTCCCGGATGTAGTGCTCGAAGCCCGAACGGGCGCCACCGGTCGAGACGTGAACGGCAATGTCGGGATAGGTCAACAGATACCATCCCTCGTCGAAGAACATGTTGGGCGAGTGGCCGAGGCGGCAGCCCTTCTGCCAGTAGAACGCTTCCAGCTCGCTGCTGCCCTCGACGCCGTGCTCGACCAACGAGTCCGCATAGCGGGCCGCGTACCAGGCGGCGTCGAACCGGCGCCAGCGCGCCTGGTGCGCAACGGCCTCGGCGGGCGGTTTTGCCGCGTCCTCCGGCCTTGCCTGGTGTTCGGAGGCAGCGAGATCAGGCGTCATGTCCATGTGCTCACCGTTGCTTCCGCGGGATCATAGCGCTGCGGCGTCGAAATCATCAAAAATACGGTACAGCGGACATTAATCGAGTGCAGACGCCGGTTGCAAGCGATCCGGTTCGTTATTAACGGGAAATGGAAACTGCTGCTGACGGCGTATCAGGACGCGAGACCGGGTCCAGTTTCATGTCGAAACCGCCAGCCGGGAAAGCCCAGGTGCCGGAACGGTTCGGTCGCGTCCCGTCGCTCGAACCCGGCGCGAACCGAACAGGTGAGGGCCTAGATGACGTCCAACGTCAGGGTTGCGGCAGACCGGTTGAAGAACGGGATGCCGAACCATAGCGCGTCGCCGCCCGCAACCGGATCCTGACGATAATAGAAGTCCGTCACCTCTCCGGCCGCGACATGGCAGGGAGAAACATAAAGATAGTCCTGGCCGTGCCGGATCACCACCTTTCTGGCGATCTGGTCCCGGATGTTGGACGTCGCCGACACGCAGCGCAGACGGAACACCCGGTTGCCCGGCGGCGCCATGGAACGAAGGTACAGGTAGCCTTCCAGCGTCGGCTCGGCCGCATCGGCATCGCCGGCTTCGTCGGGCAGCGACGTGCTGAGGACGATCGTGGTGGAGTCCGCCTCGGTGATCTCGAGGTCCAGCCTCACGGCGTCCTGGGTGTCCTCGGCGTAAACGTAGAGCAGCTCCGGCTCGCGTCCTGCGTCCTGCTCGAACGGCAGCGGGATCGTCCCGCGCTGCATCGTGACCGTGCGGGTCAGCGCCATCCGACGTCGGGCGGGCTCGGTCGCCTCCGTCCACCAGCCCGCGGTCACGGGCCCGAAGCCTTCGCGCTCGGCAAGGACGCGCGTCACCTGCTCCAGGATCATCCGGTGGGCGAACCGGGTGGCCGGCGGCTCGCTCGTGAGATCCTCCGACACCTGTCCCAGCAGGTTCCGGATCCAGTCGGTCGAGACCGCTGCGGTGGCCACGTCGTGCGGGTTGCGCTCGAACCACTTGAGGATGCAGATCTCGTCCGGGAACAACTGGGGCATGTCCAGGATGTCGGCCAGGACGACCTTGCCCTGATAGGACCTGGTCCAGAAGATGTGGCAGATGAACGCGAAGTGGCCGGAGCCGAACTGCTTGATCAGGGTGGCCGGAAGGATCTCCTCCATCGGAAACTCCATCTCCGGCTCGATCGTCCCGCCGAGCTCGAGGATCTGGGGCAGGCGTTCGTGCAGCACCGCCCAGTCGTTCCGGGACGCGAACAGGCCCTCGATCTGGTTCTGCGACACGTGGGTCAGGCCCCACACGCTCTTGAGGAAGGCGATGAAGCGCGGGTTGCGCTTGACCTTCACCCACCACCAGACCTCCAGAAGGTTGTCGAGGTCGTTCGACGTCGTCTTGGGCTTCACCTTCAGCTTTTCAAGCGCCGCCTGGAGGTTGAACGGCCGCGCGAACAGGCTGTTGGAGGCGAGCGGGCAGAAGAAGTCGAACCCGCCAAGGGCCTGGATCGCGTGCTCGAAGGACTCCAGGTGGCCGACGAGCAGGGTGTGGCCGAACTTCCTGCGCTGCACCTCCCCCGAGAACACCAGGACCCGCTCGCTCCCGTCGGCTTCCGGGCACGAGACCTTTCGGCCGGACGGCAGGTTGATCACCAGGAACGCGCCGTCGCCGGTGTTGCTGAGGAAGTTCAGGACATAGGTCGCCAGGAACGCGTCCGACTCGTTGAAGAGCGCGGAAAACACGACCGTTCCGGCAGCACGATCCATCCTGTCCACGTCCCGCTCCTGCCCGCCACAGCCCCTGTGACCGGCATAGCAGAGAATGCCATCCCCTTAAATCGGCACGTCCGGGCCGACGGCGGCCGGCAGCCTCCGGGCTACAGGAAGCGTGCCGTCAGCCCGTCCAGGATCGCGGTGCTGTGCGAGCCGATCTTGCGCACGAAGCAGTAGTCGCGCGGGATCGGGTCGAGCTCGTCCATCTGCCGGAACACGTAGGGCCTGGGATCCTTCGACCATTCGACGTAGACGATGCCCTGCCGCACGCCAGAGCGGTCGACCAGGTTGCCCACCGCGGTCTGGAACAGGATCTCGTCCGGCACCGCCGAGTACTTGAACGAGGCGAACATGTGCTCGTCCTGTTCCAGCGCTTCCAGCACGACCGTCATGCTGGTCGCCGTCAGCGACCACCATTGCGATCCGTAATAGATGTCCAGCGGCTTCTTGCCGCGGTCCTTCAGCTGCTGGATCGACGCCATCTCGCTCAGGAACCTGTCGTCGACGGTCGCGGTTTCGATCTGCCGGCCGAGCAGGGAGCTCACCGCATGGTCGAAATGGTAGAAGTTGGAGTAGCGGCTCATGAAGGGGTCGTCCGGCTCCAGCTTGCGGATCATGACCCGGTCGAGGTCCTCCCCCAGGACCTGCAGCAGCCGGTCCCTGGGCACGACCGGGAAGGTGTCGTCCGAGACCAGGGTGAAGCGGTCGTACTGGCCTTCCGCCATCGCCGCGAAGATCAGGGCAAGCTCGGCCTCGATCATGGAGAAGCCGGCCCAGAAGATGTCGATCCGCCGGTAGATCAGGCGGCAATGGCGGGCGGCGTCGCCCAGGCGGGCCAGGTAGGAGGCGGTGTCGGCCTTCTTGTCCAGGTGCACGAACACGTCGAAGCCGGCGGCCTTGTAGAGCGGGATCGCGCGTCGCAGCACTTCGGGCTCGCGGTAGGCCAGAACCAGAAGAGCGAAACGCATCGACTATTTTCCGCGGGCTTTGAACATCCTAGCTTGCGGTCATCCGATGGGTTGTCAAGCAGGCCTCATGACGCCTGGACGAAGTCCAGCACGTCCGGCTGCGCATACTTCCTGATGGAGTGCAGGTAGACCGTGCGGTTCTTCCCGTAGGAATTGTCGTAGAAGGTGCAGGGCTTCTCCAGCAGGGAGGCCGCGATGCCGACATGCAGCCGGTCGGTGAGGACGTGGCGCGACCGCCTGATCGCCTCGAAGAAGCACCACACCGCCTTGTGCGAGTTTTCCGGCCAGGTGCCCAGCTCGAAGATCTTGGAGATGTCGAGGTTGCCGTCCGGCACGGTCATGTGCGCCGCCTTCTCGCCGTCGGTGCGGAAGAACGGCCTGACGGTGTCCCGGTCGTCGGGATCGAACTCCCCGCCCGCACGGGTGACCAGAGACGTGAACAGGCCGGGCGCGTCGGTGTAGCGGGCGGTGTCCCGGTAGAACTGCTCGACGTCGATATGGACGGCCATGTCGTGGTCGAGATGGACTTCCCTCGTCGCCGCGTGGCGCTGCACGTGGACGTAGCTTTCCGGGTCGCGGCAGAAGATGGTCGCCCGCGAGTCCATCCTGGCCAGGAGGTCCTCGTTGCCGCGTATGGTGTGCGGCAGGATGATCAGGCGGCCGCAGCGGTCGAGGAACTGGGTCTCGAGCGCCTCGCGCAGCTCGCGGTAGAGCGGGGTGAGGTTGGCGCCGCCGCCCAGCATCACCGTGCGTCCGGTCACGTCGGCCTGCAGGTTGATCGGCTTGAAGGTGACGCCGGCCCGGGCGAGCGCCTGGTAGACGCCGACCTGGATCACGCAGTCGCCGCCGTTGCCGGGCGTCGGGTAGTACAGGATCTCCTCGCCGCGCAGCGTCTGGAGGAAGGACACCAGGGCGGTGGTCAGGCGGGCGCGGTCGGGCGCGATCGAGGACGGGGGCCCGACCTCGGCAGGGCCGTCGCGGCGGACCTTGAGAGCCTTGGTCGCGATCGGGAAGTGCTGGTCAATCCTCGCAGCGGTTTCTGGACCGTAATCTTCTGCCAGACGGGAAAGATGCGTGACAGACACGAGCAAGCTCCGGAACCGGTTGGTTGAACGTCTTTCTCCCGTAATGAGCTTCAACTATCACTTTTGCAAGATTTTAATTATTGATTAACGGTTTGCCGGACGACACAGGTCTCAAAAACCAGTCTAGCCGGGCCGGATTTCGGTGCCGGAAGCTGGCCGGCCTCAGGCGATGCGCGCCCTCAGCAGGTCATGCACGTGGACCAGGCCCACCGGCCGGCGTTCCGCCACCACGAACATGGAGGTGATCCGCGCGTCGTTCATCTGCGCCAGCACGCGGGCGGCCAGGACGTCGGCCCCCACCGTCTGCGGGCGCCGCCCCATCACCTCCGTGATCGGCCGGTCGCGGAAGCCGCTCTGGAACGCCCGGCGCACGTCGCCGTCGGTCAGCACGCCGATCAGGTCGCCCGCGGCGTCCACCACGCCTGCGGTGCCGAAGCGCTTGGAGGTCATCTCCACGATCCCCTCCGACAGGGTGGCGCCGGCAGGCACGATCGGCATCTCCTCGCCCACGTGCATCAGCCGGCCGACCGTGGTCAGGCGCGCGCCGAGCTTGCCGCCGGGGTGGAAGCGGTTGAAGTCGGTGGCGGTGAAGCCGCGACGCTCCAGAAGCAGGATCGCCAGCGCGTCGCCCACCGCCAGCTGCATGGTGGTCGAGGTGGTGGGCGCCAGGCCGTTCGGGCACGCTTCCTGCGCGTCGGGCAGGAACAAACCGACATCGGCGGCACGGCCCAGCGCGCTGTCCGGGCGCGCGGTGATGGCGACCAGCGGCATGCCGAAGCGTCGGGTGTACTCCACGATGTCGGCGAGCTCGGGCGTCTCGCCGGACCAGGACATCGCCAGCACCACGTCGCCGTCGCGCAGCGCGCCGAGGTCGCCATGGCTGGCTTCGGCCGGATGGATGTAGTGGCTGGGGGTGCCGGTCGAGGCCAGGGTGGCCGCCACCTTCTTGCCGACATGGCCGGACTTGCCCATGCCGGTGACGACCACGCTGCCGCCGGCCCGCTCGATCAGGTCGGCCGCCTGCGCGAACGCTGCCGCGAGACCGTCCGACAGGGCGTGCCGGATCGACTGCAGGCCGCCGCGCTCGATCTCGATGGTGCGGGCGACGCTGTCGGCCGCGGCGGCGACGGCGCCTGGATCGGTGCGCGCCGGGGAAGCGGCAGCCAGCGGCGCGACCGGCGAAGGCGTGAACCCCATCATCCGCCTCCCATGACGATGCGTGCGCGGGCCAGGTCCTCGGGCGTGTCGACCCCGAGCGGCACGTCGTCGACCAGGATCGCGTCGATCCGCATGCCCGCCTCCAGCGCACGCAGCTGTTCCAGGCGTTCGCGCCGCTCCAGGGTCGAGGGCGGCAGGGCCACGAAGCGCTCGAACGCCCTCCGCCGCCAGGCATACAGGCCGACATGGTGGTAAAGCGGGCCTTCGCCCCAGGGCGCCTGCGCCCGGGTGAAGTAAAGGGCGCGGAAGCGCCCGTTGCCGAGCGGGCTGCCGACCATCTTGACCACGCTGTCGGCTGCCGCTTCCTGCGGCGTGGCGACGAGCGCCACCGCCGTTCCCACCGCCACCTCCGGGTTGTCGAGCAGGGCAACGGCGGCGCGCGTCACCTGCGGCGCCACCGTCGGCAGGTCGCCCTGGAGGTTGACCACCACGTCGTGCCTGCGGTCCGGGTCCGCGAGCCCGAGCGCTTCCGCGATCCGGTCGGTGCCGGACGGATGGTCGGGCCGGGTCAGCACCGCTTGTCCGCCCGCTTCCCGCACCGCGTCGGCGATCCGGAGGTCGTCGGCCGCCACCAGCACCGGGCCGAGGCCGGCCTCCATCGCGCGGCGCCAAACATGCACCACCATAGGCAGCCCGGCGATCAGCGCCAGCGGCTTGCCCGGCAGCCGGGTGGAGCCGAGCCTGGCCGGGACCACGACGATCGGGTTCATCGGGCCTGCACCCGCCGCGCCGGCTGCCTCAGCCCGCCGCATCCGGCAGGGCCTTGGCCAGGCGGTCGAAGCGCAGCAAGGTCCTGACCAGCGGCTCGAAGTCGCGCAGCGCGATCATGTTGGGGCCGTCGGACGGCGCGTGGTCGGGGTCGGGATGGGTCTCGATGAACACGCCCGCCACCCCCACCGCGACCGCGGCGCGGGCCAGCACGGGAACGAACTCGCGCTGTCCGCCGGAACGGCTGCCGCCGCCGCCTGGCTGCTGCACCGAGTGGGTGGCGTCGAAGATCACCGGCGCGCCGAACCCCGCCATCACCGGCAGGCCGCGGAAGTCGGACACCAGGGTGTTGTAGCCGAACGAGGTGCCGCGCTCGGTCGCCAGCACGTTCGGGTTGCCGGCCCCGGTCACCTTGTCCAGCACGTTGCCCATGTCGGAGGGCGCCAGGAACTGGCCCTTCTTGACGTTGACCACCCGGCCGGTCTCGGCCGCCGCGACGAGAAGGTCGGTTTGCCGGCACAGGAAGGCCGGGATCTGCAGCACGTCGACCACCTCGGCCACCACCGCGCACTGCGCGCGCTCGTGCACGTCGGTCAGCACCGGCACGGACAGGGTGTCCCGGATGTCGGCGAACACCTGCATCGCCCGGTCGAGCCCGACGCCGCGCGGGCCCGACCGGCTGGTCCGGTTCGCCTTGTCGAAGGAGGCCTTGAACACGAAGCCGATCCCGAGCCGGCGGGCGATCCCGCGCAACGCGTCGGCGCACTCGAAGGCGTGGTCCCGGCTCTCGACCTGGCACGGACCGGCGATGAGGCACAACGGCAGGGCGTTGCCGAACCGCACATCGCCCACCGCCACCACCGGGTTCGGCGCGTTCTCCAACAGGACCGGTCTCCTCGGACAGATTCCGCGCGGCGGCGGGGGCGTGGGGTCCCGCCCTTGCGGCCGCCGGCGCGATCCTACACCCGGATGCGCGCGCCCGATACGTGCCCGACCTCGGACCAGCTGCCGTCCCCGGTCAGGAAGCGGGTGGGGGTGACGCGTCGGGGCGCCAGCACCGCGCGCAGCGCCGGCGCTTCCGGCTGGACCACCACCCGGTGCACCAGGCCGGGGCTGAGGATGGCGATGTCCAGCGCGTCCAGCTCCAGGCTCTCGATCGACAGCCCGGCCTCGGCGGCGTAGCGGGCGAGCTCCGCCGCCCCTGCGTTGGTCCAGCGGGAGCGACCGTCCGGACCGAACTCCGGCATCTCGTGGCTGTCGCGCACGATGTCGATCCGCACCGGGCCGTCGGGGTTGCCGGCATAGAGCGCCACGCACTCGCCGGGCGACGGCAGCTCCTCCATGCTGGAGGCCTGCGCGAAGCCGCTGCCGGACACCATGTCGAGCCGGTAGATCACCGGATGGTCGTCGAACACGGCGCGCAGCAGACGCACCACGGACTCGCGGAACAGCAGGCCGGCAATGCCGGTGAGGGCGGCACGCAGCCGGCCTTCCTCCTCCGGGTGGGCGCCGGTGGCGACGTGGAAGTTGGCGAGGTCCCTGCCGCCCACGCCGTTCGGGGCCAAGGCGTTGTGCAGCAGGACGTGGCCGTTGCGTATCAGCTCCTGCAGCGCCGGCTGCAGCTCGGCGGCGGACGCGCCGACCGCGATCCGGCCGGCGAGCAGCTGCGGCGCGTCCAGCCGGTCGGTCCACAAGCCCCCCAGCACCGAGCGGGAGCGGCCGGCGCCGGAATAGCCGACCAGCACCGCGTTGATCAGGTCGATATAGGCGGCGCCGCTGGACGGGATCGGCAGATGAAGGTCGACGTCGTTCGGCTTCACCGTCACGAACGGCAGGTAGGCCGGGTCGATCGACCGGGTGAAGCGGATCTCGAAGCCGCAGCGGCCGTCGCCGAACCCGACCTGCTCCAGGTCCGGCCGGTGCGCGTCGGCCACGCCCTCGCCGATCATGTCGTGATGCAGGAAGGCGCGCACGATCGGCGGCGCGGTGTAGTCGCTGCCGTACAGCCAGCCCACCGCGCTGTCGCTGTCCAGCCTGTCGACCGCGCCCTTGATCATCACGCCGTTCATTCCGGTTCCCATCTTCCCGTTGCGCATCGACGCGTTGCACACATCATGACGACGAAACTAGGAGTACCGCCGCGGCCGGTTCAAGAAAGAACTCGGTCGTAAAGGTCCAGGTGCTGGTCGAGCACCTCGTCGGCGGTCGGCGGGGGACGGACGCCGGCGGTCAGCGCGGCCAGCCTGCCTGGATGGGCCGCGAGCTCGGCCAGCACCTCAGCCAGGCTGGCCGGACGGCTGACCTCGAAATGCATGCCGTTGACGCCGTGGGTGATCTTCTCGGCCATGCCGCCGATGTTGGAGCAGATCACCGGCTTGCCGTTGGTGAACGCTTCCTGGATCACGACGGGAGAATTCTCCCACCAGGTGGACGGGATCACCATGGCGTCGATGCCCTGCATCAGGGCGTTGACCTGGGAGTTGTCGTAGGCGCCGTGGAACACGACGTTCTCGCCCGCCTCCTCCAGCGCCTCCTCGACCACCTTCTGGAACTCCAGCGGCTGGCTGGAATAATCGCCGTAGATCTCGATCACCGCGTTGGACACGCCGAGCGTGTTCAGCCGGCGCGCCGCCTCCATCAGCACGGTGATGCCCTTCAACGGCGACATCTGGCCGAAGAAGCCGAAGCGCACCGTGCGCAGACCTCCGGCGCGCTGTGCCTCACGCGGCCGGCGCAGCTGCGCCAGCCTTGCGGTGGCGCCGGGTATGGTCACGCTGCGCGACGGCAGCGAGCCCGGCTCCAGCAGTTCGGGCGCCTCGTTCGGCTCGGTCCAGGCTTCCGCGAACGGGCTGCCGTCGCGCTCGGGCGGCATGTTCTCCAGCACCGCCAGCTTCTCGTCAGGCAGGCCCCAGGAGCGGAAGCGCCCGGCCAGGAAGCGGCTCGGCGAGATGAACAGGTCGACGTCGTCGAAGAACATCTGCAGGTAGCGCTTGCGCAGGAAGAAGTCGCGCTCGCCGTACTCGGGAAAGCAGGCGGCGCAGGCCGAGTAGCTGTCCTTCTCGCACAGGCGGAACGTCCTGGTCTTCATCATCTGGCCGTGGTGGTTGCAGATGGCCAGGTACTCGTGGAGGCTGAGCACGATCTTGGCCTGCGGCCAGCCGCGCCGGATCGCGGAAAACATCTCGACCCCGAACCGGACGAAATGGTGCGTGTGCACGATGTCCGGCTTCAGCTCGGCCACCAGCTCCTCGATCACCTTGGGGAACTGCGGATCGGGGTTGGCGAACTTGAAGTAATCGAACGGGGCGTTGGGATGGTACACGTAGTCGTCCGGCCCATACGGCTGGGTCAGGGTGGCGCCGAGCCGCGCCTCGCTCTTGGGGCTGGAGCAGCCGAGCAGCCAGGCGGTGGCGCCGCGCGCCTTGAGCTCGCGGAACAGGGTGAAGGCCGAGATCTCCGCCCCGCCGCGCGTCAGCCTGGGATGCGAATGCGTCATCACCAGCACGCTGGGCAGCGCCCGTCGTGCTGCGTTTGTTCCGGTGCCGGGCAGGAACGAGGCGTCGATCGCGAGGTCGCTCATGCCGGGCTGTCCAGATGCTGTGCCTCGTGGGCTTCATGGGCGACCGGGGGAGGCGCCGCAGCCTTCATCCACCGGTTCTGGAACCGCCACGCGTTGTAAAGGGTCAGGTTGAGCCGCCAGGAGGATTGCTGGCCGCCCTGGGACTGGCGCTCCAGGTGGTAGAGCCGGGCGCGGCGGTCGACCACGCAGATCCGTCCCTGCGCCTGCGCCTTGCGGCACAGGTCCACGTCCTCGAAGTCGCCGATCACGTAGCCCTCGTCGAAGCCGCCGACGGCGCGGGCCAGCGCCATCGGCATCAGCAGGCAGGCGCCGGTCACCGCCTCGACCTCCTGCACGCCGTCGTCGCCGCCGGGGTACCGTCCCTTGCGCGGGTGCAGGCTGAAGCTCCAGCCGGCGAACTCGGGCAGCACCTCGTAGGAGCAGCCCTCGTGCTGGATGGTCTCGTCCTCGAACACCAGCAGCGCCCCCACCACGCCGACCTCCGGACGGCTCGCCGCGGTGTCCACCATGTGGTCGAGCCAGTCGGGCGTCTTGGGGAACACGTCGGAATTGAGGAAGCACACGTACTCGCCGCGCGCCAGCTTCAGCCCGACGTTGTTGGCCGGCGCATAGCCCATGTTGGCGGACAGGGCGACCAGGCGGAACGGCAGCTGGAAGCGCGCCAGGCAGGAGGTGGCGAGCGCCTCGGTCGCGCGCAGGATGGTCGGGTCGTCGAGCACGTAGATCAGCTCGTAGTCGCGTCCCAGCGTGCGCGAGAAGAACGCCAGCTGCAGCTCCATGAAGTCGATCCGGCCGTAGAGCGGCACGATGATCGAGCAGAGCGGCGAGGTCGGAAGCTCGCCGAAGCGCATCTCCTTGTAGCCGACTTGGTCCTGCATGCGGAAATCGTTCATCGCCTTGACCGCCGGGCCGAGCACGTGGTCGTAGCCCTGCGCCAGCTCGTCGTAGCGCAGCTCCAGGTGGCTCAGCGTTTCCTTGATGGTGTCGACGCCGGGGCTGCGTACGTGCGGGATGCGCTTGAAGGCGACGTCGCCGGAATGACTGCGCACCTCGAAATAAACGGTCTCGCCGGTGCTGTACACGTCGGCCACGAAGGCCAGGAAGCCGCACAGGTCGACCAGGCCGCCGAAGTTCCTGGCGAAGCCTTCGCGCACGTCGGGGCGGGCGATCGGGATCCAGTGCCGCGTGTCCAGCAGGCGGGATTCGCTGCCGCAACGGACGCGAATGCTTTCCACGCTCTTGAACGGGTCGATGAACCAGCCGCGCAGCAGCAGGCCGGCGGGCGGGCACAGGCAGGCGGAGTCGAGCTCGAGGAACACCGGCGGCTGCAGCGCGTCCAGCGTATCCTGCCCGGCATAGCTCGGCCGGTTGAGCAGCCGGAGCAGGTGCGCCCGCCGGCTCGACCGCACCGCAGTGGTGACCAGGCTCTTGGTCCGCGCGATGGCCTCGGCCTCGGACAGGTCCTCCAGCGGCTCGGACGGCGTGAGCCGGAACTGCCGCCCGTCGCGGGTCAGGATCGCGTCCTGGAAGTCGTCGCGTCGGGCCGTCTCGCCTGGCACGAACAGCAACAGGCCGGTGCCGATCTTGCGCACGTCGGCACGCGGGAACGCGCACGCGATCGCCTGGCCCGAGATGCGCTTGTCGCCGAACTCCAGCAGGCAGTCCGGCGGCGCGTCCTGGTCGTCCCAGCTCAGGTCGATCCAGCCGCCGCCGATCCATCCGTCCAGGCTGGCGGAATAGGACAGGAAGTCGATGCAGCCCTGACTCGAGTCAACACCTGGCTGCATGATCGACATCGCTGCTGTTTGCCCCCATCCGATCCCCGACCATATCAAGCAGACCCCTGGTTTGGAACCGCTGGAGCAGCTTGCCCGCGCACCGGACAGGAGGAAAGCCGCCAATCCATTGTGAAATGAGCGTTTTGCAGAACCGTGACGCTTTCGCTCGTCGTCACGGCTCCCGAGACAGCGCAAACCGCGGCGCAGCACGAGGCGGAGGCGGCGTGCGCAGGTCGCGGTAAAGGCGCAGGTGCGCGCCCAGCGGATCGGTCGCGGCGAGGCTGGCATCGAGCGCGTCGACGGAGCCGGCCAGGCGCGCGCATTCGCGTGCGGCCCCCGCGGCGAGGCGCCCCAGCCGCTCCGGATCGTCCGCCAGCGCTTTCAGCACGCTCGCCAGCGAGCGTGGGCTGCCGACGCCGAAATGCAGCCCGGTCTCGTCCGGCACCACCTTTTCCGCCATGCCGCCGATGTTGGAGCACACCACCGGCACGCCGTTGCGGAACGCTTCCTGGATCACCACCGGCGAGTTCTCCCACCAGATCGACGGCACGAGCACCACGTCGACATCGGCCATCAGCTGGTTGATGTCGGCGTTGGCGTAGGCGCCGTGGAACACGACGTTGCTGCCCGCCTTCTCGACCTGACCCAGGAACTCGGCCTGGAACGCGGCCGGCTGGTTGGTCTGGTCGCCGTGGATTTGGAACGAAACGTCGTGGCGCCGCTCGCCGTCCAGAAGCGTCGCCGCGTCGAGCAGCACCTGGATCCCCTTGAGCAGCGAGATCTGGCCGAAGAAGCCGACCCTCAGCTCGGAGCCGGGCAAGCGTGCGCGCCGCGCCGGCAGGTCGCGACCGACGGCATCGGCCGATACGTTCTCGATCACGCTGACCCGCTCCGCCGGCAGGCCCCAGGCGACGTAGCGCTCGGCCAGGAAGCGGCTGGGCGAGATGAAATGGTGCACGTGCTTGAGGAAGTGGCCGATATAGGTTTCGCGAAGGAAGAAGTCGGCCGGCTGGAACTCGGGAAAGCAGCGGCTGCACTCGACCTGCCCGGAGCGCCGGCACAGCTGCCCCCGGTGCCGGGTGACCATCTGGCCCTGCTGGTGGCAGATCGCCAGGAACTCGTGCAGGGTCAGCACCAGCTTCGCGTCCGGCAGCACCTCCCGGACATGGGCGAAGGCTTCCATGCCGAAGTTGATGTAGTGGTGGAAATGAACGACCTGCGGGCGCAGGTTGCGCAGCAGGGCGCGGAAGTCGCGCGCGAACGCGGTGTCGCGGTTGGCGAACTTGAACCATTCGAAGTCGCCAAGGGTGTAAAGGTACTCGTCGCGCTCGAACGGCTGGGTGATGGACTGCCCGGCGCGCGCGAACGAGGCGGTGCGGCTGCATCCGAGATACCAAGCGCGCAGGCCGGGACGGTGGCGCAGCCGGTCGAACAGCGAGTACGACGCCACCTCCGAGCCGCCGTTCTGCACACGGGGATGGCTGTGCGAGGCGATCAGGACGCGAAGGCCGTCGCCCTCCGTGTCCTCAGCGGGCGACAGCATGACGGGCCCTCACCGCCTTGTTGCCCACGCCGCGTCGCGCACGGCGTGGGCCGCGGGCAACGGCGTCACCGGGTCCGGACCCGGGCTCCGGTCGCGCAGCGGCGCGTCCGCGTCCGCCGCCAGCCGCGCGGCCCAGCGGCCCTGATGCAGCCAGGCGTTGAACAGCGTCACGTTCATGCGCCAGGTTTCGGCGGCAGACGCCTGCGACTTGCGCTCCAGGTGGTACAGCACGACGCCATGGTCGACCGCCGACGCGACCCCTGCCTCCCGGGCGCGCAGGCACAGGTCGGAGTCCTCGAAGTCGCCGATCACGAAGCCTTCGTCGAAGCCGCCGAGGTCGTGGGCGAGCTGTCGCGACATCACCATGCAGGCGCCGGTGATCGCGGGATGCAGCGACAGCGCCCTGCTGACGGCGGGACGGCTGCCCTTGCCGGGGTGGATCGGGAACAGCCAGTGGCTGAACTCGGGCAGCGCCTCGTAGCGCATGCCCTGGTGCTGGACCGTGCCGTCCTCGAACAAGAGCAGCGGACCGATGATGCCGACCGACGGGTGACGGGAAAAGTCGTCCAGCAGGCGGTCGAGCCAGTCCGGCTCGGTCGCGAACACGTCGGAGTTGAGGAAGCAAACGTGGCCGCCCTGTGCGGCGGCGAGCCCGACGTTGCAGGCCGGCGCGAACCCGGTGTTTTCTTCCAGCAGGATCAGGCGCAGCGGCAGCCCGAACCGGCGGAACAGCGAGTCCGCCAGCGCGCAGGCCGCGTCCGCGCCGCCGGGATCGTCGACCACGTAGATGATCTCGTGGCGCGCCCGGAACTCGCCTTGAGCCCCGCCCTGGGCCAGAAGCGCCACCTGCACCTCCATGTAGTCGATCCGGCCGTAGAGCGGCACGATCACGGAGCAAAGCGGCATGTCCGGGGGCGTGCCGAAGCGGATCTCGCGGGACGGGCGCGGGGCGTCGAGCCGGTCGCGGTTCAGCAGCATCAGCGCCGGACCGATGGCGTCAAAAGTGCGCTGCACCTCGTCGTAGCGCGGCGACAGGTTGGCAAGAACGTTGCGGATCGCGCCGAGCCCGCGCAGCCGAGACGGCACTAGGGGCAGGAAGCCGATCTCGCCGCCCACCGTTTCGAGCTCCAGGTAGGAGCTGGCACCCGGCTCCAAACAGTCCGGCACGTGCAGCACGAAGCCGCAGCCGGCGTTGCGGCTGCGCAGCGCGTCGCCGTACTTCGCCACCACGTCCGGCCTGGCGACGCGCAGGCCGTCCCGCACGTCGATCGGCGTGGACCGGCTGCCGCTGCGCAGCCGCATCCCGCGCAGGCCCGGGGGCGCCGTCATCAGCCAGCCGTTGAGCAACAGGCCGGAGCTGCCGCAGCTGATCGCCTCGTCGACCCGGAACGCGAACTGGTCCTGGAACCGGTCCAGCGTGTCCCGGCCCTCGAAGGCGGGGCGCTGCAGGATGCTGCGGAACAAGCCCGCCTCGGCACCAGGCGGCGCCAGGCGCTGCGCCCTGAGCGTCTCGATCAGCGCCGGCCCTTCGGCCTGCACCGTGCCGGAGGTGGCATGAAGCGTGACCGAGCCGGCCTCGCCGTCGATCTGCGCCGACACGAGCTGCCCCAGGGCCTGGTCGGAGGACGGGAGGTGGGCCACCACGCCCCGGCCGCGCGAGCCCAGGTCGTCGCGCATCGTGCCGGCAACCAGGCCCTCGCCCTCGAGGACGCCGCGCTCGAAGCGGAACGTCAGCTGTCGGCGGCCAGGCAGCGCACCGGACGACACAGGCGCCCAGCCGCACAGCAGCCAGCTTCCGGTGCTGGGCGCATAGCCGTGGACGTCGATGCAGCCGCTCACGGCAGGCCGCCAGTCATCGTCACCGAGCGCAACCCGGCCGTGCATTCGAGCCGGGCACGCTCGGGAGGCCGTTCTGTCAACACCAACTCAGGGTAGCAGAAGACACCACGGCGTCAACATCCGGCACCATTCCGGAACGAACTCAGGGGGCGTTGCCGTAGCCGTTCGGGTTGGTCCGGCGCCAGGCCAGGGCGGTGGCAACGATGTCGTCCAGCTGGGTGAAGCGCGGACACCAGCCGGTTTCGGCACGGATCCGCTCCGAGCTCGCCACCAGCACCGCCGGGTCGCCCGGCCGGCGGTCCACGATCCGGCGCGGCACGGTTCGGCCGCTCACCCGCTCGACGCTGCGGATCACCTCCAGCACCGAGTGCCCGGTGCCGCTGCCCAGGTTGTAGGTGACGCTGCCCTCGTCGAGCCGGGCCAGCGCCGCCAGGTGCGCCTGCGCCAGATCGGACACGTGCACGTAGTCGCGTATGCAGGTGCCGTCCGGCGTGGGATAATCGTCGCCGAACACCACGATCTCCGGGCGCAGGCCGAGGGCGGCGTCGATCACCAGCGGGATCAGGTGGGATTCCGGCCGGTGGTCCTCGCCGGACCGGCCGTCCGGGTCGGCGCCGGCGGCGTTGAAGTAGCGCAGGCAGGCGTAGCGCAGGCCGTGGATGCGGTCGGCCCAGTGGAGGGCGCGCTCGATCATCAGCTTGCTTTCGCCGTAGGGCGAGCCGGGATCGATCCGCGCGTTCTCGGTGATCGGCGTGGTCTCGGGGTTGCCGAACAGGGCGGCGGTGGAGGACAGGATGAAGCGGCTGACGCCGTGCCGCACGCAGGCATCGATCAGGCGTATGCCGAGCCCGGCGTTCTCCGTCATGTAGTGGAACGGCCGCTGCATGCTTTCGCCCACAAGCGACAAGGCGGCGAAGTGCAGCACGCCGTCCCAGGAACCGTCCGCCAGCACCGCATCGAGGGCGGCCTCGTCGGCAAGATCGGCCTCGACCAGACGCACGGCGCCGGGAAGCGCTTCGCGATGGCCCTGGCGGAGGTTGTCGTACACCACCACCTCGTCGCCCCGGTCGTGCAGGGCCCAGACGATGTGGCTGCCGACATAGCCGGCCCCGCCGGTGACCAGAAGTCTCACGATCCTGTTGTCCTTCCGGAAAGGCTATCGGGTTCGGTCGACTATGGATGAGCGGCGGAAGGAGGTCGAGCCTCCGCCGGTTTGGGCTTCAGAAGCTGGTGATGCTGGACGACGGCAGGTGGGCGATCCCGCTCAGGGTGATGGTGGCGCCATCCGACAGCGTCAGCACCGTGCCGCCGCCGGAGGAGGACTGGGTGGCCGCCACAAGCTGCGCCGATCCCGCGCCGTAGCCGCCCAGCGCGATCTGGTCCTTGCCCGGCACGAAGCCGGTCAAGGTCAGGGCGGCGCCGGCTGACAGGCCGTGCTGCAGCTCGATCAGCTCGGCGCCGGTGCCGTCGGCGATGGCGTAATGGCCGCCGGCGCCGGCCAGCACGGTGTCGCTGCCCGAGCCGCCGGCGACGGACGCGTTGCCGCTGCCCAGCGTCACGAACAGGCTGCCCGAGCCGCCGGTGACGCTTATCGCCCCGGCGGCGCCGTTGACGGTTTCGGCGCCGGACTGCGCCAGGATGGTGGCGGTTCCGCTGACCGGGCCCATGATCGTGGCGCCGGCGCCGCCGATCACCGTGTCGCCGCCGTTCGCGTCCAGCACGCTGTTCTTGTTGTCCGCCGCGTAGAGCGTGGTGCTGCCGCCGCCGACCAGGGTGTCGTTGCCGCCGGCGGCGCGGAGCACGGTGGCGCCGGTGCCGGCGACCAGCAGCGAGCCGCCGCCGGTGCCGGCGGTGAAGCTGCCGCCGCCCGCGCCCCCGACCACGATGTCGTTGGCGCTGCCGCCGCCGAGAAAGGTGAAGCCCTGCGGACCGCTGGCCGAGACCGAGCCGGATCCGGCGGAAACCGTGTCGCCGAGTCCGGCGGTGACCACCGTCCTGCCGCTGCCGGTCTGGATCAGGTTGCCGCCGCCGGAGGTGATGCTGTCCTGTCCGGTCCCGCTGTCGGTGAACGACACCGGCGTGCCCGACAGGGTGATCTGGAGGTTGGCGGCACCGGTGCCGGTGCCGCTCGACGTGGTCAGCCCGGACAACGCCGCCATGTCCGCGGCGGCGCTGCCGCTGACCTGGAACACGTTGTTGCTGACCGCGCCTCCGGTCGTCGCGACCAGGGTGTCGTGCTGGGTGGTCTGGATGGACACCGCAATCGTGGTGGCCGGGGCGGCAGCGACGGCGAAATCGGCCACGGCATGGCTGGCGGCGGCGCTCGTGCTCATGGCCGAAACCTTGAGCGACTGGGCGGGATTGCTGACCACGAGGCTTGTTTCTCCCGTGATAGTTCCGTGTGCGTCGGCGATGCTGAGGTTGAGGGTTGCGGTTCCGGTGCTGCCGCTGGCCGGGGTGTAACGGATGGCGGCGAGCGCTGCGTCGAGGGTGGCGGCGGTGCCGGACACGGTGATGGTGGAGCCGTCGGCGGACACGGTGCCGATGCCGGTGGTGGACAGGGCGCCAAGTGCCGTGCTGACCAGCGCCACGGTCGCCGTCATCGGCGCGGCGGCGGTCTCGTCGAACACCTGCACCCCGGCATACGGGCTGACGATGCCGGGCCCGGTGACGGTTTCCGTGGTCCTGACCCCGGTCATGATCGCATCCACGCCGCTGCCGTTGCTGCCACCGGTGGTGCCGGTGGTGGCGAGGCCGCTTTCGGCGGTGCTGGGCGTCAGGCTCAGGGTGGACACGTACTGCGCCACGCTGTTGGCGAGCTCGCTGCTGGCGATGGTGCTGCTGGTGGGGCTGCCCACCACCACCACCTGGCTCGGCAGCGCGCCCGCCGCCTG
>CAXTMS010000005.1:21206-38487 GCA_964245345.1 uncultured Acetobacteraceae bacterium | reverse complement strand
CGCCGATCGCGCACTGGGTGTGGAGCCCGATCGGCTGGGTCGCCGCGTTCGGCGCGATCGACTTCGCCGGCGGCACCGTGGTGCACATCAACGCCGGCATCGCCGGGCTGATGTGCGCGATCGTGCTCGGCCCCCGCAAGGGCTTCGGCCACGACGACATGTCGCCGCACAACCTTACCTACGCGGTGATCGGCGCGTCGCTGCTCTGGGTCGGCTGGTTCGGCTTCAACGCCGGCTCCGCGGTCGGCGCCAACGGCCGCGCCGGCATGGCCATGGCCGCCACCCAGATCGCCACCGCCGCCGCCGCGCTCGGCTGGATGTTCGTGGAGTGGATCGTCAAGGGCAAGCCGACCGTGCTCGGCATCATCTCCGGCGCGGTGGCCGGGCTGGTCGCCATCACCCCGGCGTCGGGCTTCGTGCTGCCGGGCCCGTCCATCGTCATCGGCCTGGCCGCCGGCATCGGCTGCTACTTCGCCGCCACCACGCTGAAGCACGCCCTGGGCTACGACGACAGCCTGGACTGCTTCGGCGTGCACGGCATCGGCGGCATCATCGGCGCGCTGCTGACCGGCGTGTTCGCCTATGGGCCGCTGTCGGCCACCGACGCGGCGCCCGGCGGCACGGTGGGCTCGTTCGCCCAGCTGATCATCCAGGCCAAGGCGGTCTGCGTCACCCTGATCTGGAGCGGCGTGCTGTCCTTTGTCCTGCTCAAGATCATCGACCTGACCATCGGCCTGCGCGTGAGCGGCGACTACGAGGTCGAGGGCCTGGACATGACCCTGCACGGCGAGCGCATCAACTAGCACGGCAGACGGGGGCGGCCGTCGCGCCGCCCCTTCGTCAGCTCACAGCAGGTGCTCGATCCGGATCGGCAGGCTGCGGATCCGGCGACCGGTGGCGTGATACACCGCGTTGGCGACCGCGGCGTTCATGCCCACCATCCCGATCTCGCCGATCCCCTTCATCCCCAGCGGGTTCACCTCGCTGTCCTGTTCGGCAACCATGATCACCTCGATCGTGCGCACGTCCGCGTTCACCGGGATGAGGTATTCGGACAGGTTGTCGTTGACATAGCGTGCGGCGCGGGTGTCGAGCTCTGTCGCCTCGTGCAGCGCCGAGCTGATGCCCCAGATCATGCCGCCCATCAGCTGGCTGTGCGCGGTGCGCGGGTTGATGATCCGCCCGGCCGCGAACGCGCCCACCGCCCGCGACACCCGGATCTCGCCGGTGCGTGCGTGCACCCGCACCTCCACGAACTGCGCGCCGAAGGCATAGGCGGTCAGGTCCTCGCGCTGGTTGCCGCGGGAGATCGCCATCTGCCCGGAATACAGCTTGCCGACGGCATCCGACGGCAACCCCTTCGGAACGTTCTCGGCGTAGGCTTCGAGCGCCCCGCCCGTGACCCGTGCCAGCGCCTCGCCGAGCGGCTCCGCGACACCGTCCTCGCCCCGCAGCTGGCCTTGCGCCAGGGTCAGCGTCGCCGGATCGCGCCCGGCAAACGGCCCGGCGTTGCTGGTGGTCGCGGCGACGGCGATCCGCCGCCGCACGTCCTCGCAGGCGTGGGCGACGGCGTGGCAGATCCCGGATGCATGGTTCGATCCGGCGGCAAGGCCGGCCGGCGGCAGGTCGCTGTCGCCGAGCTGCACCGTGACCGCCTCCAGGCGCAGGCCGAGCCGTTCCGCCGCGGTCTGGGCGATGATGGTGTGCGACCCGTTGCCGATGTCGTGCGCGGCGATCTGCACCGTGGCCTGCTCGTCCGGCCCCAGCAGCACGCGCGCGGCACCGGCGCCGATGTTGGCGGGATAGGCGGCGGCGGCGCAGCCCCAGCCCACCAGCCAGTCGCCGTCGCGCATCGAGCGCGGCTGCGGGGTGCGGTCGGCCCAGCCGAAGCGGGCGGCGGCCTGGTCGAAGCATTGCAACAGCGAGCGGCTGGAGAACGCTCGGCCGGTGGCGGGATCGGTCTGCGTGTCGTTGATCCGACGCAGCTCCACCGGGTCCATCCCCAACGCCTCCGCCAGCTCGTCCATCGCCACCTCGAGCGGGAACATGTACGGCACGTCCGGCGGGGCGCGCATGAAGCCCGGGGTGTTGCGATCGGCGTGAACGATGTTCACCTTGGTCAGGATGTTCGGGCAGGCATACATCCGGGCGGTGGTTTCCGTGCCGGACACGTTGTAGTCGGACGGGCGGGAGGTGACTTCCCAGCCCTCGTGACGGAGCGCGGTCAGGCGGCCGTCGCGCGCCGCCCCCAGCTGGATGTGGTGGCGGGTTTCGGCGCGGTACGTGGCGATGGTGTAGCCCTGGTCGCGCGTGGCGACGAGCTTGACCGGCCGGTTCAGCCGGCGTGCCGCGATCGCGATCCAGGCGGTGCGGGCCGAGGGGATGCCCTTGGAGCCGAACGCGCCGCCGACATGGCGCGCCACCACCCGGATCCGCTTCGGGTCGAGGTGCAGCTGCTTGGCCAGCGAGCCGCGCAGCCCGTGCACGAACTGGCTCGGCTCGTACACCGTCAGGCTGCCGTCGTGCCAGGAGCAGGTGGTGGTGAACAGCTCGATCGGGTTGTGGTGCTGGGTCGGGGTGCCGAACCGCCCCTCGATCCGGACCGCGGCGGCGGCAAGGGCGGCATCGACGTCGCCGATCGCGAAGTCCTTGTGCTCTCCGGGCTTGCGCTGCTCCGACAACACGCCTGGGCTGTCAAAGGTGGCGGACGGCGCCTCCGCGTCGTACTCGACGCCGACGGCATGGGCGGCCTCGCGCGCCGCTTCAAAGGTTTCCGCCACCACCACGCCGATGATCTGCCCGTCGTGCCAGATGCGGTCGGTCTGCATCGTCGTGGTCTCGCCGCCCGGTCCATGCGGCGCCGGCGGGTCGGCCTCGGCGCCGACGTTCTGGAAGGTCAGGATGTCGAGCAGGCCCGCGACCGCCTGCGCCCGGCGAAGGTCGAAGGCGCGGATCCGGCCGCATGCGACCGTGCTGCGGACCAGGAACGCGAAGGCGGGGTTGGCCACCGGCTCGTCGGACGCATACAGCGCCTGCCCGGTGACCTTGGCGCGGCCCTCGATCCGCGGCACCGCGGCGCCGATGGTGGTCCAGGCGGCATCGTCGGGCATGGGCTCAGCTCTCCAGAACGGCGACGTCGAGCAGGGCGCGCACCAGCGTGCGCCGGCCGAGCTCGGGCTTGAAACCGGTATCGTCATGCAGCACGGCGTCGCGGAACGCTTCGACCGCTGCCGCCTCGGCCGCCCCCTCGTCGAAGCGACGTCCGACCAGCGCCGCCTCGGCGGCGTGCGATCGCCATGGCTTCGCCGCCACCCCGCCCAACCCGATCCGCGCCTGCGTCACGACACCGTCCTGGAGCTCCAGCGCCACCGCGGCCGAGGCCAGGGCAAAGGCGTAGGACTCGCGGTCGCGCACCTTCAGGTAGAGAGAGCGGCGCATCCAGGATCCCGCCGGCACGTGGAAGGCGGTGATCAGCTCGCCGGGACGCAGGGTCGTCTCGACGTGCGGCGTGTCGCCGGGCAGGCGGTGCAGCTCCTCCAGCGGCAGGGAACGCCCGCCATCCGGGCCCTGGAGCGCCACCGTGGCGCCGAGGGCGACCAGCGCGGTGGCGAAGTCGCCTGGATAATGCGCGATGCAGTGCTCGCTCACGCCCAGCACCGCCAGGTGGCGGTTGACCCCGCCGATCGCGGCGCAGCCGCTGCCGGGCGTGCGCTTGTTGCAGGCCTCCCAGCGTGGGTCGCGGAAATAGGAGCAGCGGGTGCGCTGCAGCACCGTGCCGGCGAGGCTCGCCATGTTGCGCAGCTGCGGGCTGGCGGCCGAGTGCAGTGCCTGCGCCAGCACCGGATAGGCATGTGCCACCTCAGGATGGTCGGCGACCTCCGCCATCCGGGCCAGCGCCCCCAGGTGCAGGCCGGACCGGTCCAGCGACACGGCGCCGAGTTCGCCGCGCAGGTCGCCGATGTTGACCATGGCCTCGGGCTGCATGACGCCGAGCTTCATCAGGTCGAGCAGGACGGTGCCGCCGGCGAGGTAATGCGTTCCCGGACCGACGCCGGCCCGGATCGCGTCCGGGACGGCATGCACGTGGTCGTAGCGGAAGGGCTGCATGTCAGGCGTGCTCCATCGCGCGCTTCGCCTGCGCCACCGCCGCCACGATCTTCGGATAGGCGGCGCAGCGGCACAGGTTGCCGCTCATGAACTCGCGTATCTCGTTCTCGGTCCGGGCGTGGCCTTCGGTGACGCAGGCGATCGCGGACATGATCTGCCCCGGGGTGCAGTAGCCGCACTGGTAGGCGTCGTGGTCGAGAAAGGCCTGCTGCATCGGGTGCAGCGGCGCGTCGTTTCCGGCCAGCCCCTCGATGGTGGTGACCGCCGCTCCCTGCGCCGCCGCCGCCAGGGTGAAGCAGGCCAGCACCCGCTGGCCGTCCATCAGCACGGTGCAGGCGCCGCACTGGCCCTGGTCGCAGCCCTTCTTGGACCCGGTGAGCCCGAGCCGTTCGCGCAAAACGTCGAGCAGGGTGGTCCGCACATCCACGCCGAGCCGGTGCTCGCGGCCGTTGACGATGAGAACGATGTCCATGGAGCCTCCAGCGCCGTGCGGCGGCGCGGGTAGTACCGCGCGCCTCGGCACAACACGGAACCGCCCGCTTCTGTTCAATCACATGCGGAGGATCGCCGCCCGACGCGGCTGCTGCCGTGCCTTCGTCACCGTTCGTCACCGATCCGACCGTCCCGCCGGGCTTCAGTTCCGGCCCGAGGCCGGTCATGACGTCGTCGCGATCCGGAAGCAAAAGCGCCGCGCCGTCATGCGGCGCCTGGCGTTCCGGGCAACAGGAGGATCATGCCCGACCCCGACCGCGGATTGTTCTTCTTCCACAACCCGAAGGCCGGCGGCTCTTCGGTCAACCGCGTGCTGGGATCGATGTTCCCGCCCGACCAGCACTGTCCGCTGATCGAGAACACCGAGCGCGACCACGAGCGCCGTGCCGGGAACTATCGCGGGTTCCGCGGCTACCGCTACTACGCGGGCCATTACGGTCACGACATCTTCCAGGCGGTCGCCGACCGGCACGACCCGGTCAGCAACTTCCGCGAGCCCGCCGCGCGCCTGTTGTCGCTCTACAACTTCTATCGGATCCAGCCGCCCGTTCCCGACGACGCCGAACGGCGCGACGACCTTTACCCGGTCGCGTTCGCCAAGCAGGTCGACTTCCACCGCTTCGTGTCCACCAACGATCCCCGGATCGAGATACACACGCGCAACCACCACGTCCGGCAGCTGACCGGCTCGGCCTGGCAACCCGGCAGCCCGGGACACCTGGCGCAGGCGACCGCGATGCTGCAACGGATGCCGTGGTTCTTCGTGTGCGAACATCCGCAGCGTTCGCAGCGATGGGGCGAGCGTGTGTTCGGCGCCCGCTTCGCGCCGATCGGGCGCGAGAACGTCACCCGCGACAACCCCGCCAATGGCGGCGGAGCCGATCTCGTGGATGCCGCGGCGATCGCCCCTGCGACGCTCCGGGTGATCCGCGACAAGAACGCGCTCGACGCCGCGCTGCACGCCCGCGCCGCCCGGCGCCTGCTGCAGCAAACGCGTGACCCCTTGCGCTGGTGGCCCTGGCGGCGGCCGGAGCATGGCTGACGGAACCGGCCCCGGGACAGGCTGTTACACGGTTCCGGGCGGATAAACGTCGGGCCGCCGCAGGTTTCCACAGGAGCAGGCCATGGAACAACGCACGCAGCGGTTCATCGACGCCCTCGGGCAGCTGGAAGCGTCAAAGGACGCGGGACCGATCGCGGCGCTGTTCGCCGAGGGCGCGGACGTGTCCAACCCGATGGTCAAGCACGAATCCGAGGGCAAGGGAGGCGCGCACGAGTTCTGGACGCGCTACCGCGCGAGCTTCGACGCGATCTCGTCGACGTTCAGGAACATCGTCGACGGGCAGGACGTGGCCCTGCTGGAATGGACCAGCGAAGGCCGCATGAAGGGCGAGCCGGTCCGCTATGGCGGCGTCAGCGTGCTGGAGTTCGGCGAAGGCGGCATCACCGCGTTCCGCACCTATTTCGACCCCACGCCGCTGACCGCGACGCTGTAGGAAGGGCAGGCGGATGCCGCGCGTCCCATCCCTACGCGTGCGTCCGCCGGCGCCTCGCCCGCGCCGCTGACCGCCGGACGCCGGCGCCCGGCCACCGCGGGTTGATCCCGCAGCTCGACCGGTGAACAACGGGGCATGAGCATCGACCCGGCCCACGCGATCCGGCCGCTCCTGCTGGCAACCGGCCTGCTGCTCGCCGTGCTGGTGGCGCCACGCCTGATCCGGCGCTGGCCGCTCTGGGCCCGTCTGCTGACGCGGGTCGGGCTGTTCGTCGTGCTGACCCTGCTGGTGCAGGCGATCTTGGGCTCGCCGCTGCAGCCACGCTTCGTTCTGCTGCCGACCAGCGAACGCTTCTGGGCGCAGCTGGTGGAGGCGAGCTGGTGGATCGCCGGCGCCGGCGCCGTGATCGGCCTGCTGCGCTTGTTCGTGGTGCTGGAAAACCGGCCGCGGGAAACCCGCATCGTGTCCGACCTGCTGGCGGGCGCGGTGGTGGTCGCGGCCGGGCTGGCGGTGGTCAACTTCGCCTTTGCGGTGCCGATACGCGGCCTGCTCGCCACTTCCGGCGTGATCGCGATCGTGCTCGGCCTGGCGCTGCAGAGCACCCTGTCCGACGTGTTCTCCGGCATCGCGGTCGGGCTCGAGCGCCCGTACAAGGCGGGCGACCTGATCTGGGTGGAAGGCGGGATCGAGGGCCACGTCATCCAGGTCAACTGGCGCGCGACGCAGATCGCCACCGGCCACGACAACGTCGCGGTGGTGCCCAACAGCGTGATCGCCAAGGCCAGGCTGGTGAACCGGAGCACGCCGACAACGGTGCGCGGCGTCACCGTGCCGCTGGTCCTGGATGCCGCCGTGGCGCCGGACCGATGCATCGCCGTGCTGACCGCGGCGATCCGGTGCTGCAACGTGATGCGCGCGACGCCTGCGCCCACGGTGGCCTGCATCGCGCTTGCCGGCGACGGCGGCCATTACGAGATCGGCTTCTCGATCGAGTCGAGCGCGGTGCTGGGCGCCGCGCGGACCGAGCTGCTGGAGCAGGCGCACCGGCACCTGCGCCATGCCGGCATCGCGCTGGCGGTGCCCGGGCTCGCGGTCCTGCCGGCGCTGTCGCCGCCGGACCTGGGTGCGCTGCTGGAAGCCTCCGACCTGTTCGGCGTCGTGGACCCCGAGGACCGCGCGTACCTGGCATCCTTCTTCTCGCCGCACTGGCTGCAGCCGAACGAGACGCTGATCCGCCAGGGCGACACCCCGGAGGCGATGTTCCTGATCGCGTCCGGCTCCGCCGAGGTGTCGATCGAGCGGGCAGCCGGGGTCGACGTGGTCCGCCGCATGGGGCCGGGCGAAAGCCTGGGCGCCATCGGCCTGATCACCGGGCAGCCCTACGCCGCCACCGCCACCGCCACCACGCCGTTGAAGGCGTTCCGGATCGGCCGGAGCGACATCGCCGCCGCGATCAGGGAGAAGCCGGACATGGCGACCGCGCTGGAAGCGCTCGCCAAGCGGGGGCAGGACGCGCTGCGGCGCGACGTGGCGCACGAGACAAGCGAGCCGGTGCGTCCGGACATGTTCCTGGGCCGGCTGCGCAACTTCCTGCACGTGCTCGCGAGCTGATTGTCCGGACGCGCCGGGGCGATCCCGCTTGCTGCGGCGCCTGGACAGGAACAATCGTGGCCGTTACGACTCCGCAACCGGCAGCCGGAACGGGAGAAGCCCCATCGACATGCGCAGCCTCCTCGGCACCGGCACGCACGGCACGCATCCGCTGCTGCAGGCTGCCTGGCACCACGCCTATGGCGCTCCCTACGGCTACGGCATCCACCACGGGTTCGGCGGCGGCTGGATCGGCCACATGGTGGTGTCGTCGATCGTGCACGGCCTGGTCTACGGCATCATCTTCCGGCTGCTGAGCCATCTCAGCCTGGGCGAGATGGTGCTGCTGGCGGTGCTGGTGATCGGCGGTCTTGCCATGTGGAACCGCAACAGGCGCTACCGCGGGTGGTAGGACGGTCGCGTCTGGACAGCGTCCGGGCGCTCCGTTAGGCAATCCGTGTCGGATCCGGCGCTGTTTGCGCGCGCCCGCTCCATCCCCGGAGGAACATCCATGCGGCTCGTTCGGCTCGGGCTCCTCGCGTCGCCGCTGCTCATGGCCGGATGCGGCCATTCCGACCCGGGCACGCCGACCTTGTCCGTCACCTGCAACGGCATCCTGAGCCTGGCGGGCGCCGCAACCGTCACGGCGATGTCGGCACCTGGCGGCAACGGCGCCACGCTGAGCTTTCCCGATCCGGCCAATGCCGGGCAGACCGGCAGCCTGCCGGTTCCGGCCGGACAAGCCTGCACGATCGCGCCGACCCTGTCGCCGCCGCCGCCGAAGTCGGGCACCTGATCGGCGGGCGCATCATGCCGTTCGACAGCCTGCGTGCGCCGCCGGAACGGGACCCGCCGCGCCGGCACGAGGAGCCGGGACGGTCGCTGACGGTGCGCGACCGGATCGTGTTCGTGTGTGTCGCCGTGGTTCTGGCCCTGATCACGCTCGCCAACTGCCGCATGCTGCTGGAGTACTGGCACGCGGGCTCCTCCCATGGCTGAGCCACCGCTCCCAGGCGAGGAGGAGCGGCTTTCAACAAGGGACAAGGCGGTGGCCGGAGCGATCGCGCTGGTGCTGGTGCTGATCATCCTCGGGATCTTCAGGCTGGGGCTGGCGGCGCTCTACGGTTGAGCGCGGTCGGTTCGCCGACCGCGTCGCGCGTCGCGAACCGGGCCCGGTCCTGGCCGTTGGCCGACGTCGTCCAGGAGAAACATCGTGCTGCCGATGCCGGCCCGTTCCAGGCGCGTCCTGTTTCCGCTGTTCGGCCTTCTTGCGGCAGGCCCGTGCCTGTCCGGCTGCGCCGGCCTCGGCGAGCCCGCCCCGGCGGCCAGCGCCGGCTCGCTGGCGCGCGCGCCGCTGCCGGCATCGGAGCCCACCTCGACCACGGTCGGACCTGCCGACACCGGCCCGGCCGGCTCGGCCGCCGCGGCGGGAGATGGCACCGCCGTGCTCAGGCATCCGTGACGGGCAGAAATCGGACAGTTACCTCGCGACGCCGTGATGCGGCCATTTCCGTAGCCCGCGTCCTGCTGTAGAAGACCGGCAACACGAACAACTGGAACACGTGATGGCGGAAGAAGACGGCCAGGCAATACTGGCACTCACGGCACAGATCGTTTCTGCCCACGTGTCCAACAACACGGTGGCGTCGGAGAACCTGTCGGGCTTGATCCGTCAGGTGCACCAGGCCCTGGCCAACGTGGGACAGGCGGCGCCGGAGCCGGAAAAGCCGCAACCGGCGGTGCCGGTGAAGCGCTCGGTGTTTCCGGACTACATCGTGTGCCTGGAAGACGGCAAGAAGCTGAAGATGCTGAAGCGGCATCTGCAGAGCGCCTACAACATGACCCCCGAAGCCTATCGCGAGCGCTGGGGCCTGCCGCCGGACTACCCGATGGTGGCGCCGAACTACGCCGAGCGCCGCTCGGCGCTTGCGCGACAGATCGGGCTCGGGCGCAAGGATGGCGGCCGTGCCGTCGTCGAGGAAGCGCCTCCTGAGCCGGCCCGTCCTGGCCGACGCCGCAAGAGCGGGACCGACAAGGCCTAGAACGGCCGCCGGCTTCCGCGCCGGCCGAGCATGAGCGGCAGCAGCCGTGCGGCCATGCGCCCGTGCGGCGGCGCCAGGGTGGTGAAGCCGCTGATCCGGCCGGGACGGTAGACCCCGCGCGCGTGCGAGAAGCGCAGGAACCCGGCTTCGCCGTGGTAGGCGCCGGTGCCGCTCGGGCCCACGCCGCCGAACGGCAGGTCGGGCTGGGCGCAGTGCAGGATGGTGCCGTTGACGGTGGCGCCGCCGGACAGGGTGTGTTGCAGCAGGTGCCGCTCGACCTCGCGGTCGTCGGTGTAGCAGTACAGCGCCAGCGGGCGCGGCCGCCGGTTGACGACGCCGATCGCCGCGTCGAGGCTCGAATAGCCCAGCACCGGCAGCACCGGGCCGAAGATCTCGTCCGTCATCGCCTCGCAGTCGTCCGGCGCGCCCAGCAGCAGGGTCGGCACCAGGCGTTTCGAGCGTCGGGCCTGCTCCGCTTCCGCCTGGTGCGCCGGGTCGCGCAGCACCGCCGCGCCCCGTGCCGCCGCCTCGTCCACCACGCGCTGGAGCCGGTCGAGGTGTGGTTCGGACACGATAGTGGTGTAGTCGGGGTTGTCCGTGATCCGCGGATACAGCCGCGCCGCCTCGGCCAGCAGCGCGTCGGCGAACTCCGGCAGCCGGTGCTGCGGCACCAGCGCGTAGTCCGGAGCGATGCAGGTCTGGCCGGCGTTGAACAGCTTGCCGATCATCAGGCTGCGCGCGGTGCGGGCCGGGTCGGCGTCCGGCGCCACGATCACCGGGCTCTTGCCGCCGAGCTCCAGCGTGACCGGGGTGAGGTTTTCCGCCGCCGCCCGCATCACCAGGCGGCCGACCGCGGTGGAGCCGGTGAACAGCAGGTGGTCGAACGGCAACGCGCAGAACGCCTGGCCCACCTCCTGGCCGCCTGTCACCACCGCAACCTGTTCCGGCTCGAACCGCGCGGCGATCAGCTCCGCCAGCAGCGCGGCAAAGCGCGGCGTCAGCTCCGACGGCTTCAGCATCACCCGGTTGCCGGCGGCGAGCGCGTCGATCAGCGGCCCCACCGACAGGAACAGCGGGTAGTTCCAGGGCGACACGATGCCGACGCAGCCGAGCGGCTGGTGCACCACCCAGGCGCTGCCCGGCTGGAACGACAGCGCCACGCGTCGGCGGCGCGGGCGCATCCAGTGTCCGAGCTGGCGGAGCGCGAAGCGGATCGCGGCCCGCAGCGGCACCAGCTCGGCCAGAACCGTTTCGGGATAGGCGCGGTGGCCGAAATCGGCCGACACCGCCGCGTGCAGCCGGTCGCCGTCCTGGTGCAGCAGGGCGTCCAGCCGGCGCAGGAACGTCCGACGCTGCGCCGCGTCCGGCGGCAGGGCGGCTCCGGCCGCCGCCCGCTGTCGGTCGAGCAGGTGGCGCAGGGCACGGTCGGGACCGGCGGACAGGTCGTCCGGCAGGTCTGCAGCAACATGATCGGGCATGGCGGTTTCCGGGATCATCTCGACAGGACCAGGATTCGGCGCCGGCGCCAAGTCAGGCCGCCGGTGGCATGCGCTCCGGCACGCCGGACCAGCGCCTGCCGGCACGGATGCTCCAGCCGACCAGCAGCACCGGCGCCGCCACCCAGACCAGCTGCGTCGCCGCCACCAGCGCCGGGATCGGCCAGATCGCCGCGATCAGCACGCGCAGCGACGCTTCGCCCAGGAGGAAGCCGGCCCAGACCAGCGTCAGGCGGCGCATGGCACGGCGGAACCGGGGCGACTGCCAGTTCAGCGCGAACGCCGCCGCCTCCGCCTTGGTGCCGGTGGTGGTGTCGCGGGCGAGGAAGAACAGCGCCGGACGCTCCAGCGCCAGCGAAAGCAGGAACAGGACGCCGATCCCGAACGTCACGAACGACGCCCGCACCAGGGCGAAGAAGGCGGATCCCGAGATCCAGGCCAGTGCCAGGCTGAGCAGCGTCGCCGCGATCACCAGCAGGCCGACGCTGTCCGGGCTGCCGCGCCGGCGGAACCCGTTCAGCGCCACCGCGACCGGCACCGGCGTGCTCCAGAACAGGGCCGCCGCCTGGTCCAGCCCCGACCGGCGCAAGGCGGCATAGGCCAGCCACGGCAGCCCGACGCCCAGGGCGAGCTCGCCCAGCAGCAGCCGGCCCCGCCGGCCCGTCCCGCCGCTCATGTGCCGGCCGTGATGAAGGCGCCGTGGAACCCGTCGGGAACCCGGCAGGGCAGGAACACCGTGGCCTGCGGGCCGTCGCCGACGTGCTGCGCGTCCAGCACCAACAGCTCGCTGCGCGCGTGCGCGGCCCGGTAACGCACCGCCAGCAGCCAGCCCTCGCCTTCGCCGGCGGACGCGTCGCGTGGCACGAAGATCGGCTCCGACAGCCGGTCCCCCGGCTCGCCGCGGAACAGCGCCTCGGTTCCGGTGGTCTCGTCGCGATGGCACACCGCGTCGAGGCCGGTGCCGCGGCTCGCGGCGGCGAAGAAGCCGTGCCGGTGCCGGCGGCCGGCGCGTCGGGCGTCGAGCTGCGGGAACTCCCCGCCGGTCGCCGACAACCGCGTGCGCCGCACCGGCGCCCCGGGTCGGGACAGGTCGACCTGCCAGCGCCACAGCGTGGCGCGGCCGGCGGGCAACGTGACGCCGGACGGGTCGGTGAACAACGGCGGCGCGTCGCTCTGCATCAGGTCGATCAGCAGGCTGTCCGCCTCCTCCCAGGCGTTGAGCACGTGGAACGCGAAGCAGCTGTCCAGCGGCAGCCAGCGCATGCCGCGGTCCGGGGCGTCGCGCCGCATCAGGCCGAGGAAGCAGCCTCGCTCGGCTTCCCACGCAAAGGACGGGCCGCCCGCCATCGCCCGCTCCCGGTCCCTGACCAGCGGGAACAGCGGAAGCACCACGTGGCGCGCGGTCACGGCGAAGTCGTGCACCATGGCGCAGTACGGCGCCTCGACTCGCGTCTCGACCTGCATCTGCCCGTCCGGGCCGAGCGCCCCGACCCGGATTTCCGGCGAGAACGGGCCGTCCGACCCGGCGCCGAAGAACCACAGCGCGCCGGTGTCCGGATCGCGCTTCGGATGGGCGGTGAACGGCTGGTCGCCGACCGGCCAGACCGGGCCCGGCAGGGTGTCCAGGGTGTGCGGATCGAGGCCGGCCGGGGCGTGGCCTTCTTCCAGTGCCGCCAGCCGGCCGGCGTGATGCAGGATGGAGGTGTTGGCCGCCCCAGATGGCGCCCCAGGCGGCACCTTGTGCGGCGCGGCCTGGCGCATCCCGTCGCCGCCGGCGTCGCGCGTCTGCCCGAGGTCGCGGAACAGCGATCGTCCGGCCTGGTCCTCCTGGTGCCACCGCACGGTGCGCACCCAGCGGTTGCGGTAGGCGACGCCGCTGTCCGACAGGGCGAAGGCGTGCACCATGCCGTCGCCGCTGAACAGGTGCTGGTCCGGTGCCGGGTGGCGCGGGTTGGGACCGTTGCGGAACAGGGTCCCGCGCAGCCCGGGAGGAAGCCTTCCGCTGACCGGAAGGCGCTCGACCTGCGTTTCCTCCCGGACCGGCTGCTGGTTGTCGTTTGTCATCCGGCTGCTCCATCTATACGGTGTATAAATAGCTGTAGCCGGTCCGTTCGGGCGTCGTCCAGCAAAACTTACATTGGAAAGATGAGGGGGTCGGTGGCACACCGTCGGACGCATGACCACCACCCGGAACCCCGCCCGTCCGTATCATCACGGCGACCTGCCGGCGTCGCTGCTGGAGGCGGCGCTGGCGATCCTCGAGCAGGACGGGATCAACGGGCTGACGCTGCGTGCGGTGGCGCGCCGCGCCGGGGTCTCGCACATGGCGCCGGCGCACCATTTCGGTGACCTCCAGGGCCTGCTGAGCGAGCTGGCGGCGCTGGGCTTCCGGCGCTTCGGCGCCGCCCTCGGCGAGGCGGCCGGACCGGACCGGCTGGACGCGATGGGACGGGCCTATGTCGCCTTTGCCCGCGCCAACCCGGCCTTGTTCCGGCTGATGTTCCGGTCCGAGCGGCTCGACGCCGCCCGGCCGGCGCTGGCGGACGGGCTTTCCCGCGCCAGCGACCTGCTGACGCAGGCGGCGGGCGGCTTCGTTGCCGGCCAAGGGCAGCCGGCCCTGGCCCAGGTCGCCGCCGCCGTGCGGGCCTGGTCGCTGGTGCACGGCTACGCGATGCTGCTGCTCGACGGCAGGCTCGAGGCCACGCTTTCGTCGCTGTCGCGCCAGGATGGCCCGGATGCGGAGGCGCTGTTGCGGGCGGTGCTCCGTCCGGTGCCGGCGCCGCCGGACGACGCGCCGCGGTGATGAAGGCTTTTCCCGGCGCCGCCTTCGCCATACCCTTTGCCTACGTTTGGCCGGATGGACCCCGCGGATGAGCCTTGAAGCCGACCTGGTCGTGGACCGGCTGCGCTTGAAGCGTCGCCTGACGCTGTGGCGGGCGCTGGCCGTGCTCGGCTTCGTGCTGGCGCTGCTGGCGAGCGTGTCGCTGCGCCGGCACCAGGCCGGGTTCCTGGCCGGCCCGCATCTGGCCAGGCTGCGGGTCGAGGGCATCATCACCGACGACCGCGACCGGCTGGACCTGATCGACGCCGCCAGACGGGACAACAACGTCAAGGGCCTGATCCTGGCCATCGACAGCCCGGGCGGCTCGGTGGCCGGCGGCGAGTCGCTGCACGACGCGATCGCGCGGTTCGCGGCCACGAAGCCGGTGGTGGTGACCATGGGCGGGGTGGCGGCCTCGGCCGGCTACATGATCGCGGTGCCGGCGGCGCGCATCTTCGCCTCCAACGCCACCCTGACCGGCTCGATCGGCGTGATCCTGCAGAGCCCGGACCTGTCCGGCCTGCTGGGCAAGCTGGGCATCGGCGTGGACGAGCTGGTGTCCGGGCCGCTGAAGGGCCAGCCCAGCGTGGTCAAGCCGTTGAGCCCGGACGGGCGCGCCATGCTGCAGGGCGTGGTCGCCGACCTGTACGGCCAGTTCGTCGACATGGTCGCTGCCGGCCGTCACATGGATCCTGCCCGGGTGCGGGCGCTGGCCGACGGACGCCCTTATACCGGGCACCAGGCCATCGGCCTCGGCCTGATCGACCAGATCGGCACCGAGCGCGATGCCCGCGCCTGGCTGGCGCGGACCAGGCACATTCCCGCCGACCTGCCGGTCCAGCCGCTGCGCCGGCCCCCGTCCGGACGCTGGGCCGCCTTGCATCCGCTCGGGCTCGCGCACGATCTCGGCATGGCCGCCATGAACGGCGCGCTCGATACGCTGCCGGGCGGATCGCTGCGAAAAACCGTTACGGCGCAAGGGCTTGCGCTTGACGGTGCGGTGTCGCTCTGGCAGCCTTGAGCGTTCGGATCCGGAGAAACGCGATGACTAGGTCGGAACTGATCGCCGAGCTCGCCAACGCCAATCCGCACCTGACCAGCCGGGACGTCGAGCTGATCGTGTCCACCATCTTCGACGAGGTCACCGCGGCGCTGGCTCGCGGCGAGCGCGTCGAGCTGCGCGGCTTCGGCGCCTTCACCATCAAGCAGCGCGACGCCCGCACCGGACGCAACCCGCGCACCGGCGAGCCGGTCGCCGTGGACGAGAAGGTCGTGCCGTTCTTCAAGGCCGGCAAGGAGCTGCGCGAGCGCGTGAACCAGCGGGCCGGCCGCCAGCGCTGACCGGCCTGCCGGCACGGACTCTCGCCCAGCCAGATATGTTCTTGCTTTGTTCTTAACCAGTCGTTACCGCTCGCCTCATCAGCAGGGTGAGCCGGGACATGGATTCTCGATCGTTCGCGGCGCCGGCCATGGTGTTCGCCGCGGTGCTGGCGATGGGTCCGGGCAGCGGGGTGGTGCAGTGCAGGACGGCGTGGCAGCCGGCGCGCGCCGCCTCGGTCTCGAACCGGACCGGGCTTCCGGTCGATCGCGTCCGGTTGTTCGCGCCCACACGGCAGGCGGTGTTCTTTTCCCGCGCCGGCGACCGCTGCGCCTGGCGTGGCGGCGGGCCGGCCAGGGGCTGAGCCGCCGCGCCGCCGCGGGACTTGCCCGGGATCCGTCCAGGGAGGAAAACGTCCGGCGCAGCGTGCGAGACGGGGTGTCGGATGTTCGGCAGGAAGAACAAGGCTGTGGCCGGGGCGCCCGTGCCGGCGCGGGAGGCGGCCGCCCCGACGTCCGCCAGGACGGCCAGCGCCGGATCCGCCGGCAAGCAGGCCTATGAGGCGCGTCGGGCCGAAAAGGCCGGGATGGCCTTGGACAAGTGGATGGCGCAGAAGGAGCGGCGGGCGGAAGCGGAACGCGACGCCGAGCGGGCGGCGGCGGAGCAGGCGCGACGCAAGGCCGAGCCCGGCAGGTCGGGCCTGCTGCGCCGGCTGATCGACCGGGCCCACCGGCCGATCTGACCGTCTCAAGCGCGGCCGGGTCCGCCGACATGTCCGTCCTGTTCCATCCGCAACCGGAGTAGTTCCATGTCCGACGCCCTCGCCGCTCCCGTCCGGTCGTCGGACGAGGCCGTTCTTGTGGTGCCGGTGATCCTGTCCGGCGGGTCTGGCAGCCGGCTGTGGCCGGTGTCCCGGGCGAGCTTCCCGAAGCAGCTCTGGCCGCTGATCTCCGACAAGACGATGCTTCAGGAAACCGCGCTGCGCGGCACCGGCGCCGGGTTCGCGGCCCCGGTGATCGTGTGCAACCAGGAGCACCGGTTCCTGATCGCCGAGCAGCTGCGCGAGGCCGGCATCACCGGCGCCCGTATCGTGCTGGAGCCGGTCGGCCGCAACTCCGCCCCGGCGCTGGCAGCCGCCGCCCTGCTGGTGGCCGAGGAACAGCCGAACGCGGTGCTGTGGATGATGGCGGCCGACTCCGCCATCGCCAAGCCGGACCGGCTGGCGGCCGCGGTGGCGACTGCGGTCGAGGCGGCGCGCGGCGGGCGGATCGTCACCTTCGGCATGAAGCCGACCCGGGCCGAGACCGGCTACGGCTACATCGAGGTGGGGCCGCCGCTGGACAACCTGCCCGGCGTCCACGCGCTCGCCGCCTTCGTGGAGAAGCCGGACGCCGGGCGCGCCGCCGAGCTGGTCGCGTCCGAGCGCTACCTGTGGAACTCCGGCATGTTCGTGTTCACCGCGGAAACCCTGCTGGAAGAGATGCAGCTGCACGCGCCGGAGGTGCTGTCCGCGGTGCGCCGCGCCACCGAGGGCCGCGACACCGACCTCGACTTCATCCGCCTCGATCCCGACGCGTTCGCCGCCGCCCCCGACATCAGCATCGACTACGCGGTGGCCGAGCGCACCCACCGCGCCGCCGTGGTGCCGGCCGAGCTCGGCTGGTCCGACGTCGGTTCCTGGGACGCCCTGTGGGACATCAGCCCCAAGGACGGGGCTGGCAACGTGTCGGTCGGCGACGTGTTCCTGGAGCACACGTCGAACTGCTACGTGCGCTCCGACGGCATCGTCACCGCGGTGACGGGCCTGGCCGACGCGGTGGTGGTGGTGACGGAGGACGCGGTGCTGGTCACCCATCGCGACCGTGCGCAGGACGTCAAGAAGGTGGTGGAGCGCCTTCGCGGCGCCGGCCGGCACGAGG
>CAXTMS010000005.1:1641-21106 GCA_964245345.1 uncultured Acetobacteraceae bacterium | reverse complement strand
GCGCAGGACGTCAAGAAGGTGGTGGAGCGCCTTCGCGGCGCCGGCCGGCACGAGGCGGTGGCGCACAACCGCTGCTACCGCCCCTGGGGCTTCTACGAAAGCCTGATCCAGGGCGACCGGTTCCAGGTCAAGCGCATCGTGGTGATGCAGAACCAGAAGCTGTCGCTGCAGCGTCACTACCACCGCGCCGAGCACTGGGTGGTGGTGGCCGGCGTGGCGCTGGTCACGCGCGACGCCGAGCAGGTGATGGTGCGCGAGAACGAGAGCATCTACCTGCCGCTCGGCTGCACCCACCGGCTGGAGAACCCCGGCCGCATCCCGCTCACCCTGATCGAGGTGCAGTCCGGCGCCTATCTCGGCGAGGACGACATCGTCCGCATCGAGGACGTGTACAAGCGCAGCTGATCCGGGCGACCCGTCCGGACATCCGCCGCCGCAAAGGATACCCTGGCGGAACGGCGCGGAACGGCGTGGAAAGGGCGGGCGTTGCTGTGACGACGTGCCCTGTCATCAGCGTGCCGGAGTTCCAGTCATGAGCAAGAACGTCAGCGAGTTCGTCGTCGAACGCATGCAGGAGTGGGGCGTTCGGCGCGTCTTCGGCTATCCCGGCGACGGCATCGCCGGGCTCGACGTCGCGGTGGACAACGCAAACAAGGAGGGCACGCTCAAGTTCGTGCAGGTCCGCCACGAGGAGATGGCGGCGTTCATGGCCTCGGCCCACGCCAAGTTCACCGGCGAGGTCGGCGTGTGCATGGCCACCTCCGGGCCCGGGGCGGTGCACCTGCTGAACGGGCTTTACGACGCCAGGCTCGACCACCAGCCGGTGGTGGCGCTGGTCGGGCAGCACGGCACCCCGGTGATCGGCGGCTCCGACCAGCAGGAGCTGGACCTGAAGTCGCTGTTCAAGGACGTGGCCGGCGCCTACTGCGAGATGGCGTCCGACCCGACCCAGGTGCGCCACCTGATCGACCGGGCCTTCCGCATCGCCATCGCCGAACGCCGCGTCACCTGCGTGGTGTTCCCGGCCAACATCCAGATCATGGCCGCGGTCGAGAAGCCGCCGCACCTGCACGGCTACGAGCATTCCTCGATCGGCTACAGCAGGCCACGCGTGGTCCCCTACGAGGCCGACCTGCAGCGCGCCGCCGACATCCTCAACGAGGGCAAGAAGGTGTCGATCCTGATCGGCGCCGGCGCCAAGGGCGCGACCGAGGAGCTGATCGAGGTCGCCGACCTGCTCGGCTGCGGCATCGCCAAGGCGCTGCTCGGCAAGCAGGTGGTGCCGGACGACCTGCCGTTCGTCACCGGCTCGATCGGCCTGCTCGGCACCGAGCCCTCGTCGGACATGATGCTGGGCTGCGACACCCTGCTGATGGTGGGCTCCGGCTTCCCCTGGACCGAGTTCCTGCCGAAGGAAGGCCAGGCGAGGGCGGTGCAGATCGACATCGACCCGGAAATGCTGGGGCTGCGCTACCCGATGGACGTCCACCTGCACGGCGACTCCAGGCTCACCCTGCAGGCGCTGATCCCGCTGCTCCGCCGCAAGCAGGACCGATCCTGGCGCGAGGGGATCGAGAAGAACGTGGCCAAGTGGTGGGAACTGCTCGAGGCGCGTGCCATGCACGCCGCCGAGCCGCTCAACCCGCAGCGCGTGTTCTGGGAGCTGTCGTCGCGCCTGCCCGAGCGCGCCATCGTCACCGCCGATTCCGGCTCGGCCGCGAACTGGTATGCGCGCGACCTCAAGTTCCGGCGCGGCATGATGGGCTCGCTGTCGGGAGGGCTCGCCTCGCTCGGCGCCGGCACGCCCTACGCGGTGGCGGCGAAGTTCGCGTTTCCCGACCGCCCGGTGATCGCCTGCATGGGCGACGGCGCCATGCAGATGAACGGCCTCAACGTGCTCATCACCGTGTCCAAGTACTGGCGCGAATGGGCCACCCCGCACTGGATCTGCCTGGTGCTCAACAACCGCGACCTCAACCAGGTCACCTGGGAGGAGCGGGTGCAGTCCGGCGACCCGAAGACCATGTCCACCCAGTCGATCCCGGACATGCCGTACCACAAATACGCCGAGCTGCTGGGACTGAAAGGCATCTTCGTCGACAACCCTGACAAGCTCGGCGCCGCCTGGGACGAGGCGCTGGCGTCGGACCGGCCGGTGGTGCTGGAAGCCTACACCGATCCGAACGTGCCGCCGCTGCCGCCGCACATCACCCTGGACCAGGCGAAGAAGTTCGCCATGTCGGTGCCGCGCGACCCGGAACGGGGCAGCATCATCAGGAACGTGGCGCGCGAGGTCCTGGCATCGGTGCTGCCCTCGAAGCACTGACCGGAGGTCCAGGGTCGGTGGCCATCCTGGTCGCCCGGCCTGCGGCCCCGGGGGCTGCCGCCTGCCCGGCGGCCCGGTCCCGCCGTGCTTGACCCGTTCGGCGTCCGCGTGACAAGACCAGACGCGTCCGTCGGGACGGCGGCTCGTGTGGCGAGGCAGGCCGGCATGCCCGCTGCCGCCTCCGGCTCCTGCCGGACAAGGGAAAGAACAGGCACCAAGTCCTGCCGTCCCGATCCGAAGGACCAGGCTGGGAGGCCGTGCCGGTGTCGAACGCCCGTGAGGATCCGCGAAACGGCCTGACACCCGGCCGCGCGAACGCGCTGCCATCCGTTCGCACCGACATTCCGGCCAGGCTGGACCGGCTGCCCTGGTGCCGGTTCCACGTCCTCCTGGTGGCGGCACTCGGGATCACCTGGATCCTGGATGGGCTGGAGGTCACCATTGTCGGCTCGATCGGGCCGATCCTGCAGGACCCGCGAACCCTGCGGCTGTCGGCCGAGCAGATCGGCGGGGCGGCGTCCGTCTACGTGGTGGGCGCGGTGATCGGCGCGCTGCTGTTCGGCTGGCTGACCGACCGCTACGGACGCAAGAGCATCTTCAACGTCACGCTCGGCATCTACATCTTGGGCGTGCTGCTGTCGGCGTTCTCCTGGGACGTCCGGTCGTTCATGCTGTTCCGCTTCGTCACCGGCATCGGCATCGGCGGCGAGTATTCCGCGATCAACTCGGCGATCGACGAGCTGATCCCGGCGCGGCTGCGCGGCCGCGTCGACCTGATCGTCAACGGCTCGTTCTGGATCGGTGCCGGTGCGGGGGCCGGGGCATCCTTGTTCCTGCTCAGCGGCCACGCGATGGGGATCAACCTCGGCTGGCGGCTGGGCTTCGGGATCGGCGGCGTGTTGGGCCTGGCGATCCTGCTGCTGCGTCGCTGGGTGCCGGAAAGCCCGCGCTGGCTGGTGACCCACGGCAAGTACGACGAAAGCACCACCGCGATCGACGAGATCGAGCGCCAGGTCGCACGGCGCATCGGCGTGCCGCTTTGCGCGGTGCACGACTCCCTGCTGATCCACCCGCGTCGGGTGTTCGGCTACGAGGTGGTGCTGCGGGCGATGTTCGGCCAGTACCGGATGCGCTCGGTGCTCGTGCTGGTCATGATGGTGGCCCAGGCCTGCCTGTACAACGCGGTGTTCTTCACCTACGGCATGGTGCTGACCCGCTACGAGCACGTGTCCGCGGCCAAGGTCGGCCTGTTCATCCTGCCGATCGCCGCCAGCAACTTCCTGGGCCCGCTGCTGCTCGGCAGCCTGTTCGACACGGTCGGACGCCGGCGCATGATCTTCGCCACCTATGCGGTGTCCGGCGTGCTGATGGTGGGGGTGGCGGCCTTGTTCGCCGGCGGGCAGATGACGGCGCTGACGCAGACGGTCGGCTGGGCCGCGATCTTCTTCTTCGCCTCCGCTGCCGCCTCGGCCGCCTACCTGACCGCGAGCGAGGTGTTCCCGCTGGAGGTGCGCGCCACCGCGATCGCCCTGTTCTACGCGTTCGGCATGGTGTTCGCCGCCGGCACGCCCTGGCTGTTCGGCAGGCTGATCGGCACGGGCGGTCCGGTGCCGCTGGCGGTGGGCTACGGCGTCGCCGGGCTGCTGATGGTGGCGGCCGGCGTCACCGCGCTGCGGCTTGGAGTGGACTGCGAAGGCCGCTCGCTGGAAAGCATCTCGCCGCCGGTGTCCGCCGGCCTGCTTGCGCCCCGGAACGGCCTCGCCTGACGCGCCGCGCGCCGCCGACCTTCAACGCGCGCGGCGCGGACTCCGCGGGCTCGATCCGGGATCAGGCGGCGACGTGCCGGTCCTGCCACGCGCCGATGACCGAGGAGGCCACGGGACGAGACATCAGGTAGCCTTGTCCCTCGTCGCAGTCCCAGGACCGGAGCATGTCGAAGGCGTCCTGCGTCTCGATCCCTTCGGCGACGACGCGGTAGCCGAGGTCGTGGGCCATGCTGATCATCGTGCGCACCAGCAGCCGGTCCCTGGACGACCGCGTCAGCCGGCGCACGAAGGACTGGTCGATCTTGAGCACGGAAACGGGCAGCTCCTGGATATAGGACAGGTTGCTGTAGCCGGTGCCGAAGTCGTCGATGGCGATGCCCATCCCCTGCGACCGCAGCTCCCGCAGCTGCTCCTTCACGCGGTCGCCGTTGCGCGCCACGGCGCTTTCGGTGAACTCGATCTCCACGCCCGAAGGATGGAGGCCGAACCCTTCGGCGGCGTGAAGCAGCCGGGTCGCGAAGTCCCGCCCGTCCAGGTCCAGGGCGGACACGTTGATGGACACGCACAGGTCGAGGCCGTTCTGCTTCCAGGCCTGCGCCTGCTGCATCGCCGCCGCGGTGACCCAGCTCGTCATCGGCTGCACCATCGCCGTCTGCTCGACCAGCGGCACGAACTCTCCCGGCGACACCTGCCCCAGCGTCGGGTGCCGCCAGCGCAGCAGCGCTTCCACGCCGAGCATGCGCCGCGAGGCCAGGCTGATGCGGGGCTGGTACACCAGGGACAGCTGTGTGGCGGATGCCAGGGCGCCGCCGAACTCGCCGAGCAGGTTGAAGCTGCGGGCGCTGCGCTGGTCCCGGCACGGGCTGTACCGGGCCACGGTGCCGTCGGCGGCGGTGCGGGCGTCGTCGGCGGCGTTCAGCGCGCGGCGGAACACGTCGCGCGGCGCCGTCCGGCCAGCCTCGAACGCGTGGATCCCGATCGCCGGGTAGGGGATGACGGGAACCCCGCCGCACGCGATCGGCTCCCTGAGCGCGGCGATGACGCGCTTCGCGACCACGTCGCACGACGCCGCGTCCTTCAGCACCACCGCACAGCGCATCGCGCCGACATGGTAGAGACACCCGCGATCGCCCGCGCAACGCTGCACCAGCGACATCGCCCTCTGGGCCATCGCGTCCAGGTGGTCGGAACCGAGCACCCGCAACGCATGCGATGCCTGTGACGCAGTCATGAGCTCCACCAGAAGCAGCGCCGCCTCGCCGCCCGGCTCCCGCCTGGCGAGGTCCTCCAGGTCCTCGAACATCTGGTGCTGGTTGGGCAGGCCGGTGGTCGCGTCCACGCGGCCGATCATGTTCTGCAGCTCGACCTGGCTCATCACCATGCCGGCGAGGTCCTGCAGCACGCGTCGTCCCGCCTCGTCGATCTGCCGCGGCTTGTCGTCCAGCACGCAGATCGTGCCCAGGCCGAAACCGGCGCGGGTGAACAAGGGCGCGCCGGCATAGAAGCGGATGCCGGCGTTCACCAGAGGCGAGCCCACGAAGCGGGGATCGGCCGCGAGGTCCGGGACCACGAACACGTCGCTGCCCTCGATGGCGTAGCTGCAGGGCGCCTGCTCGCGCGGGATCTCGGACACGTCCACCCCGACCCTGGACTTGAACCATTGCCGATCGTGGTCGGTCAGGGACAGCGTGGACACGGGAGCGGCCAGAAGCTGGCTGGCCAGTCGGGTCAGCCGGTCGAAGCTTTCGCTGGGTGGCGTGTTCAACAGGCGCAGGTCCCGCAGCGCGTTGAGCCTGGCCTCCTCGTTGTTGAGCGTGTCGATCAGTCGATGCATGGACCACCTCACCGGGCGTCCGGTTATTGCCTCGGTCTCCTTACGCAACGGTAAACAACGCGTGAGCTGACGGTGACGTTGGGTTCCGCACCGCACTGCATCTCCCACGGCCCGCGCGGCAGGTCGGAGGCAGCGACGGCCGTCGGCCAGGCTACAGATTGGCGATGTGGGGCCGGATAGGCGGCGCGAACCCGCATCGCCTGCCGCCCGGCAGGCGACCCTGGAGACCAGGGGCGACGGGGTCGACCGCGACGGCTACGAGGACCAGCCCGGACGAACAACCTTCCAGCCAAGGCTGCGGCAACCCTGCCGCGCCACCGCGGCGTCACTGGCGGGTACACGCACTCCCGACGCCCTCGGGATGACAATACAGCCGCGCGTCGCTGTTGTCGGCCGGAGGCGCCGACGTCACCGTCGCGGGCCCGTCATACGGCTGTCCGTTCGGCTGGAGGTCGGTGTCGACGCCGGGCGCCGCCCTCGCCCCGGGCGGCGCGCCGGAGCACGATCCCAGCAGCGGCAACAGGACAACCCACAGCGCCGCGTGGGCAGAAGGCCGCATCCGGGTCATCGCAGCCGTCCCGTCAATGCCGCGACGGCATCTCGGCCAGCAGGAAGTCCCGGAACACCGCCACCCGCTTGGAGGTGCGCAGCTCCTCCGGATACACGAAATAGGCCTCGATGGTCGGCGGCTTGATGTCGGTCATGATCCGCACCAGCCCGGGCCGGTCGGTCAGCATGTAGTGCGGCACCGAGCCGATCCCGAGCCCGGCCTCGATCGCGTCCGCCAGCGCGGTGAGGCTGTTCACCTCGAACACCGGCTGACGCTTCTGCCCGTTGGGCCGCCCGAGCCCGGCCAGCCAGTTCACGTCCGGAACCGGCGGCCGGTAGGAGCCGAACAGGAGGAGCTTGTGCGCGTCCAGGTCTTCCGCCGTGGCCGGGGTGCCGTTGCGCTGGAGGTAGTCGGGCGACGCGCAGACGGGCATCTGGATGTCGGCGAGGTGGCGCTGCACCAGGTCGGGCTGGCGCGGCGGGTGCATGCGGATCGCCACGTCCGCCTCGCGCATGCCGAGGTCGAGGTCGCTGTCTTCCAGGATCAGGGTGATGGAGATGTCGGGATGCGCCTGGAGGAAGCGCGGCAGGCGCGGCGTGAGCCAGGCGGTGCCGAAGCCGGTGGTGGTGGTCACCTTGAGCCGGCCGGCCGCCTTTTCCTTGCTTTCGCTGAGCAGCGCCTCCGTCATGGCGAGCTTGGCGAACACGTCCCGCACGGTGCGGTTCATCTGCTCGCCCTGCTCGGTCAGGATCAGGCCGCGCGCGTGCCGGTGGAACAGCGGCACCTGCAGCGCTTCTTCCAGCGCCGAGATCTGCCGGCTGACCGCGGACTGGCTCAGGTTGAGCACGTCGCCCGCATGGGTGAAGCTGCCCGCCTCCGCGACCGCATGGAAGATCCTGAGCTTGTCCCAGTCCATGCTCATTGGGCCATGCTCATCGCGTGACGCTCATCGTTTGGGGGATGAAGGGCGGCGCATGGGCTGCACGGTTCAGGCGGCTTCGGCCCGGACCGGGACCACCTGCTCGGTCAGGTAGCGCTCCGCTTCCAGCGCCGCCATGCAGCCGGTGCCGGCCGCCGTCACCGCCTGGCGGAACACCTTGTCCTGCACGTCGCCGGCGGCGAACACGCCGGGCACGTTGGTGCGCGTGCTGCCGGGCTCGGTGACAACGTAGCCTTCCGCGTCGAGCTCCACCTGTCCGCGGAACACCGCGGTGTTGGGAAGGTGGCCGATCGCCACGAACACCCCATCGACGCCGAGCTGGCTGGTCCTGCCGGACACGATGTCGCGCAACACCACCCCGTCCACCACCGGCGGCGTGCCGCTGTCGGTGATGTCCTCGACCACGCTGTTCCACAGCACCGACACCTTGGGATGGGCGAACAGCCGGTCCTGCAGGATGCGCTCGGCGCGCAGGCGGTCCCGCCTGTGGATCAGGGTCACGTGGTCGGCATGGTGGGTGAGGAACAGCGCCTCCTCCACCGCGGTGTTGCCGCCGCCGATCACCGCCACCCGCTTGCCGCGGTAGAAGAAGCCGTCGCAGGTGGCGCAGGCCGACACCCCCGAGCCGTGCAGCCGGGATTCCGCCGGCAGGCCGAGCCAGCGCGCCTGCGCCCCGGTCGCGATCACCACCGTGCGCGCCAGAAACACGTCGCCCGAGTCGCCCACGAGCCGGAACGGCTCGCCCGCCCGCCTGGGCTGCAGGTCGCACTCGGTGATCAGGTCGGAGACCACGCGGGTGCCGACATGCTCGACCTGGGCCGCCATCTGCTCCATCAGCCACGGTCCCTGCACCGCTTCCGCGAAGCCCGGGTAGTTCTCGACGTCGGTGGTGATGGTGAGCTGCCCGCCCGGTTGCAGACCCGACACCAGGATCGGCTTCATGTTGGCCCGCGCGGCATAGATCGCCGCGGTGTAGCCGGCCGGGCCGGCGCCGATGACGAGCAGGTCGGTGTTGAAGGTCTGGATCATGTCGGATCGATTCTCAACGTCGGGCCAGGATATGAGCCTGGTTTGCTGCAGCGCAAGCAAGATGGAGGTCGGCACCGGCGCGCAGGCGGCCGCTACGGCCTTTGCCTGTAGCCGTGGCTGCAATACAACCATGCCGCCATGCAGATCCCAGACCAGCTCGGTGTTCATTCCGGCATGCAGGCCGGGATCGAGCTCGACGCCATCGACCGGCGCATCGTCGCCGAGCTGCAGCAGGACGGGCGCATGACCAACGTCGAGCTGGCGCGCCGCGCCGGCATCTCCGCCCCGCCCTGCCTGCGCCGGGTGCGCCGGTTGGAGGAGCTGGGGGTGATCCGCGGCTACCACGGCGACAGCGACCCGCATCTGCTCGGCTGGACCGTGGTGTTCTTCGCCCTGGTCGGCCTCGACAGCCAGAAGGACAGCGTGCTGACCGGGTTCGAGTCGCTGGTGGCGGACTGGCCCGAGGTGCGCGAATGCCACATGATCCGCGGCGGCGGCGACTTCCTGCTGCGCCTGGTCGCGCGCGACACCGCGCACGAGAACCAGCTCACCCGTCGCCTGACCGAGGCGGCGCATGTGAGCCGGCTGCAAACCCTGCAGACCATACGCACCAGCCGCGACCTCGCCGGCGTGCCGATCTGACGCGGCCGGATTGCCGACCTCGCCCCTGATCAGCGTCGTGGTGCCCTGCTACCGGGAGCGCCCCAACGTGCGCCCGCTGGTGGCGGCCCTTGACGCCGCCCTGGCCGGCCGCGCCTGGGAGGCGATCTTCGTTGACGACGACAGCCCGGACGGCACCATCGAGGAGATCCGTGCCGTCGCCGCATCCGACGCCCGCGTGCGCGGCCTGCGCCGCATCGGCCGGCGCGGCCTGTCCTCGGCGGTGATCGAGGGGGTGCTGGCCTCGTCCGCGCCCCTGGTCGCGGTGATGGACGGCGACGGGCAGCACGACGAGACCTGCCTGCCGCGCATGCTGGACACGGTGGCCGCCGGCGGTTGCGACATCGCGGTCGGCTCCCGGCACGTTTCCGGCGGCGACGCCGCCGGCCTGTCCTCGCCGTGGCGGCACCGGCTGTCGGACACGGGCATCCGCCTGGCGCAGGTCTTCCTGCCCGTGCGTCCCGGCTTCAACCGGCTCGGCGACCCGATGAGCGGGTTCTTCGCCTGCGAGCGGCGCTTCTTCGAGCGGGTGGCGCCGCGGCTGAGCGGACAAGGGTTCAAGATCCTGCTCGACCTGATCCTGTCCGCCCCGGCGGCGACCGGCGAGGTTCCGCGCGTGATCGAGATCCCGGCCCGGTTCCGCCCGCGCCTGGCCGGCGAAAGCAAGCTCGACGCCCTGGTGCTGGCGCAGTTCGGCAGCATGATCCTGGACAAGGCGTTCCGCGGCCTGCTGCCGACCCGGTTCATCGGCTTCGCCGCCGTGGGGGTGGCCGGCGTGCTGGTGAACCTCCTGGTGCTCGACGCGAGCCGGCGGACCGGCGCCTCGTTCGCCGAGGCCCAGACGGTGGGCACGGTCGTGGCCATGATCGCCAACTTCTGGCTCAACAACACCCTGACCTATCGCGACCGGCGCCTGCGCGGCGCCCGGCTGTGGCGCGGCCTGCTGCTGTTCATGCTGGTCTGCGGCGTCGGCGCCGTCGCCAATGTCGGCATCGCCCGCACGCTGCACGACACCCATCACGGCTGGCAGCCGGCGGGCGCCGCGGGGGCGGCGATCGGGGTGGTGTGGAACTACGCGGTGTCCTCGACCCTGATCTGGCGGCTGCGTTGACGCCGTGGCTCGCGGTTCTGGTGCTGCTGACGCTGCTCCGGCTCGCGGTGTGCGGCCTGGCACCGTTGTCCCCCGACGAGTCGTACTACTGGGTGTGGTCGCGCGCCCTGGCGCCGGGCTATCTCGACCATCCGCCCATGGTGGCGCTGTGGATCAGGGCCGGGACGCTGCTGTGCGGCGCCGGTCCGCTCGGCGTGCGCCTGCTGGCCCCCGTGTCCGCCGCGGTCGGCACCCTGCTCCTGGCCTCGGCCGCCGCCGACCTGGGCGACCGGGAGAACCGCGCGCGCCGTGCGCTGGTGGCCGCGGTGCTGCTGAACGCCACGCTGCTGCTCGGCGTCGGCAGCGTCACCATGACCCCGGACACGCCGCTGCTGTTCTTCTGGACGGCGGCGCTGGCGGCAATGGGAAGGGTGCTGGCGACCGGGCGCGGCGCCTGGTGGCTGTTGGCGGGGGCGGCACTCGGGCTGGCGCTCGACAGCAAGTATACGGTTGTTCTGAGCGGGATTGGCCTGGCCGGCTGGTTGTTGGCGACCGCGGCAGGACGGCGCTGGCTGCGCACTCCCTGGCCGTGGCTGGCGCTTCTGCTGGCGCTGGCCCTGTTCGCGCCGGTGCTGGTTTGGAACCGGGCGCATGGCTGGGCCAGCTTCGCCAGGCAGGGCGGACGCACCGGCGACTGGCATCCGGCGCGGGCAGGCCGGTACCTCGCCGAGCTGGTGGGCGGGCAGCTCGGGCTGGCGACGCCGCTGGTGTTCGTTCTGCTCGTCCTGGGAGTTGTGAACAGTGTTCATGAAGGCCGGCGTGGCCTGCCCGGTCCGGCGCTGCTGGCCTGGGTGACGCTTCTGCCCCTGGCCGTGTTCGTGCAGCACGCGCTCGGCGACCGGGTGCAGGCGAACTGGCCCGGCCTGCTTTACCCGCAGGCCGCCGCCGCCGCAGCGGCGGCGGCGCCGCGCTGGTGGCGGCAGGCGGCGATCCTGGGATTCGCGGTGACGGCGCCGGTCTATCTGCAGGCGGCCACGGCGCCGTTCCCGCTGCCGCGCGGGGTGGACGTGACGCTGCAGCGGCTGGCGGGCTGGGACACGCTGGCCGCTTCCGTCGGCGCGGCCGGTCCTGGCTTCGTTGCCGCCGACGACTACGGCCTGGCGTCGGAGCTGGCGCGCGAGCTGCCGGACCGAACCGTGCTGGGCGTGCAGCCGCGCTGGGCGCTGTTCGCCCTGCCGCACGGGACGCGCGGTGCCGGCACCGGCCTGCTGGTGCGGAGCGAGCGCCGGCACGACGCGCCGGACCGACGCTACTGGTCGACCCTGGTGCCCGCCGGCGAGCTGGTCCGGAGCCGGAACGGCGTGGTGGCGGAACGTTACCGGCTCTACCGCGTGCGCCTGCGCGACCCTTTGCCGGCCGGACTGGAGGCCGACGTCGCCCAACTGCCCACGCGTTGGTGACCACCCCGCGTTAGCCGATGGTTAAGGCGCTGCCCCGCATGATGACGTCCGGACGGGTGGCGTGGGAGCAGGCCGGATGGCCAAGCGGCGTGGCAAGAACGAGGGCGGGGCGACCATCGTGATCCGCCGGATCGAGGAAGGCGCCAGCGGTCATCACGGCGGTGCCTGGAAGGTCGCGTACGCCGACTTCGTCACCGCGATGATGGCCTTCTTCCTGCTGATGTGGCTGATCAACGCCACCAGCGAGCAGCAGCGCCGCGGCATCGCCGCCTATTTCAGTCCGCTCGCCAACGTCGAGAACGGGTTCTCCGGCGCCGGGCTGGTGCCGGGCGGGATGAGCCCGCTGGACAAGGGCACCAACCTGGTGGTGAAGGGCAGCGGCGCGCCGCCCACCTCCGACGCGCCGCAGCCGATGGCGATGCAGACGGCACCGGGCCAGGTGTCGAGCGACGGCGACGCCTCGTCCGGTGCGTCCGACACCGACAACGACGACGAGTCGGCCGGCCCGGGATCCGGGACCGCCCTCGCGGAGGGGGCTGTGGTGCAGAATGCCGCCGCGCGAGTCGCCATGCAGGGCCAGACGGCCGGCACCGGGAGTGCGGCGTCGCCGGAACCCGGCCCGACGATGAACAAGGCTGCGGAAGCGGCGGCCGCCGCAGCCGAGGACAGGTCGCTGAAGGCGGCGGCGGGCGCGGTGAAGCGCCTGGTCGCGGCGGATCCGTCCCTGGCCGCGTTCGCCGACCAGATGGCGGTCGACGTCACCGCGGAGGGCCTGCGCATCCAGATCATGGACAGCCAAAGCAAGCCCATGTTCGACCGGGGTGCCGCCACCCTGAACGCGCGGGCCCAGGCGCTGCTGCGCAAGGTGGCGCCGTTCCTGGCGACGCTGACGGAGCCGGTCTCGATCGAGGGCTACAGCGACGCGGCACCCTTGTCCGCGGGCACGGTCTCGAACTGGACCCTGTCGTCGGGGCGCGCCAACGCTGCGCGCGACCTGCTGGTCGATGCGGGGCTGCCCGACGGCCGGGTGGCCGGGGTGACCGGCTTCGCGGACCGGCACCTGCTTCTGCCGGCCGATCCGCTCGCCAGCGCCAACCGGCGGGTCGTGCTGACGCTGCGCCGGCAGCACGCGCCGGCACCTGGCGCGGCAGGAGGCTGAACGGTGTTCACGATCGGCGGCCTGGTGTTCCTGCTGTTGTGCGTGTTTGGCAGCTTTATCGCCTCCGGCGGCGCGATCGGGCCGCTGGTGGCGTCCATGCCGTTCGAGCTGGTGAGCATCCTGGGCGCCGCGGTCGGCACCTTCCTGATGGCCAACTCCCTGCACGACATCAAGCACACCATCGGCGGGTTCAAGAAGGTCCTGAAGGGACCCGCGTTCAAGAAGGCCGACTACGTGGAGATGCTGAGCCTGCTGTACTTCTTCGTGAAGTTGGCGAGCAGCAAGGGCGCCACCGCGATCGAGCCGCACATCGAGCGGCCGGACAGCAGCAGCGCGTTCGCCGCCTTCCCCAAGGTGCTGGCGAACCACCATGCCGGCGCCATGATCTGCGACTACCTGCGCATGGTGGGCATGACGGTGGACGACCCGCACCAGCTCGACGACATCATGGCGCGCGAGCTGAAGAAGACGCTGGCCGAGGAGCTGCATCCCTGCCACGCGCTGCAAAGCATGTCGGACGCGCTGCCGGCGCTGGGCATCGTCGCCGCGGTGCTCGGCGTGATCAAGACCATGTCCAAGATCAGCGAGCCGCCCGCGGTGCTGGGCGAGATGATCGGCGGCGCGCTGGTCGGCACCTTTCTCGGCGTGCTACTGGCCTATGGCATGGTGGCGCCGATCGCGGCGCGGCTGAGCGCCGTGGTGATGGAGGAAGCCAAGTACTACGAGCTGATCCGCGCGGTGCTGGTGGCGCACCTGCATGGCAACCCGCCGCAGATCAGCATCGAGAGCGGGCGCAAGATGGTGCCCAACGAGCACATGCCGAGCTTCCAGGAGCTGGAAACCGCGGTGCAGAACATGCAGATCGCCTGACCGGGCCGCGGCGTCGCAGCGCCGCAGCACTACGACAAAGCCGTCCGGGCGAGGCGCGCGACGTTTCGGCTGAGCCGCGCGTCGTCGTCCCCCAGCGCGTCGGCGTCGAACCACCGCGCTTCCAGCGCGTCGTCCGCGGCACGCAGCAGCCCGGAGCCGGGCCTGCACAGCACGGCGAGCAGGATGAAGTGGTGCCGCAGCGCGCCGTCCGGGGCGCGGTCGAGCAGGTCGAGCGCGTCCAGCAGGCGGATGGCCGTTCCGGTCAGTCCGGTTTCCTCGGCGAGCTCGCGCTCGGCGGCGGCGAACACGGTCTCGCCGCGTTCGATCCGCCCGCCCGGGAAGCCCCACAGCCCCTGGTCCGGGGGGTTGGCGCGGCATACCAGCAGCACCTGCCGGTCCCGCACCAGCACCGCGAGTGCTGCCGGGATCGGCGCCTGCGTCACGCCGGCTGCAGGCTTCGGACCAGCACGTCTGCCGCCGCCTCGCACAGCGCCTTGTCGGCGTCGGAAAAACGGTCGGCGACCGGGCTGTCTATGTCCAGCACGCCGAGCAGGACGCCATCCCGGACCAGCGGCACCACGATCTCGCTGCGCGAGGCCGCGTCGCAGGCGATGTGGCCGGGAAACAGGTGCACGTCCGGCACCACGATCGTTTCGCGCCGCGCGGCGGCGGTGCCGCAGACGCCGCGGCCGAGCGGGATGCGCACGCAGGCGACCCGGCCCTGGAACGGGCCCAGCACCAGCTCCGCGCCCTGCAGGAAGTAGAAGCCGGCCCAGTTCACCTCGCCAAGCGTGTGGAACAGCAGGGCCGCGGTGTTGGCGGCGTTGGCGATCAGGTCGTGCTCGCCGACCAGCAGCGCGCGCAGGACGTCGAGCAGGTCGCCGTCGCCGGGCTCCGTGGTGGTCTGCATGTCGCGTCCATCTGCCGGGGGAGCTGGGCGGCGCCTAGTGGATGCTGGCGCTCTTCACGTTCAGGTAGTCGTCCGCCAACTGGCCGGTCTGCGTCCGGCAGTCCTTGATCGGATTGCCGCTGTTGACGTGGCAGGCTTGTGCCGCCGCATCCCATTCGGACGAGCAGACGCCCAGCAGCCGCCGCTTCGACACGCCCTGGTCGCCGGCCTTGTCCCGCCCGGGCTGGAAGTTGCGGTCGAAGCAGGCGTCGAGGTTGCCGGTGGCGACCTGGGACGCGTTGAGGGTGGCGAGCGTGTCGCCGCGCGCGGCGACGGGTGCGCCCGCGGCAACAAGCATCGCAGCCAGGATCAGTCGTCGCATGTCCCGTCTTTCACAGCAGGGAAACGATGCAAGCAGATCGGTCGGCACGCCGCGAAGTTGCGTCGGACCCGATCGGGACGGGCAATACCGGTGCGTCAGGGATGGGAATGGCGCACCCGGAAAGACTCGAACTTCCAACCCCCAGATTCGTAGTCTGGTGCTCTATCCAATTGAGCTACGGGTGCCCTGCCAGTGGGGGCGGGATTTAGCCGAAGGCTCAGGCGTCCGCAACCCCTTCGGGTCAGTGGCCCAGCAGGCGCTGCAGCGGGTGGTTCTCCGGCCGCAGCAGGGTGACGCGGGCTCGGCAGGATGGCGTGCCGTAGGTGCCGTCGATGCGGCTGCCGTCGGGTGCCAGGATGCCCTCGAACACCATCGGCAACGGGTGGCGGTTCATGTCGGTGAGCAGCAGCTGGGCGTGCAGGCGCGATCCGGGCCGCCGGTGGCCGTGCAGGACCAGCACCCCGCCGGCCGGCACGAACGAGATGTCGGTGCCGCTGACCAGCAGCCGGGACGGGGCGCGATCCGGGCAGGTGCCCTGGGAAGCGACCAGGGTGCCGGCCCAGTCCCCGACCGGATCGCCCGGCTCCGCCAGGGCCGCGAGCGGAATCAGCGCGAGCACCGCCACGAGGAGCAGGCGGCCGATGGCCGCTCCGATCCGGCCATCGCGGCGCCGGCGCATGGTCATGGCGTGTTTCTCCACCCTGGCTCCTGCCGGGAGGCGCCGGTATAGCAACCCCGATCGCCGTCCGCGATCCCGCACCGCGCGCCCCGTTGTCCCGCGCCTACCCGTTCCGAAGGGTGTATCACCATGAGCGAGCTCGACGCCGTCCTGCACGACGACCGGATCCTGATCCTGGATTTCGGCAGCCAGGTGACGCAGCTCATCGCCCGGCGGGTGCGGGAAAGCGGGGTGTACTGCGAGATCTGGCCGTACAGCGTCGAGCCGTCGCGGATCGAGAACTTCCGCGCGCGCGGCGTCATCCTGTCCGGTGGCCCGGCGAGCGTGCCGGACGCCGACTCGCCCCGCGCACCGGACCAGGTGTTTGCCCTGGGCGTGCCGGTGCTCGGCATCTGCTACGGCCAGATGACGATGTGCCTGCAGCTCGGCGGCGAGGTGGCGGCGGGCGACAACCGCGAGTTCGGCAGGGCTCACGTCGACATCCTGGAGGACTGCGCCTTGTTCCGCGGTGCCTGGGCGCGTGGCGGACGCGAGCAGGTGTGGATGAGCCACGGCGACCGGATCACCCGCCTGCCGCCCGGATTTCATGCTGTCGCGGCGAGCGAGGGCGCTCCGTTCGCCGTTATCGCCGACGAGGGTCGCCGCCTCTACGGGCTGATGTTCCATCCCGAGGTGGTGCACACCCCGCACGGCGCGGCGCTGCTGCGCAACTTCACCCACGACGTGGCCGGCTGCGCCGGGCGCTGGACCATGAAGGGGTTCCGCGCGCTGGAGATCGAGCGGATCCGCGCCCAGGTGGGCACAGGCCAGGTGATCTGCGGCCTGTCGGGCGGGGTGGACAGCTCGGTGGCGGCGGTGCTGATCCACGAGGCGGTCGGCGACCAGCTCACCTGCATCTTCGTCGACCACGGCATGCTGCGCGCGGGCGAGGCGGAGGAGGTGGTGCGCACCTTCCGCGGCCGGTTCAACATCCGGCTGGTCCATCGCGACGCCAGCGACCTGTTCATCGACGCGCTCGCCGGGGTGTCCGATCCGGAAACCAAGCGCAAGACCATCGGCCGGCTGTTCGTCGAGGTGTTCGACGAGGAGGCCGGCAAGCTGGGCGGCGCCGACTTCCTGGCCCAGGGCACGCTGTATCCGGACGTGATCGAAAGCGTGAGCGTCACCGGGGGTCCGTCGGTGACGATCAAGAGCCACCACAACGTGGGCGGCCTGCCGGAACGGATGCGCATGCGGCTGGTGGAGCCGCTGCGCGAGCTGTTCAAGGACGAGGTGCGTGCGCTGGGACGCGAACTCGACATCCCCGAGCACATCGTCGGGCGGCACCCGTTCCCGGGGCCTGGGCTGGCGATCCGCATTCCGGGCGACATCACCCGGGAGAAGCTGGACCTGTTGCGCAAGGTGGACACCGTGTTCCTGGAGGAGATCCGCTCCGCCGGGCTCTACGACGCGATCTGGCAGGCCTTCGCCGTGCTGCTGCCGGTGCGCACGGTGGGGGTGATGGGCGATGGACGCACCTACGACCAGGCCTGCGCGCTGCGCGCGGTGACCAGCACCGACGGCATGACGGCGGAGGTGTATCCGTTCGACATGGGGTTCCTGAACCGGGTGGCGGGGCGGATCGTCAACGAGGTCAGGGGCATCAACCGGGTGACCTACGACATCACCTCCAAGCCGCCCGGCACGATCGAGTGGGAATGATTGGCTGACGTCCACCATCGGCCGGCGCGTGCGCCTGCCTTGTGAAGATGAACCGTGGAACCGCCGCTACCCTCGAAGACAAGCGCGGGCGGTGCCGGCGACCGGCGGATCAAGCGCGCCAGCGGCCAACGTGTTCCGGGCGTCAGGCTGAACGCCCGGCCGACCATTCGTGGAGATTGAGGATGGCTGTCATGAGAGCTGTGCGCTTCGACCGCTATGGAGACGTCGAGGTGCTTGAGGTGCGCGATGTTCCTCGTCCCGTCGCTGGAGCCGGACGGGTGCTCGTGAAGGTGAAGGCGGCCGGGATAAACCCGGGCGAGGCGTCGATCCGCAAGGGACTCCTGCACGATCGCTGGCCGGCCACCTTTCCTTCGGGAGAAGGCAGCGACCTGGCGGGCATCGTGGAGGAGGTTGGAAAGGGAGTGGCGACGTTCAGGTCCGGGGACGAGGTCTTCGGCTTCACCCACGAGCGGGCCAGCCACGCCGAGTACGTGGCCGTTCCCGCCGAGCAGCTGACGACCAGGCCGGCAGGCGTGCCGTGGGAGGTTGCCGGCAGCCTGTTCGTCGCCGGCACGACGGCGTACGCAGCGGTCGACGCGGTCGATCTGCAGCCGGGCGAGACGGTTGCCGTTGCGGGCGCGGCCGGAGGTGTCGGCGTCATCGCCACGCAGCTCGCGCGGCGCAAGGGCGCCACCGTGCTCGGCATCGCGGGTGCTGCCAACGACGCGTGGCTGTCGGCGCATGGTGCGATTCCCGTGAACTACGGCGACGACCTCGCCCGACGCTGCAAGGCTGCGGCCCCATCCGGACGCATCGACGCGTTCCTCGACTTCTTCGGCGGAGGCTACGTCGAACTCGCCGTCGGGACGCTCGGGCTGGACCCCGGACGGGTGAACACCATTATCGACTTCGCGGCCGCCGAAACGTTCAGGACGAGATCGGCCGGCGGCATGGATGCGGCCGACGTCCAGGTCCTGGCCGAGCTGGCCGGCCTCGTCGAAGCGGGAGAGCTGGAAGCGCCCATCGCCGGGATCTATGGACTTGAGGACATACGGGAGGCCTTCCGCGACCTGGAACGGCGGCACACGCGTGGGAAGATCGTACTCCGGCCCTGATCATCCATTCCGGCCATCCGGCGCGTGCGACGGGGCGGGCCGTGACGCAGGATCCGCCTTCGGCAATGCGACGCCACGCAGAACGGGATGCCCGGCAGGTCGCCTGGCCAGCCTCTTCCCCGGTGCTGCGCAGCCATCGGGCGGGAATGGGTCCGGTCGTCCAGAGCATCATCCGACCGAACCGGTTCGGTCGATGCTCGACGAACAAGGAGCCAGAGCATGCTCCGTGAGCCGACGCGAACCGATCATGCTCTGGCGCGGCGGCGCCGCAGCAGGGCCCCCGCGCCGCGGACCCCTTCCGGCACGGCGAGCGCGGCGGACGCCAGCGACAGCGCCGAGGCGGTTTGGCAGTAGGCGCACAGGGCGCCGTTCACCTGCCATTCCTCCCGCGCCAGCTTGAGGTTGGTCCCGACGTCGAACAGCGTCTTCGCCGCGAGCGCCACCGGCAGCCAGGGGGTGCGCGCCGCGCGGTCCTTGCCGCCGGCCGCAGCCAGGGCCGCCGTGGCGGCGTAGGTGCCGATCATCAGCACCGCGTCCGGCATCTGCAGGCGCTTGTAGGCGTAGGTCGAGGCGTTGACGCGGGTGGAGTCGAACAGCCGGCCCGGCGGGTCGGGCAGGCGCTTGACGATGCCGACCTGGTACAGGGCGACGATCTGGCCGATCGCGCTGCCGAGCAGGGACAGGCCCACCACCCAGCGGCGGCGGCGCAGGTCGGGGCTGGACGCGTTGCGAAGCTCGTCGCTGAGCCGGGCGGGCGATGTCATGGCGCTGGCACTCCTTCGTGGTTGAACAGGTCCGGCGGGGATGGCGTTCGCCGCACATCCTCGTGTCCGGGCTGAGCTGTCCAGGCGTCGCGCTGGCGCGTGAACGGCAGAAGCAGCGAGGCACGCAGCCCGGCGTCGGCCGGCTCGCGGTAGCCGGGCACGCCGATCGCGACCCGTTCCTGCGGAACGTCGAGGCGGAAGGTGCGGTGCAGGTGGTCCCACAGGCTGAGGCCGCTGGACCAGTTCGAGTC
>CAXTMS010000005.1:0-1541 GCA_964245345.1 uncultured Acetobacteraceae bacterium | reverse complement strand
GCCGTGGACGCGTCCAGGTCGAGGTCGACGTGGTGCACCAGGTGCAGGCGCCACAGCAGCGGCACCTTGTGCGTCAGCACGTGCCACACGTACATGGTGTAGTCCATGAGCAGGAACGCCACGAGATCGCGCGCCCAGTTCGGCAGGGGAAGGCGCTGCGACAGGCCGCGCCGGCGCCGGACGACGTGCGCCGCCAGCGGGCGCACCGCCGGTCCCTCGGCCAGAACCACCGTCGCCATGCTGAGCCCGCCGAGCAGGAGGTTGCGCAGGATCCGGCCCGGCTCGGCCTGGGTCCGCACCCGCAGCGGGGTGACGCGTTCTCCCACCAGGGTCGCCACCATGACGACACCCGGCAGCAGGATCGGCAGCATTGTCGGCAGCCTGCGCCAGGCGAAGGGAAAGGCTTGCATGGCGCTGCAGATGCGGCTGGGCGGGAAGGACGGCAAGGGTTTGCGCCGGCCGGGGCCGGGATGATGGCGGTGCCGCCGCGGCTGGTGCTGTTCACCCGCTATCCCACGGCCGGGCTGGCGAAGACGCGGCTGATCCCGGCGCTGGGTGCGGACGGCGCGGCGGCGCTGCACCGCCGGCTCACGGAGCGGGCGCTCGGTACCCTGCGGGCGTCCGGCCTGCCGATGGAGATCCGCACCACCGGCGGGACCGCGGCGATGTTCGAGGCCTGGCTCGGCGCGGAGGTGGCGCTGGTGGACCAGGGCGACGGCGACCTGGGCGCCCGGATGGCGCGGGCGGCGGCGCATCTTCCGGTCGTGCTGCTGGGCGCGGACGTGCCGGACCTGTCGCTGCGGCAGGTCGCAGCGGCGGCGGCGGCGCTGGCGGAAGGGGCTGCGGTGGTGATCGGGCCCGCCGAGGATGGCGGCTACTACCTGCTCGGCCTCGGGGCTGCGCTGCCCTGGCTGTTCGAGGACATGCCGTGGGGCACGGGTGCGGTGCTGGCGCTCACGGTGCAGCGGCTGGCGCAGCGCGGGATCGTGCCGGTGCTGCTGGACACGCTGGCCGATCTGGATCGTCCGGAAGACCTTCGGCGCTGGCCGGAGCTGCAGGGGTGAGCACGGTGGCGATCGTGATCCCGATGCTGGACGAGGCGGCGGTGCTGCCGCGCCTGCTGCGCTCGCTGGCGGCCCTGGTACCGCCGCCGGACGAGGTGATCGCAGTGGATGGCGGCAGCACGGACGACAGCCGCGCCATCGCCCGCGCCGCCGGCGTGCGGGTGGTGGAGTGCGGGCGCGGCCGGGCGGTGCAGATCAATCGCGGGGTGGCGGAGGCGCGGGGCGGGCTCGTCTGCGTGGTGCTCGCGGGCGCGCTGCTGCCGGACGACGCGGTGGCGGTGATCCGGCGCGTCATGGCGGACCGGCGGGTGGCGCTGGCCGGCTTCACCCCGTTGCTGAGCGGTCCGGACACGGTGCGCTGGGGCACCAGCCTGCACAACTGGATCAAGACCTGGTACGTGCCGCTGTTGTTCCGCCCGCACCTGTTCCTGCGCGGCGCGCGGCTGCTGTTCGGCGACCACGCGATGTTCTTCCGGC
>CAXTMS010000004.1:19436-40179 GCA_964245345.1 uncultured Acetobacteraceae bacterium | reverse complement strand
GCGGCGGGAGCGCGTGCGGCAGGGCCGGCGCTTCGGCGCGCATCCAGGCGGTGGTGTTGTCCACGCCGACCGGCCGCAGCCCGGCCTGCTCGAACGCCCCGGCTTCCGCGTGGCCGAGCAGCAGCCAGCCATCCGACGCGAGAACGTCCTTGAACCGCTGCACGAGCGCCTGCACCCGGTCGGGATGGAAGTAGATCAGCACGTTGCGGCACAGCACGAGGTCGTATTGCGGCAGGAAGGACCGGTCGGTCTCGATCAGGTGCAGCAGGTTCCGCCGCTCGAACCGCACCATGTCCTGGTAGGCCGGCCGCAGCCGCCAGCGTGGGACGCGTTCCCCCGGGACGGCAACGAAGTCGCGCCGGCGCTCCGCATCCGACAGCGAGCGCAGCGCCCAGTCGCCGTACTCCGCCGCGCGCGCCGCTTGCAGCGCCGCGGTGCTGATGTCGGTGCCCAGGATGGAGACCGACCAGCCGGCAAGGCGTTCGCCCAGCAGCCGGTGCAACAGGATCGCCACCGAATAGGGCTCGGCGCCGGTGGAGCAGCCGGCGCTCCAGATGCGCAAGCTGCGGCTGTCGGCGCGGCTGCGGATCAGGGTCGGCAGGATTGTCCGCTCCAGGGCCGCGAACTGCTCGGCGAAGCGGAAGAAGAAGGTTTCGCCGACGGTGATCTCGTCTTCCAGCGCCGACCACTCGGCATCGGAGTTCCGGTCGTCCTGCAGCAGGGCGAGGTAGGCGTCGGCGTCGACGCCGAGTGCCGCCATGCGTCGCAGCACCCGCTCCTGCAGCAGCGACTCCTTGTTCTCGTAGTAGTGGTGCAGCGTGCGCCGGATCACCAGCGCCTTGATCGCCGCGAAGGCCGGGGCCGGTTCAGCCGGCCGCATCGCGCACCGGTTCGGCGGCCCAGGCATCGGCACGGCGGCGCGCCGCCTCGGTCAGGGCATGGAGCCGCTCCCGCTCGTCTCGTTGCAGGATGCGCTCCGGGTCCAGCAGCATGGCAGGCTCGCCCTCGACCATCACCCTGCGGCTGACGCAGCCGTGCTGCCAGGGGTCGGGCGCGGGATCGGCCGGCGCCTCGGTCGCGTCGGCAAAGCCGATGGCGCGGTCCACCAGCAGCGTGGTGGCGTCGAGGCGCAGCAGGTGCCGGTACAGTCCGTCAGCTTCCAGCAGGAAGACGTGCTGGCGCAGGCCAAGCAGGCGGCCCAGGTCCAGAACCGGCAACGTCACGGTGCCGAACGGGAAGAAGCCGGCCACGGCCGCCGGCAGGCCCGGGCGGCGCTGCAGCCTGGGCAGCGGCAGGCACTCGCGCACGGTGGACCCCGGCAACGCGAAGCGCTGGTCCGCGAGCGTGAACACCAGGACCCGGTCGAGCATCGGCGGAGCAGACAGGCAGCGGAACCCGGCGTCAATGCGTCGCTTGACGACGCTCTAACGAGATGAGAACATTTAGGGAACGGAGAGGAGCCGCCATGATCCCGCATCCCAGCTTCATCGAGCTCCCGTCGCGGGACATCGACGCCGCCCGCTCGTTCTATGCCGCCTCGTTCGGCTGGGAGCTGGTGGGTTACGGCCCGAGCTACGCCTGCACCCTGATCGGCGACACCGACGTGGGGCTGCAGGCCGATCCCGAGGAGGTCACGCAGGCGCCTCTGCCGGTGATCGCGGTTGCCGACCTGGAAGCGACGCAGGCACGGGTGGAGGAGGCCGGCGGACGCGTGGTGCGGGCGATCTTCGCCTTTCCCGGCGGGCGGCGGTTCCACTTCCTCGATCCCAACAACAACGAGGTGGCGGCCATGCAGGCGGACGGGTCGTCCGACTCCTGAGCCGGCTTCTGGTCGGGACTGCGCCACCGAGACCGAGCGGATGCGCGGACGGCGAGGCCGATCGCGCCAGACGGCGTCGGGACACGTTCGAGCACGTGGTGCTGTTTCGACGTCGCCGGATCGTCGGACAACGGCCTGCTTGGCATCGGGCAGCGGCACCCGGTCGGCTTGGCCGACCGGGAGGCCTAGCGCGTGCCGCGCACGACGTCGCGGGCGGGGCTGACGGCACCGCCGTTGCGCGCCACCATCAACCGCAGCGGCGCCCGGGCGTCCGACACGTGCAGCGGCGTGGTGCCGGCCGGGTCTCCGTCGGCCTGGGCGGGCCGGCCCGCCTCGTCGAGCAGCACGATCTCGCTCGCGCGCCGGTGCACCAGGCCGGGCACGCGGCCGAGCAGGTTGAGCGGAAGCGCCGCGCCGGCCAGCAGGGCGGCGGGAATGCCGGCCTGCTCGAACAGCATCACGGAGAAGCCCGGCGCGTCGGTCCGGGCGTCCGGGGCCAGCAGGTAGGGGCCGCCATACAGGCTGCCCTTGGCGATGATCACGCTGCCGGCCACCGCCGCGTCGCCGTCGATGCGCAGGCGCACCGGGGCGAAGTCGTAGCGCGGCAGCTCGCACAGGGTCTGCAGCACGTAGGCACCCTTGCCGAGCGCCCGCTTCACCGGGCGGGAGATGCGGTGCACCACGTGGGCGTCGAAGCCGATGCCGAGCATCTGCACGAACAAGCGGCTGCCGGAACGGCCCCGCGCGATCCCGGGCCAGAGCGGCACGGTACGGCCGTTGGCCAGCACCGCGGCGAGGCCGGTCGCGTCGGTCGGCAGCGACAGCTCGTGCGCCAGAACGTTGGCGGTGCCGAGCGGGATGATGCCGAGCGGCGTGTCCAGCCCGTCCAGCCCGGACGCCACCTCCGCGATCGTGCCGTCGCCGCCCGCTGCGACCACCAGGTCTGCGCCGTGCCTCGCCGCGTCCCGCGCCAGGCTGCCGGCATGGCCGGCGTGCCGGGTTTCGACCACCTCCAGCCGCACTCCGTGCGCCACCAGCACGTCCAGCACACGCCAAAGCCGGCTGACCCGCCTGCGTCCCGCGGTCGGGTTGTAGATGACGAGCATGCACCCACCATAGCGGGGGCTGGCGGCGTCCACGGATGACGATCTCGCGTCACCCGCTTGCGCGCATCGGTGCAGGTTCATCATGCAAACGTCACGATCTTTGCTGCGGAGCCGGCGTATGAGCGCCCTCGTTGCTGCACCACCGCCCGACCGAATCGACCGGGCGCTGCGGAGGACGGTGTTCATGAGCGCCATCGCGAGCGAGCAGACGGGTCCAGGCATCGGAACAACCCACTACCGGGCGGTGTTCTTGTCCGACGTGCATCTCGGCACGCGCGGCAGCCGCGCCGAGTTCCTGGCCGACTTCCTGTCCCATACGCGCTGCGACACGCTCTACCTGGTCGGCGACATCATCGACGGCTGGCGCCTGCGGCGCTCCTGGTACTGGGACGGCCACCACGACCGCGTGCTCCGCCTGATCCTCCAGGCGGCCAATGCCGGCACCGCCGTTTTCTACATTCCCGGCAACCACGACGAGATGATGCGCGCCTGGCTGCCGACCCGGCTGGAGATCGCCGGCATCAGGCTGTGCCGCGACGCGGTGCACCAGACCGCGGACGGCAGGCGGCTGCTGGTGATGCACGGCGACGAGTTCGATAGCGTGGTGCGCTATGCCCGCGTGCTGGCGCTGCTCGGCGACCGCGCCTATGCCGCGTCCCTGGTGGTCAACCGCTGGTTCAACCTCGTGCGACGCCGCCTCGGCCTGCCGTACCGCTCGCTGTCGGCGTGGCTGAAGCGGCAGGTGAAGGGCGCGGTCAAGGCGATCGACCGCTTCGAGCTGGCGCTGGCGGCGGAAGCGCGCGGCCGCGGCCTGGACGGGGTGGTGTGCGGCCACATCCACCACGCCGAGATGCGCGAGATCGAGGGCGTGCTCTACCTCAACGACGGCGACTGGGTGGAAAGCTGCACCGCCCTGGTGGAGCACGCCGACGGCAGGCTGGAGCTGATCGACTGGGCCAGGCGCCGCGGCCTGTCGCTGCTCGGGCGTCCCGGCAAGCCCGCCGCAGCACCGGCGCCAAGGCCGGTCGACGCATGAGCGGGGTTGCGGCCGGCGCGCGGCGGATCCTGATCGTGTCCGACGCCTGGACGCCCCAGGTGAACGGGGTGGTCCGCACCCTGTCCACCGTGTCGGCCGAGCTGCGGGCGATGGGCCACGTCGTCGAGGTGGTGGGCCCTGACCGGTTCCGCACCCTGCCCTGCCCGACCTATCCCGAGATCAGGCTGTCGCTGCTGCCCGGACGCCAACTGGCCCGGATCATCGCCGGGTTCGCGCCGGACCGGCTGCACGTCGCCACCGAGGGGCCGCTCGGGATGGCGGCGAAGCGCTGGGCGAGGCGCCGGGGGCTGGCCTTCACCACCTCGTTCCACACCCGGTTCCCGGAATACCTCCGGGCGCGCACCGGGCTGCCGCTCGGGCTTTCCTACCGGTTCATGCGCCGGTTCCACAACGCGTCCGCAGGCACGCTGGTGGCGACGGACAGTCTGCGTCGCGAGCTGGCGGGGCGCGGCTTCCGCCACCTGCTTGCCTGGTCGCGCGGCGTCGATCTGCATCGCTTCACCCCCGAGCCGCGGCGCGACTGGGCGGCCGAGCACGGGCTGTCGCGGCCGGTGTTCCTGTATGTCGGGCGGATCGCGGTGGAAAAGAACATCGAGGCGTTTCTCGACCTCGACCTGCCCGGCTCCAAGGTGGTGGTCGGCGGCGGGCCACAGCTCCCGCAGCTCAGGGCGCGATATCCAAACGTGGTGTTCGTAGGGCCGTTCGCGGAAGCCGAGCTGTCGGCGGCCTATGCCGGCGGTGACGTGTTCGTGTTCCCGAGCCGCACCGACACCTTCGGCCTGGTGCTGCTGGAATCGCTGGCCGCCGGCGTTCCGGTGGCCGCGTTCGACGTGACCGGACCGCGCGACGTGCTGGCCGGCACCGACAACCGCGTCGGCGCGGTGTCCGACGACCTGCGCGCGGCGGCCCTCGCGGCGCTCGGCGCCGACCGCGCCGCCTGCCGCGCCCATGCCGAGCGCTTCAGCTGGCGGGCCTGCGCCGAAAGCTTCCTCCAAGCGCTGGTGCCCCTTGACGCGGCAGAAACGGCGAAGGCCGATGCCGTATGCCTTCCCGCTCCGCCTCGCTCGGCTTCATTCTCGCCACCATCGCGCTCGACGCCCTGAGCTTCGCGGTGGTGATCCCGGTGGTGCCGGACCTGGTCATGCAGATCGGGCACCTCCACCATGCCGCCGCTTCGCTCTGGGTCGGCGCGATCTTCTCGGTGTTCGCGTTCATGCAGTTCCTGTGCGCGCCGATCCTGGGCGGGCTCAGCGACCGGTTCGGGCGCCGTCCGGTGCTGCTGTGCTCGCTCGCCGCGCTGGGGGTGAACGCCCTGCTCTGGACCGCGGTGCCGAGCCTGTGGTGGCTGCTGGCGCTGCGCGTCGTCGCGGGCGGACTGGCCGGCAACATCACCGCGGCCATGGCCTATATCGGCGACGTCACGCCCCCGGACGGGCGGGCCCGTGCGTTCGGGCTGGTGGGCGCCATGTACGGGCTCGGCTTCGTGGTTGGCCCGGCGCTGGGCGGCTGGCTCGGCAGCGTGTGGATCCGGCTGCCGTTCCTGGCGGCGGCGGCGCTGATCGCCATCAACGTGGTCTATGGGTGGCTGGTGCTGCCGGAAAGCCTGCCCCCGGAGCGCCGGCGCGCCTTTTCCTGGAGTCGTGCCAACCCGGTGGGCACGCTGACCCTGTTCGCGGCCAGCGGTTCCATGCGCCGGCTCGGGCTCGCCTGGAGCTGCGGCTGGCTGGCGCTGGGCGCGCAGCAGAGCAGCTTCATCCTGGCCAACCAGATGCGCTTCGGCTGGAACACCGCCGAGAACGGGCTCGCCCTGGCGCTGGGCGGCATCGCCCAGGCGATCGTGCAGGGCGTGCTGGCGGGGCCGGCGACGCGCAGGCTGGGTGCGCGACGCACCGCCCTCGGAGGCTACGGGTTTGCCGTTGCCGGCTACCTCGCCCTCGCCTCCGCGACGCACAGCTGGGTCATGCTGCCGGCGATCCTGCTTCTGGCGGCCGGCGCCCTGACCAACCCCGCGATCCAGTCGGTGCTGTCGGTCGCCGCCGGTCCGCAGCGCCAGGGCGAGGCGCAAGGCGGCCTGTCCTCCCTGCAGGGGCTGAGCATGGTGGTGGGGCCGCTGTTCATGGGCCTGGTGTTCGCGGCGGCGACGCGGCCGGGCGGCACGCTGCACTGGGCCGGCGCACCCTTCGCGCTGGCCGCGCTGGTGTGCGCGGCCGGGCTTGCGGCGGTGCTGTCGCTGCCCAGGGACGACAGCGCCGCCCGACGAACGGACGCGTCGGCCGCGCTGGCGGATTGAGCGGCATGTTGCCGCGCCGGCGGCAACGGGGTTAGCTGCATGCATCGGCGGAACGCCGGATCGCGGCACCTGTCGCCGGCACGAGGAGGAACCGCATGACCGGCACGATCGAGACCCGGAGCCGGCCTGAAAGCTGGAGCCGGCGGCGGGTCGACAGGTGGCGTACGCCCCTGCTGCTGCTGCGGCTCGGGGTGTGGAGCGTGCTGCATGCCGTGTTCTACTTCCTGCAGCAGCTGGCCGAGCTGCTGGCGCCGCTTCTGCTGGTCGCGGGCCTGGGCTGGTGGGCGCTGCCCCGCGTGGTCGGCGCGGTCAGCAGCGGGACCGCCGGCACCGACAGCCAGGCGCACGACATGCTGAACAGCATCTCCGGTGCCATCCCGGCCGGCCTGCACGTCGCGGGCCACTGGGTCACGCCGGGCGGGCTCATCGTCGACGGGCTGCTGCTGATGGGGTTCGCGGCGATCGGCGCCACCCTGTCGGCGCTGGCCGCACGCGGAATGTGACGGCGATCCTCATCCCGGCGGCGGCCGTGGCAGCAGCCGGTAGAGCCGAAGGCTCGGCGGCCAGCGGTGGCCGATCACCGAACGCCAGTGCCAGAAGGCGAACAAGGCGAAGGCCATGACCGCGAGGCTCAGGATCCAGAGCCCGAGCAGCAGAGCGTCCTCGCGCCGCGGCATGCGCAGCACGGCTGCCCGCACCGGCGGCCGGCGCATCGGACGCACCGACAGCGCTTCCCGTTCCTCCGGGTCCAGCCGGGGCGGATCGGGCGACGCGGGCACTGCCGGGGCGGCCGCCGGCCCGGTCGCCTGGGCGGGATCGGGATCCGCTGCCGCAGCCATCTCCGGTGGCAGCTCGCGCCACTCGGCGCCGCACCTGGCGCAGCGCAGCCGGCGCGGACGGAGGATGGTCTCGATCTCGTATCCGGTGGCACAGGACGGGCAGAGAACGCGCATGGGCGACGGCACCGACTCCATCTCGGGAGCGCCAGCCTGCCACCGAATCCTGTAGAACCGCTAAATGCCCGTCCCCCTCCGCTGCCCGGCCGTTCCGGCATGATCCAGCTGCACGAGGTCGGCCTGCGCTACGACAACACGCGCGGCGGCGTGGACGTGCTGCGCGCCATGAACGCCGAGATCCCGCCCGGGTCGTTCCGCTGGGTTCTGGGCGCGTCCGGCGCCGGCAAGTCCAGCCTGCTGCGCCTGCTGAACCTCAGTGCCCGGCCGAGTGCTGGCCGGATGGAGCTGTTCGGGGTGTCCGTGACGCGCGCACGCCGCTCGGCGCTGGCCAGGCTGCGGCGGCGCACCGGCACGGTATACCAGGAGCTGCGCCTGCTGCCGGAGCTCAGCGCGTTCGACAACGTGGCGCTGCGCCTGCGCCTGGACCGGCTGCCCGAGGATCGGGTCGAGGCCGAGGTCACGGAGATGCTGCGCTGGGTCGGGCTCGGCCGGAAGCTCCATGCCCGGCCGACCGCCTTGTCCGGCGGCGAGCAGCAGCGGGTGGCGGTGGCGCGCGCGGTGGTGCACCGGCCGCCGCTGCTGCTGGCGGACGAGCCGACCGGGGCGCTGGACGAGGCGCAGGGCGAGCGGCTGATGCAGCTGTTCCTGGAGCTGAACCAGATGGGCTCCACCGTTCTGGTCGCCACCCACAACGAGGCGCTGGTGCGGCGCCATCCCCATCCGGCGCTCCGGCTCGAGCGCGGCAGGCTGGTGGGGCATGACTAGGCGGACCGCGTGGAAACGGCCCGACGGCCTCGGCTTGCGCCGGGCGATCTCCGACCGGCTGCTGCCGGGCCTGGTCGCGGCGATGGCGTTCCTGGCGTCGCTGGCGCTGGCCGGCGCGGTCGGCGCCTCGATGCTGGCGCAGCGCTGGAGCGCGGGCGCCAGCGCGGTGCTGACGGTGCAGGTGCCGCGCGGCGACGAGCCGGCGGCGACCGCGTCCGCTGCCCCGTCCAGCCGGATCGACGCGGTGATGGCGTTGCTGGATGCCGAACCCTCGCTGGCGGAGGTGAAGCGGCTCGACCGGGCGGCACTGGCGCGGCTGTTGTCGCCGTGGCTCGGCGAGGACGCCGGTGCGCTCGCCCTGCCGCTGCCAGCCGTGGTGCAGCTGCGGCTTCGGCCGGGACGGGCGGCGCCCGCGGACCTCGCCGTCCGGCTGCAGCAGGCGGCGCCGGACACGCTGCTGGAACGCAACAACGGCTGGAGCGACCGGCTGCTGGCGCTGACCGACAGCCTGAAGGCCTGCGCGGAGGTGGCGTTGCTGGTGGTGGCGTCCGTGGCGGTGGCGGTGGTCGCGGCGGCGACCAGGGCAGGCCTTTCCGCCCGGCGTCAGGCGATCGAGATCGTGCACGGGCTCGGCGCCACCGACAGCTACATCGCCGGCCGCTTCGCCGGGCGCGCGACCGTGCTGGCGACGGTGGGCGGCGCGATCGGCACCGCGCTGTCGGTGCCTCTGCTGCTGACGCTGTGCCATTTGGCGGCGCCCTTCGCCGTGGTCGGCGCCACCGCCGGATCGGTGCCGGACGCAGCGCCGCCCGCGTGGTCGGCCGGGACGCTGACGCGCGTGCCGCTGCCGTTGTGGCTCGCCCTGCCCCTGCTGCCGCTGACCGCCGCCGTGATCGGCTGGAGCACGGCGCAGGCCACCGTGCGCACCTGGCTGCGTCGCCTGCCGTGAGCCTGCGCCCGCCTGCCCGGCCGCAGCGCCGCCTCGTTCTGGGCGTGTCCGCCCTGTTCCTGTCGGTGCTTGCCTTGGCGTGGTGCGTCGGCCTGGCCTGGTTCGCCTATGGCGCGACGCGGCCGGCGGCGCCGGTGCCGCAGTCGGACGGCATCGTCGTGCTCACCGGCGGCGCCGGGCGGATCGAGGCTGCGCTGGACCTGCTGGCGCAGGGACGGGCACGGCTGATGCTGATCTCCGGCGTGGGGGAGCACCTGGAGCTGGAGCAGGTTGTGCACGCCGCCGGCCGCACGGTGCCGCCGGCGTTGGCCGACAGGGTGTCGCTCGGCCACAGCGCCACCACCACCGTCGGCAACGCCATGGAAACCGCCGCCTGGGCCCGCGCCAACGGGCTGCACTCGCTGATCGTGGTCACCGCTGGCTACCACATGCGCCGGGCGATGGCCGAGATCGGCACCGCCCTGCCCGAGGTGCTGCTGCATCCCGATCCGGTGCAGCCGCCGGCGTTGTCGCAGCCGAGCCTCGACACGCTGCGCCTGCTGGCATCCGAATACGTCAAGTGGCTGGCGGTGGAGCTCGGCCTGACGGGCTCCGCCCACCTGCGCGAGGTCGCCTGACCGCATGATCGTGTCCACCGTGCTCCGCGCCGCGCTGTTCAACCTGTATTTCCTGCTCCTGACGGTGCTGATGGGGCTGGCCGCGTTCTGGGTAAGGATCGCCGCGCCACGCCACGCGCTCGGCTACGCCAAGGCATGGGCCGGCCTCACCTTGTGGGGGTTGCGCGTGCTTTGCGGCGTCCGGGTGCAGGTTTGTGGCCTGCACCACCTGTCCGGCGCCGGGTCCGTGCTGATCGCGTCGCAGCACCAGTCGGCCTTCGACACCCTGGTCTGGATGAACCTCGTGCCGCGGCCCGCCTACGTGATGAAGCGCGAGCTGACGCGCATCCCGCTGGTCGGGCCGATGCTGCTGCTGTCCGGCATGATCCCGCTGGAGCGCGAAGGCGGCGCCCGCGCGCTGCGCCTGCTGATGGCGGAAACCGCGCGCGCCATCGCCGACCGGCGGCAGATCGTCATCTTCCCCGAAGGCACGCGTGTCGGCTCCGGGCAGGTGGTGCCGCTGCAGCCGGGCATCGCCGCGCTGGCGGCGCAATCCGGACTTCCGGTGCTTCCGGTGGCGACCGATTCCGGCCTGTGCTGGTCGCGAAGGTCCTTCATCAAGCGGCCCGGCACCATCCACATCGACATCGCCGCGCCGATCCCGCCCGGGCTGCGGCGCGGCCCGCTCCTGGCCGCCATACGGGCGGGATGGAACGCGTCGGAACAACGCCGGAACGGGGATGAAGCTGTGGATAAGCTTGTGGGAAGCGCCGCGCGCACCGGGGACGATCGGAGCTGAGTTCGCGGGTCAGACAGCCGACGGGAACGGCATCGGACGACCGGCGAACCCTGCCGGCACGAGCGCGGCCGCGGCCAGCTGCCGAACTGCGCAGTGCAGCAAACGGATCTTCAAGGAATGACGGCTTGGTGACCGCCTCGCCACCGCCGCCGACACGGGCGTATGGCACCGGCCGGTCCGGAACGCCGCCGTGACGATCATGCCCTGTGGACAAGTTGCGGCGGCCGCCTCTGCGATGCGTGAATTTCGTGTGCCGAAGCCTTCATGGTCAACAACTTCGCCAGCACAGGCGAGGTGATCTATGAAGGTGCCGATGCTCCCGTCTCCGCGTCGTCGCCCGGTCCGGCAGCTCTTGCGCATGCGTGCCGTCGTGGCTGGCGCGATGGTGCTCGCGACCCTGCTGGTGGGCTGCGACACCCTGCTTTGGTTCAGGCTCGAACGCGAGATGGACCACCGGCTGGACCGTTTCCTGAGAGATGCCCGCGCCGCCGGATGGCGCGTGTCCGTCCGGGCCGGCAGCCGCGGCGGCTGGCCGCTGGCCGCCACCCTGACCCTGCGGGAGCCGAGCCTGCGCTACCGGGCGACGGGTCCGGACGGTGCGTGGACGTTCGCCTGGTCCGGGGAGGCGGTGACGCTCAGCCTGTCCCCCTGGCGTCCGGCGCGGACCACGGTTCTCGCCTCGGGAACCCAGAGCCTGTCGGCGGTGCCGAATGCCGGCCTGCCCATGCCGCTGCGGTTCTGGGGCGCCCGGATCGCGCTGCTTCTGCCGGAACACGGCGTCGGGCGGCCTGAGCGGGTCGCCCTGGAAGCGGAGGCGCTGCACGTGGCGCTGCCGGGTGCCGGTCCGGACGACGTGGTCGAGGTGGCCGCCGCCGTTGGGCATCTGCGATGGGCCGCCGACACGGGAGCGGGTCCGTCGACGCTGTCGCTCGCGCTGCGGCAGGTGGCGCTGCCGATCGCGCTCGGGCGGCCGGAGGGACGCGTCGTGCAGCGCGCCCGGCTGGACGCCAGCCTGGACGAGGCGACTTCCGGACCATCGCCGCGCTGGCTGCGGCCGGGTGCCGCGATCCGGCTCGGCGAGGCGAGCCTGGACTGGGACAACAACCGCGCCGCGCTGTCCGGGAAGGCCGTGCTGTCGCCGGACGGGACGCCGTCCGGCACGTTCTTTCTTTCGGTCGACGATGCCGGTCGCATGTTGGGGAAGCTGCGCGACAACGGGCTGCTGTCGCCTGGTGCGGCGGTGGCGGCGCAGGCGGTGGCGGGGCTGCTCGGTGACGCGGGATCCACGCGAAGGGTGCACCTGCCGCTGCAGCTGCACGGCGGGCTGCTGAGCCTGGGCGAGATCCCGTTGCTTCGCCTCCCGGCTGCGCGATGACGATGTCGGATGAGGGCCTTCCGCCGCGCTGGACCGCGCCCCGACAGAGGGTGGCACCGCATGATGCGGTGTCTGCGGCGACAAGGCTGTTTCGGCCGCTGCAACCGGTGCCGAAACCGACGCCATCCGGTAAGGTCCGGCCTTCCCGGCGTGATGCGGTTCGGCATGAGCCGGGTTGGCCGACGGCTGTCCTCGGCTGCCAGATGTTCGTCCGCTGCCAGATGTATGGATGCCGGACGATCAGCCGGACATGTCCTGCCGGCCGGCTGGCTCAGGGTCATCGTCGACCCACCCTTCCCGATCCGCCTGATGTACATGGATCGGAGACGTTCCCGTGACGCATGAGGCATGACCATCGGTGTCCTGATCCAGGGCATCAGGATCCATGACGGCCACGGCGCGGGGGTTGTTTCGACGGGCTGACCGGATGCGGCGTGTTCTGCAGGCTATGGCACAATGACGCCAGCAGGACCGCCTCGTGCCGCCGCTTGGCTACCCGGGCGCGTTCAATCGCCGCCCGAGGGTCGCGCGGCAAGCTCGCGGCCTAGCCGGTCGATTTCACCCTGCAGGCGGCGTATCTCGGCCTGCAAAGCCTCGGTGTGCGGCGCCTCCCTGAAGCTGCGCGCCTCGCTGCCGTTGACAAGGCGCGGGGACACCGCAGGAGCCGCCTTGGCGCCTGGCAGCGCCGGTCTTGCAGGCGTCGCCTTCAGCGCCTGGGTGCCGGCGCGGCGTGCGGCGAACTGCTCCATCATGTGCTCCAGGTACTCCGGCACCTGGCCCTGCATGCTGTCGCCGTAGAGCCCGATCAGTTGGCGCAGAAAGGCCGCGGGCAGCATGTTGCGGCCCTTGGTTTCCTCCTCGACGATGATCTGGGTGAGCACGGTGCGGGTGATGTCGTCGCCGGTCTTGGCGTCGAACACCACGAAGTCGCGGCCCTGCCGGACCATCACGGCCAGGCTGTCCAGGGTGATGTAGATCGAGCCTTCGGTGTCGTAGAGCCGTCGGTTGGCGTATTTCTTGATGACGACGGGCGGGACCGGGCGATCGGTTTCCGGCAATGTGCGCTCCATCCCGGTCGTGAACCAGGAGACAGGATAGCATGACCACCGGACCGCTGCGCAAATCGCCGCCGGCGGGTTGCCCGGGCGTTGACCGACCCTTGCCGGTGGCATCCCGTCATGCCACCTGTCCGACAGGCTCCCGCGTCATGACGGGCGCTTCCGTTTGACCTCGGCCTCCGGCGCGGTCGCCGCGGCGGTTCCTTCCCCACGATCCCGGAGATTTCATGTTCGCATGCACAGGCTACGCGGCGCAGGCCGCGGACGCGAAGCTGGCGCCGTTCTCGTTCGAGCGGCGCGACCCCGGGCCGCGCGACATCCAGATCGACATCCTCTTCTGCGGCGTCTGCCATTCCGACATCCATACCGCGCGCAGCGAGTGGGGGCCGTCGACGTATCCGGTGGTGCCCGGCCACGAGATCGTCGGCCGGGTGGCGGCCGTCGGCACGGAGGTGGAAGACTTCAAGGTCGGTGACCTCGCCGCGGTCGGCTGCATGGTCGACTCCTGTCAGGACTGCTCGAACTGCCGCGACGGGCTGGAACAGTACTGCGAGAACGGCTTCACCGGCACCTACAACGCGCCCGACAAGAAGACGCCGGGCCTCCACACCTTTGGCGGCTACGCCAAGGCGATCGTGGTCGACCGGAACTTCGTGCTCCGGGTGCCGGAGTCGCTGGAACTGGCCGCGGTGGCGCCGCTGCTGTGCGCCGGCATCACCACCTATTCGCCGTTGCGCCACTGGAAGGTCGGTCCCGGCACCGTGGTCGGCATCGTCGGCCTGGGCGGCCTGGGCCACATGGGCCTCAAGCTCGCCCACGCCATGGGCGCCGACGTGACGCTGTTCACCACCTCGCCCGGCAAGGCCGAGGACGCCCGTCGCCTCGGTGCCAACCACGTGGTGGTGTCCAAGGATCCGGACGCCATGGGAGCGCAGAACGGCCGCTTCGACTTCATCCTGGACTGCGTGTCGGCGCAGCACGACATCAACGCCTACCTGCAGCTGCTCAAGCGGGACGGCACCCTGGTCCAGGTCGGCGCGCCGTCCGACCCGCTGCCGGTGGCGGTGTTCTCGCTGATCATGAAGCGGCGCAGCTTCGCCGGCTCGCTGATCGGCGGCATCGCCGAAACGCAGGAGATGCTCGACTTCTGCGCCGAGCATGGCATTGCCTCCGACATCGAGATCATCCCGATGGACCGGATCAACGAGGCCTACGACCGCGTGCTCGCATCCGACGTCAAGTACCGCTTCGTGATCGACATGGCGAGCCTGCCCGCCGCAGCCTGAGGGCGGTGCCGGCGCCTGTTCTCGCTTTCGGGCGGGCGCCGCCAAGTCACGCTAGCAGGCGGTGCCGCTCAGGCAGACGTGCTCCGAGATCGCCTCGAACCAGGTGGCGAGCTTCGGCCGCTCCGGGCGCCAGTTGTCGTCGGGAAAGCGCAGGTCGAGGTAGCCGAGCGCGCACGCGATGGAGATGGTGCCCACGTCCACGTGCTGGCTCGGCACGTCCCGCTCGAGCCAGTCCAGCGTGCGGCCGATCGAGTCGCCATACCGCTTCACCAGAGGGTGGTCGTGATCCGCACCGTTGACCAGGAGCTGCCGCCGCCCGACCGCGGCGTCCATCAACCCGTCGCCCAGCGCTTCCAGCCGTCGGCACAGCCAGCGCTGCGCACCCGACGACGGGATGATCGGGATCACCTCGGCGGTTCCGTTCAGGTACTCGCAGATCACGGTGCTGTCGAAGATCGCGAACCCGTCCTCCGTGATCAGGGTCGGGACGCGGCCGAGCGGGTTCGCGGCCACTAGCGCGTCCGGCGCCGTCGTGACGTCGACGTCGACCACCTCGATGCGGTGTTGGAGGCCGAGGGCGACGGCGCAGGCTCGGACCTTGCGGCTGTAGGGGCTTGCGCTGGATGACAGCAGCTTCATCGGAACGAGTCTTTCCTGGATCGAAGTGCGGCGAGGCTGGAAATGTCTGGGGCGAGCAGAAAAGGGTTGATGGCCCGCTCGGCAACGAGACGGGTCGGCACCGTCGGAGTTCCCGCCGCTCGTTGCCTCGCCACCTCCCCTGCCCGCTGCTGCAGCGGGGCGTCGTCCGGCGATACCGACAGCGCGAAGCGGGCGTTGCTTTCGGTGTATTCGTGGCCGCAGCACAGGAGGGTGTCGTCGACCAGCGCCGACAGCTTGCGCAGGCTGGCGAACATTTCCCCGGGCGTGCCTTCCAGCAGGCGCCCGCAGCCGAGGCTGAACAGCGTGTCGCCGCAGAACAGCACCGGGCCGGAGGCGAAGAAGAACGAGATGTGGCCGCGCGTGTGCCCAGGGGTGTCGATCACGATGCCGGACGCGTCGCCCAGGGTGACGCTGTCGCCTTCTGCCAGAGCCAGGTCGAGCGGCGGCAGCCGGTGCCGGTCCGCCGCGGCGCCGGCGATGCGCGCCCCGAAGCGCTGCGCCACCTCCAGCGCGCCGGCGACGTGGTCGTCGTGATGGTGCGTCAGCAGCACCAGGTCGAGCCGGCCGCCTTCCTCCTCCAGCCGGGCGATCACCGCCGCCGCATCGGCCGGATCGACCACCGCGACGGCGCCGCTTCCGGTTTCGCGCAGACGCCACGCGTAGTTGTCCGACAGGATCGGGATCGGGCTGACGTCGAGCGAACCGGACGGTGGGGCAAGCGGGTCGGCAGGCATGGTCGGACCTCCTGGCGTATCCGTGGTATATCCGGTCGATGCTCGACGACGTCCAGGCCGTGGCCGCTTTCTACCGGACGCGACCAGGCCGGCTGGTGGCGTCGCTGCTCTGCCGCCGGCTCAAGGCGATCTGGCCGGACCTGTCCGGGCAGCGCCTGCTCGGCCTCGGGCACACGACGCCGTTCCTGCCGTGCTGGCGCGACCAGCTGCGGCACTGCGTCGACGCCGCTCCCGGCACCGGGATCGGCGCCCCGGGGACGTCGTGCCTGGTGCAGGACGACGCGCTGCCGTTTCCTGACGGCTTGTTCGACCGCATGCTGATGGTGCACGCGATCGAGAACGCGGCCAGCATCACCCGCACCTTGCGCGCGGCCTGGCGCACGCTGCGCGACGATGGCCGGCTGCTGATCGTGGTGCCGAACCGCACTGGGCTGTGGGCGCACAGCGAAAGCACCCCGTTCGCCGACGGCGCCCCGTGCTCCACCGGCCGGATCGAGCGGCTGCTCGCGCGCAGCCTGTTCCGCGTCGAGCGGATGGAAGGCGCGCTCTACGGGCCGCCGGTCGATCTTGGTCCGGTGCTCCGGGTTGGCCGTGCGTTGGAAGCGGCCGGCCGCTTCGTCACGCCCCGCCTGGCCGGCGTGCTCGTGGTCGAGGCGGTCAAGGATCTTTATGCCGCGGTTCCCGCAGGCAGCCGGCCGGCGCTGCGCCGTCGGGCGGTGGTGCGGCTCCGCGCCGCGACCGGTCAGGCGGTCATGGTCATGCCGTGCTCGTCGAGCAGGTCGAGATAGGGTCCGAGCCGGATCGCGAACCGTGTCGCCGGCAGCATCAGCTCGCCGACCAGGGCCGGGAACGGCAGGCTTTCCTCCGTTTCGACCTCGAGCCGGTGGTCGGCGAGCAGCCGCACCCGCCAGCCCTCCGGCAGCACGCCGCCCAGCAGGCGGGCGAGCTGCAGCGCGTCCGGACGGCGTTCCGCCGCCAGCGCGCTGCTGGGCACGCGCCCGGCCTGGGCCGTGATCCGGATGCGGCAGCCGGGCGGGGCAACGCCCTGCGTCCCGGCCGCCGAACCGTTGCGCACTTCCAGCGTCACCGGCCGTCCGCGCCACCGGAAGCCGAAGCCGCCCGCCTCGCCGTCCTGCAGCGAGATGCGTCCCAGCTCGTCCACGCTGAACGATCCGAGCGACCGCTTGTCCATCCCGCCCATCCCGAATCGCCTGTCCACACCGTTTCGCCGCCAGCTTGACCGCTTGGGGTGAAGCATTCATGAACCGCCACCGATGTCCTCCTTCACCCAATCGCTGAAGCTCGTGCTGGCCCCGCCGCACCCGGCGGGCCGGCCGTTTCTTCTCGGCGGCGCGGTCGTGGCCGTGGTCGGGCTGCTGCTGCCGTTCCTCGCGGCCCGTGTGGTCGGGGTGCTGGCGCTGCTGTTCGTGGGCTTCTGCTTCTACTTCTTTCGCGATCCGGAGCGGGTCGCCCCGCTGCTTCCCGGCGCCGTGGTGGCACCGGCGGACGGCAGGATCGTGTCTGTGGCCGAGGTGATCCCGCCGCTGGAGCTCGGGCTCGGGTCCGAGCCGCGCTGGCGGGTGGCGATCTTCCTGTCTGTGCTGGACGTGCACGTGAACCGCATGCCAGCGGCTGCCGAGGTGACGCGGATCGCCTACCACAAGGGCCAGTTCGTCAACGCCTGCCTGGACAAGGCGAGCGAGAAGAACGAGCGCAACGCCCTGGCGCTGCGGCTGGCGGACGGCCGCACCATGGCGGTGGTGCAGATCGCCGGCTTCATCGCCCGACGCATCCTGTGCCAGGCCAAAGAAGGCGCGGTCTTCTCCCTCGGCGAGCGCTTCGGCCTGATCCGCTTCGGCAGCCGCACCGACCTTTACCTGCCGCTCGACGTCGAGCCGATCGTGCGCGTGGGCCAGACCACGATCGGCGGCGAGACCGTGCTTGCCCGCCTTTGAACGCGTGCCGGACCCGCTCCGCCGTCCGCGCCGGACGCGCCGCCTGCGCCCCCTGCGCGACCGCTCCAGGCCGCGCTTCCGCGGCCAGTCCTTCAACCGGCTGATCCCCAACATCCTGACCCTGATCGGGCTGTGCGCCGGCCTGATCGGCATGCGCGCCGCCATCGTCGGCAACTTCGGCGAAGCGGCGGTGGCGCTGGTGATCGCGGGCTTCATCGACGGGCTGGACGGGCGGATCGCCCGGCTGCTGCGCGCCACCAGCCGCTTCGGCGCCGAGTTCGACAGCCTGTCGGACTTCCTGTGCTTCGGCGTCGCCCCGGCCTTCATCCTCTACCTGTGGGCGATGCGCGACGGCGGCCGCTACGGCTTCGTGCCCTGCATCCTCTACGCCGTGTGCATCGCGCTGCGCCTGGCGCGCTTCAACGCCGGCAGCTCCGACGACGCGCCCAAGGCGATGCCGCTGCACGCCTACGCCTACAACTTCTTCACCGGCGTGCCGGCGCCGGCCGCGGCCGGGCTCACCCTGTTCCCGTTGTTCGTCGGGCTCGAGGCGAACAAGCTCGCCCTGCCCTGGCTGCTGGCCTTGTCGCGGCAGCCGCTGCTGGTGGCGCCGATCCTGATCGCGGTGGCGCTTCTGAGCGTCTCGACCCTGCCGCTGTGGAGCTTCAAGAACTTCAAGGTGCCGGCACAGCTGGTGCTGCCGCTGATGCTGGGCGTCGGCCTCTACGTCACCGTTCTCGTGGCCGATCCCTGGACCGCGCTGGCGGCGGCAGGATTGATCTACGCGGTGATGATCCCGTTCAGCCTTCGGAGCTATCGCCGCCTGCGCTCCTATGCGGAAGCGCTGCAGGAGGAAGTGCCGGACGAGCCGGAGGGGATGGCGGGCTGAGCTCCGGCGGCGCCCGCAGGGCGTCCAGAAGCAGGCAGAGCCCGGCCAGGATCGCGTCCGGCGAGGGCGGACAGCCGGGGATGACCAGCGACACAGGCAGGCGGGGGTCGAGGCCGCCGGACACGGCATAGCCGTCCCGGAACGGGCCGCCATCCAGCGCACAGGCGCCGGCCGCGACCAGCCATCTCGGCTCGGCCATCGCGGCCCACGTCGCCTCCACCGCGTCCAGCAGGTTGCGCCCGACCGCGCCGCTCACCAGGAGCAGGTCGGCGTGCCGCGGCGCGTCCACCAGCCTCAGCCCGACCGAGCCGAGACGGCCATCCGCCACCAGCGCCTCGATCTCCAGCCCGCAACCGCCGCAGCCACCGCCCTGCAGGTGCAGCATCGACAAGGGCGGGTGATGCCGCGCCCGCGCGGCGGTCCCGCTCACTGGTCGGCTCCGGAACAGGACAGCCCGAGCGAGGCGCACAACAACGGCAACTCCTCCACCGCGAGCCCTCGCGCCAGCTCGTCGAGCATCGACCACCCTTGCAGCGCCGGATCATGCACGTGCAGCGACGACACCAGCCCCGCGTCCAGCCGCACCCAGTGCCATACCGGTCCTGCCGCCGAGTTCGCGCTGCCGATCCCTTCAGCCGTCGCGCTCCCGGTCGGCCGGAGGTGCACCGGCTCAGGCACCTCCGCCAGCAGGCGTTGAACCAGGGCGAGCCCGTGCCCGATCCGGTCCAGCCGCGTGCGACAGCGCGTCCACGCGTTGGGAGGCGTCCCGGTGCCGAGGCGCCGCATCGCGGCCGGATGGTCGAGCAGCGCGCGCCGCAACGCCGGCAATCCTGCCCCGAGCCGGTGCGGGATCGTCGGCAGCGCGACCAGCCCGACCGGATCCGGAACGCGGGCCACGCCCCCCGGCACCACCGCGTCGAGCATCAACCGGTGGCCGAACGCGTCGCCGCAGCCCGCCAGCACCGCTTCCCGAAGTGCCGCGGCCGTGCCTGCGGCGGCGTCCAGCCCGGCACAGCGCGCGACCCGACCGAGATGGTGCAGGTGCACGGCGAGCTGCTCCAGCTCGGTCATGGCCTGGCGCAACGCGTCCAGGCCGGGCGGCACCGCCAGCGCGGAGGCGGCCTCCACCGCACGGGCGAACGCGCACTGGTGGGCAACGCTTGCCGTGGCGTCGATCCGCGCCACCAGCACCGCCGCCGCCTGCGGATCGCGGCCGCGCACGAGGCCGGCCACGCCGCGATGGGCATGGCCCAGCAGCGGCTCCAGCCGTCGGACGCGCTCGCCGTCCAGGGTCAGGCGCAGCTGCGCCGGGCCGTCCACGAGCGTCTGCACCGGGCCGATCCCGAGCTGGAACGCGCCGGCGGCCTCGTCGCCCGCATCGAAGCGGAACTCCGGCGGCTCCGGCGGCCAGGCGGCCGGCCCCGGACGCGCCGACAACGGCGCGGTGCAACCCCAGCGCCCGTGGTCGAGCCAGGGGCGCAGGTCGCGGGCTCCCATGGCCTCGACACCCCACAGGTCGCGCACGATCCGCTCGCACACGGCGATGGAAGGACGTGCCGGCGACAAGGCCAGGTAACGCCGCGCGTCCACCGCCACCGACGCCAGCAGCGGCCGGTCCGGCTGTTCCAGGAACAGGGCGTGCACCACCTCGCCATCCGACCACAGCGTCAGCAGCGGCAGCGGGTCGGCGTGCAGGCGTTCGGCGAGCTCGGCCCAGTCGGGCTCGCTCAGCTGGTAGCGCAGCCCGCGTGCAGCGGGAACGGCGACGCCGGTCCGGATCAGCGCGGCGGCGGACATGGAACGCCCGCGCCCCGTCATGGTGCCGCCCCGTTGCCGGATGCCGCCTCGCCGAGGTCGAGCAGCCAGCCCGACAGCGCGTCCGGCATCGCCAGTCCGAGCCAGAACAGCAGCGCCAGCACCAGGACCCCCGGCAACATGGCCACGCGTCCCGCAGGCTCCGCAGCCGGGTGTATGACGCGCAGGGCGGACAACAACGACAGGGCACTGCACCCGAACCCCGCCAGCAGCAGCACCGCCGGCAGCGGCGCCGTCGCGAACACCCCGGGAAGCAGCACGAACCCGGCCAGGAACGGCCCGAACGGCGGCATCCCGGCGACCGCCAGCACCGCCAGCCGACCCACGGGCCCACCCCGCGATCGGTCCGGCGGCAGCAACGCCACCGGAAGCGACAACGCCAGGAACAGCAGGATCATCAGCGCGGCGGCGATGCCGCTGGCGCCGCCGACACCGAGGCCGATCACGGCGCCGCATAGCTGGACGGCCGCCGCAAGCGACACCCGGTGCTCCAGGTCGCGTCGGGCCGGCATCAGGCCGACCGCGAGCAGCAGGCCGAGCAACCCGATCCCGATCAGCGTCTCGCCGTCGAGGCCCGGCCGCAGGCGCAACACCACGTCGAGAACCGGCGCGGCGACCGGTACAGGCAGCAGGG
>CAXTMS010000004.1:0-19336 GCA_964245345.1 uncultured Acetobacteraceae bacterium | reverse complement strand
CGCAGGCGCAACACCACGTCGAGAACCGGCGCGGCGACCGGTACAGGCAGCAGGGCACGCGCGATCCGGCTTCCCGTCCCGGCCTGCGGAAGCGCCCCCTCCACACCCGGTCCGAGCGCGCCGATCCAGGCCAGAAGCAGCATCGGCAGCACCAGAAGCATCAGCAGCGGGTGGGCCGCAGCCGGCATCCCGCCGCCAAGGGCGTCCCAGCGCGGCGGGCGGCCAGACCCGACGCCGAGAACAGCCACGCCAAGCCAGGCGGGGAGAAGGATGGTCCCGAACAACACCGCCTGATGCCGGTCGCCGTCGTGCAGCAGCGCGGCGCCCGCCAGAAGCAGCGCCACGCCGACCAGCATCAGGAACAGCGGGTCGGCCCTGCAGGCGAGAACGGCGCCGCCGGTCGCCAGCTGCGCCGCGACCTGCCAGCGCCGCCAGGGCGGGCCGGCGGTGGAGCGGCGCGACCGCGACCCTGCGGTGCCGACCGAAACCAGCAGCCAGGGCACCGTCACCAGCAGCGCCAGCGACCGGGCCAGGCGGTCGTCCAGCCACGGCGCGGCCGCCGCTGCCGGAACCGTCGCCCCGAGCGGCCAGGCGAGCGCGGACGCGGCCAGAAGCGTGGTCGAGCCGGCCGCGACGATCGTGCCGGCTGCCATCGTCCGGCCGCCGCCCCGCCCCGGCAGCACCGCCAGCAGCGGACATGCGAGCAGCGGCCAGGCCACGCTTGCCGGAACCAGCCCGATCACGACGCGGTCGCTCCGGCTGCCGCCCGCGCCAGGACCAGCGCGCCTATCGCGGCGGTCTGGAACAGCAGGATCGTGCACAGGCCCAGGCCTCCGGTTCCAGGCATCAGGCAGGCGGCCAGGATCAGAACGTCGCCGACGAGCAGCAGGGAGCCGACCCGGCCGATGATGGAAGGAGCTGCGACCACCCCCAGCAGCCCGGTCAGGGTCGCGGCAACGCAAACCGCCAGCAGCCCGTGCGGCGCCGCACCGATGTCGGGCACGGTCCGCACCGCCAGCGCGACCAGCACGAGCGCCGCCAGCAGCCAGGCCGCGTCGCCGGGCGCCCGCCGCAACGGAAGCCCGGCGGTGCCGCGCCGGACCAGCATGACCTGCACGGCGAGCTGCAACAGCGAAGCGGCCAGCCCAGCCAGGCACCGTTCCTCGCCGACGCCGTTTCGGCCGGCTGCGACCGATGCGGCCAGGAAACAGGCCGACAACACCAGCGCGTGCAGCGCCAGCCGACGCGGCCATTCGTTGTCGGCCGCCGGACGCACGAACAGCAGGGACAGCACCAGCAGGCCATCGGGCAGCAGCAGGACGCTCATCCCGCGCGATGCCCGACCAGGAGCAGCAGCGGGGCCAGCAGGCCGAGCAGCACAGACAATCCCGCCAGCCGGCGACGCGCCAAGGCGGTGTCGGCGAGGCTGCGCATCCCGCCGAGCAGGACGCAGCCGGCGACGAGCCGCATCGCCCAGAACAGGAGGCCCAGCAGCCAGTGCAGCGGCCCGGACTCGGCCACCGGCACCGTGGCGGGAAGCAGCAGCGCGGTGAGCAGGTCGATCCACACCACCGCCTGCACCATGGAGTGCAGCCGGAACAGCGCCAGGTCCGGCCCGGACAACGGTTCGGACAACGCGTGCCCGCCGCCCCCGGCGGACAAAGCCGCCAGCCCCAGGCAGATGGCCGGCATCAGCCCCGCCCCCGGCTGCGGGTCGGACAACAGGTGCTGCAGCCCGGTGCTGCCGGCGGTCGAGAACAGCGCCATCAGCCCGAGCGCGCTTCCGGGCACCGCCAGCACCAGTCCGACAACGGCGGACACGGCAGCCAGGCCGGGTCTCGCAACCCCCGCGTCCCAGGCGCCCAGCAGAAGCAGAACCCGTCCGGCCGCCAGCAGCGCAAGGATGGTGGAAAGGTCGGCCCAGGGCGCGGTCGGCAGCCCGGACGCGAAGGACGGCACGAGCGATGCCGCCAGCAAGGTGGTCGACAGCGACAACAACGGCGCCGCCGCCGACACGCGCGACGCGGCGCCGGCGCGCACCGGCTGCTTCCGCCTCACGGTGCGCAGGGTGGCCCAGGAAAGCGCCCTCTCCGCCAACACGTTTGGACCGGTGCGGCGGCGGCCGGACAACAGGTCGGCCACGCCATCCGACAACGGCGGAAGCAGCGGTGCCACCGCGACCGTCAGCGCCAGGTGCAGCAGCAGGGCGGTGGTTCCCAGGAGCAGGACCGGCAGCAGGCTCATGAGGGGAGATGCCGAACCGAGATGGCCAGCACGACCGCAAGAACCGCCAGCGCCACCAGGCCGCCGCGGCGTTTCAGCAACCCCGACAGCCTCACGCTTGCCGTTCGCGACAGCGCGAGGAGGCGCCGCAGCCGCCGGCGCAACGGCCAGGAGATCCGGTTGTCGCGGCCGCGCCGCTCCCCGAGGCCGAGCGCCGAGCGAAGCGCCTGCGGCAGCGCGACCGCCCCCACCTGCGTCGCCGGGTCGCCGAACGGCAGCCAGGGCGGCGGAGGCGGCGCACCGCCTTCCCAGGACGGGGCGTAACGGACCGGCCGTTCCGACAAGCGCCCACAGGCGCGGCGGAGGATCCACACCAGCAGCATGCCGGACAGCAGCAGGGGCAGCGGCGACAGGCTCGTGCCGCCACCGGGTGCCACGAGCCGGAACACGGGAAGGTCGGCGCCGACCGCATCGGATGCCAGCGCCAGCCGCAACGGCGCCAGCATGCGCAGCCATCCTCCGGGCAGCAGCCCGACCAGGAGCGGCAACAGCAGCAACGCGCACGTCGCCCGCACCCGTGCCGGCGGGATGTCGAGTGCCGCCGCGCCGCGTGGGGTTCGCGGCCGCCCGAGCACCGCGACCGAGCCCAGGCGGAGCCAGCCGGCCAGACACAGCCCGGCTGCCGCCATCATGGCCAGAACCGCCACAGGCATCAGGAATGCGAGCCAGCCGCCCAGGCGGCCGACCGCCAGCGCGTCCTGGAACAGCAGCCACAGCCCGGCAAAGGCGCCGGCCGGCAGCACGAAGCCAAGCAGCGACGCAAAAACGCCCGCCAGCAGCGACGCGCGCGGCATCGACTGCGCCAGCCCGCCGAGCCGCTTGAGCGCGCCGGCTCCGCCTTCCGCCTCCATCGCCTGCGCCAGCACCAGCACGCCCAGCCCACCGAGCGCCTGCATCGGCAGCAGCAGCAGCATCGCGTCCAGGGCGGTGCCCGCCAGGATCGGCAGGTCGTCGGCCCGTGCGATCAGGCAAAGCCCGACCGATGCCGCCATGAGCCCCGTCGGCACCGACGCCAGCCGCCCGACCGCGGCCCGCAGCCGGCTGTCCCGCAACGCGCCGGTCGTGGCCTCCAAGGCGCCTCCCAGCCCAATCAGCAGCAGCACGACACCGGCACCGACCGGCGCCGCCGCACCGGGCAGATCAAGCAGGAGGCGCAGAAGCAGGAACAACCCGAGCAGGCTTGCCAGTCCCGGTGCCCAAGGCGGCGCCACCGCCTGCAGCCGCCGGTGCCAATGGCGGCACGGCCAGATCCCGAGCAAGGGCACGGTTGCGGCGATGGCCAGCAGCGGCAGCAGCATCGGACCGGCGGAACCCGGCTGCCCGACGACGCCGCGCAACCTGGCGAAGCCCTGGCCGGCCAGGGGGAACATGGACGGGGTGGCGAGGCCGAGCAGCAGGGTGCAGGCACCGAGCAAGGCGGCGCCCGCGAGCAACGGGGAACGCCCGGTGCCGGGCCCACCGGCGCTTCGGGCAAGAGCCGCGATGCCCAACGTGCCGCCGAGCGCCAGCAGAAACGCATCGCCGGACAGCATCGTCAGCACCAAGCCAGACAGGCACACGCGCAACCAGCCCCGCTCGCGCCTCGGCGGCCGGACCGCCACCTCGACGAAGCCGGCGGACACGAAGCCGAGCAGCAGGAACAGGGCGGAAAGCTGGTCGATCTGGATGCCGCCGCCACCGGCGAACCCGACTGGAACCGGCAATGCGGAGGTTTGCCCGTCCAATAGCGCCAGCGCCGACAAGGCGGCACCGAGCATCGGCAACAGCGCCACGGACGTGCGACCCGTCGGCGCGTCCGCCCGGGCGAACGACGCCACGGTTCCCGACGCGGCAACGACCGCAAGCACCAGAACCAGGCCGATCAGGATCAGAAGGCTCAGGCTGGCCTCCCGCGGCTGGCTGATGTCGGTCGGACTGGGCGCAGGCTAGCGCCGCCGTGGCGACCGGGCGAGTCCCGTTGCGGACCAGCGACGTGGGCCGTCCGCGCCTACAGCATGGCCAGCGGCGTCTTGTTCTCCGGCGGCGGAAAGCCCCGATCGAGCTCCGCCAGGTCGTCCGGATCGAGCATCAGCGCGGCGGCGGCGACGTTCTCGCGCAGGTGCGCCAGGTCGCCGGCCTTCGGGATGCTGATGACGTTCGGCATCCGCAGGGTCCAGGCCAGGGCGACCTGCGCCGGGGATACGCCGCGGCGGCTTGCCACGCGGACCAGCGCCGGGTGCCGCAACAGCCTGCCGCCCTGCCCGACCGGCGAATACGCCATCAACGGGATGCCCTGGCGCACCGAATAGTTCAGGAGGTCATGCTCGATGCCGCGGTGCTCGAGGTTGTACAGCACCTGGTTCGTGGCGCAGCCGCGCGGCCGGGCGATGCCGCTGAACTCTGCCAGGTCGTCGACGTCGAAGTTCGACACACCCCATTCCCGGATCAGGTCCTGCGCACGGAGCGCCTCGAACGCTTCAACGGTTTCGCCGAGCGGCGTGGCGCCGCGCCAGTGCAGCAGGTAGATGTCGATGCGGTCGACGCCGAGGCGCTTCAGGCTGTCGCGGCAGGCCTTGGGGATCCCGGTCCGGGTGGCGTGGGACGGCAGCACCTTGGTCACAAGCGTCACCCGGTCGCGTTGCCCGGCGATCGCCTCGCCGACCAGGGTTTCGGCGGCCCCGTCGGCATACATCTCGGCAGTGTCGATCAGGGTCATGCCGAGTTCGATGCCTTCGCGCAGGCTGTCGATCTCGGCGCGGCGCCGGGACCGGTCCTCGCCCATGCGCCACGTGCCCTGCCCCAGGCTCGGCACGTGGCTCCCGTCCGGCAGCCTGACCGAACGCAGCGCCGTGGCCGCCCCGGTCATTTTCCCGCGTTCTCTGCCGCGCCGCGGTCCGAGGTCGGGCTGGCGGCGGCGTCGTCGCTGTTGGCGTCGGGGATGCCGTTGGTCATGCCCGGCCCGTTCAGGTGCGGGTCGGCGGCGGGTGCGGGACCGGCGGGCTTGTCCTTGTCGCTCCGCGTGTTCGGCGTGTCGGCCATGGTCCTCACCCTTGTTCTCGTTCAGGGAGTCAAACGCAGGAAGCCGGTCCGGTTGCGGTGCCGCGATCCCGTCGCATCCTGCGACGTCCTGGAAGCCCTCGCCTGCTCGGCATCACCCGGCACGGATCCAGCCCTTGGGCTCCTGCTTCCAGTAGGCGAGGGAGTGGCCGCGCATCTTCGCGTCCGTCCAGCGGGTGCGTGCCTCCGCAACCGCCGCGCCGTCGTTGCCGTCGAACAGGTCGAAGACGCGCGCGAACCGGTCGGCATCCGCCGCCCGCACGCCGTCCAGCAGGAACAGGAACGTGGCGTCGTTCGGCACCTCGGCATCGGCGCAGATCCACACCGGCTGCAGCGCCGCCTCGCCCATGCGCCTGGTGCCGTGAGGAAGCCAGACAGGCTCGGGCATCCGCCACAACGCCGCGTCGACCGCCTCGACCCGTGCCTCGTCCCGGCAGCGCACCAGCGCCCGGTGGCCGCCCTGCAGCGTCCGGCCGAGCAAGGGAGCCAAGGCCTCCTCTGCGCCCGACCGGGTGAGGTGGTAGAAGCCGATCTCCGTCACCGTGTCGCGCCCGTTGTTCCGGGCCCGTCCGCGCGTCGCCACGCGCCACAATCGACCCAGCCGGAAGAACTCCCGCCGGCAAGCCGGTGTTGACCCCGGATGATCACGCGGCACATCGAGACGCGTGCCGCATCAGGAGCCACAAGCACGTGTCCAGTTTCCTTCGACCGCCTGCCATCCTGTCCTGCCTGCTCCTGGGCGGCCTGTTGTTCGCGGGAACCGCTTCCGCGCAACCGGGCGGACAGGCGGCGCCTGATTCGCAAGTGACCTCGGGTCAAAGGGTGACCGGCCACACCAGCACGCAGAAGGACAGCGCGGTCAACACCAGCCCGGAGCAGCCCGCGCCGGCGGTGCGGCAGAAGGTGCTGCCCTATCAGCACCTGCGCACCTTCCGCAACCAGGCGCGGGAACAGGTGGCGCCGGCACCGGACGCCCCGGTCAAGCCGGGGACCAACGTCAACCCCGGGGAGGATACGCCGAAGCCGCACGGTGGTTGACGACCGGCGGGCCTCGGCGGAACAGGGATTTCCCGCAGGAACAACCGGATGAACCGCGTTCCGGTCAGGCGCGGGTGCCGGCTCGTCGCGCCATAGGCCCAGTCCCGGCAGGCGCCGGTCCAGGCCGGCTCACCCGATGGCAGCGGCCGGCAGGCCGAAGCTTCGCAACCGCCATCCCCGGCGCCAGGACAGCTGCGCCAGGGTAAGAGGACCGACGTCGAGGCGCCGTCCGGCCGTGGCCGACAGGCCAAGTGCCGCGACCAGCACCGCCCGCACCACCGCAGGATGCGTCACCGCAAGCACGTCGTGTTTGAGCCGAGACACCTCGGTGAGCCAGGTCGCGACACGCAGCCCGAGTGCCGCCTCGCTTTCCCCGTCCGGCGGCGCCGCGGCGGCGTTCAACAGCCATTGCTCCGCCAGCAGCGGATCGAGCTGGTCCAGGCGCAGCCCGGCCCAGCGTCCTGCCCCTGCGTCCCGGATCGCCGGCTCCGGTGTGGCGGCCAGTCCGAGGCGCGCCGCGGTCTCGACCGCGCGCGGCAGCGGGCTGGTCAGGACGTGACCGGCCTTGGCGAAGCGTTCGCGGCCGAGGACGTCGAGGGCGGCCCGTGCCGGCGCGTCGAGGGTCTCGTCGTCGGGCACGAACCGGCCTTGCCGCATGGACGGCGTCGCCGGATGCGACAGGCAGGTCAGAAGCACGGCACCCGTGCCGGCCGCCGCGCGGCGGTTTGACCGCGATCCGGCGGCGGCGCTACCGTTCGCATCGCGCTGCGGGGAAGCCGGTGAAACGCCGGCACGGTCGCGCCACTGTGACCATGCTCCGGATCGGGGACATGGAAGTCAGACCTCCGCCGCTCTTGTTCATCATCGCACACGGGACGCGCCCTTCCCGCGGAGACTGCTTCCATGACCATTCGTTCTCCTGCCTTGCCTGCCCTATCGCTGACGGAGCCCGTGCGGCCGTTGCCGCTGCGCGAGCTGGCGCCGTGGGCGGCGTTCGTGATCGTGCTGGCGCTGCTTCTGCTCTACTTCGTGGGTGCGGAACAGGGCGCCACGGCGCTGGTCGCCGGCCACGGCGTGCACGAGTTCGTCCATGACGGGCGGCACCTGCTCGGCTTCCCCTGCCACTAGCCGGGCGCGGATCATGGTCGGACGCCTGCTCGCGCGCGGCATGCTGCTGGGCGTCGCCTCGGCCTGCCTGATGGTCGCGTTCGCCGAGCTGTTCGGCGAGCCGCAGGTGGCGCACGCCATCGCCTTCGAGCGGGCGATGGACCAGGCGGCCGGCCTCGCGCCGGAGCCGGAGATCGTCAGCCGGGCGGTGCAGCGGGGCGTGGGCCTGTTGACCGCCGGCCTCGCCTACGGCGCCGCCTATGGCGGGCTGTTCGCGATCCTGTTCGCAACCCTGTTCGGCCGCGTCGGCCGCATCGCCGCCCGTCCGCTGGCGGCCTGGCTGGCGCTGGCGGCGTTCTTGGTCGTGGCGCTGGTGCCGATGCTCAAGTATCCCCCTAACCCGCCTTCCGTCGGCGCACCGGCGACCATCGGCCTGCGCACGGCGTTGTACTTCGAGGCCATCCTGGTGTCGCTGTGCGCAGCGGTGCTGGCGGTGCTGGCGGGCCGGCGCGCCGCCGACCGCCTTGGCACCTGGAACGGCGCGCTGCTGGGGATCGTGACGTTTGTCGCGGTGGTCGCCGCCGCCCATGCGGTGATGCCAAACGTCGACGAGGTGCCGGCGCGGTTCCCGGCGGTGGTGCTGTGGCGGTTCCGGATCGCGTCGCTCGGCATGCAGGCGGTGCTGTGGTCGAGCCTCGGCTTCAGCTTCGGTGCCGCGGCCGAGCGTCTGCTGCAACCGCGTCGCGGTTCCGCCTGATCAGCGGACGCCGAGCGCCGCACGCAGGCGCGCCCACGCGGCCTCGTCCGGCGGCAGGCCGAAGCGGAGGCGGGTCGGCTGCGCTTCGAAGCGTCGCACCAGCAGCCCGCTGCACCCCAGGCGCCGGAACAGGAGCGCGGCGTCCCGGCACGTCGCCAGCCGGAACAACCGCGTCCCGCCCTCGACCACCAGGCCCGCCTCCGTCAGCACGCGGTCCAGCCGGTCGGCCTCGGCCTGCAGCGCTGTGCTCGTCCGGTCGCGCCAGGCCGGGTCCGCGAGGGCTCGCCGTCCGATGGCGATCGCTACCCCGCCGACCGCCCACGGCCCGAGCAGCGTCCGCATCCGTTCCGCCATCGGCGGGTCTGCGATCAGGAAGCCGAGCCTGACCCCGGCCAGCCCGTAGCTTTTGCCGAACGAGCGCAGCACGACCAGGCCTGGCGACGGCAGCAGCGCCGCCGCCTGCGGCACGTCCGGTTCGAGATCGGCGAACGCCTCGTCCACCACCAGCGTCCCGCCCCGCTCGGCACAGCGCGACGCCAGTCCGGCCAGGTGTTGCAGCGGCAGGCGCCGCCCATCCGGGTTGTTCGGGTTGCACAGCACCAGCGCGACGCCAGGCCCGGCCCTTGCAGCCAGGGCATCGGCGTCCGTCACGTCCAACACGGAAGCACCCGACGCGGCCCAGGACGACGCGTGCTCGCCATAGGTCGGTCCCAGCACCACCGCCTCCGCTTGGCCGAGCACGGCAGGCAGCAGGGAGATCAGGATCTGCGAGCCGGGCGCGGCCACGACCCGGGCCGACGGAGGAACGCCATAGGCCGCGGCGGCCACCCGGCACAGCTCCGCCTCGTCCTCCGGCTCAGGCAGCCGGGTGAACGCGTGCGGCAGGAGCGCCGGCATCCGGTACGGGTGCGGGTTGATCCCGGTGGACAGGTCGACGAACGGCTCCGGCGCTTCCGGAAACAGCGCCCGCGCCGCACGCACCCTGCCGCCGTGCAGCGTCGGCAAGGCTGATCCGGCGCCGGCGCCCGTGCTACAGCCCGGCTGGAGGTTCTGGAGGCTCGTCGTCATCGCGGACACCCTTATCGTCGCCGCCGGCGCCCTGGCGACGGACGCCCTGTTCGGCTACCCGGACCGGCTGTTCCGCGTCGTGGGCCATCCGGTCAGCTGGATCGGCGCCGGTATCGCCCGGCTGGACCGGCTGCTCAACCGCGACTCCCTGTCCGGACCACGACGCCGCAACAACGGCGTGCTGGCGCTGCTGCTCCTGGCCGGGGTGCCGACCCTGGTGGCGTGCGGGTTCCAGCGCGCGGCCGTCCTCCTGCTGCCCCGTCCCGTCATGCTGGGGCTGCTGGCGTTGTCGGCGGGCACCCTGGTGGCGCAGCGATCGCTGTGGCAGCACGTCCGCGCGGTGCAGCACGGGCTGGAGCAGAATGGCCTCGCCGGCGGCAGGACCGCGGTGTCGCGAATCGTCGGCCGCGATCCGGACACGCTGGACGCCGCCGGGGTGACGCGGGCGGCGATCGAGAGCCTGGCGGAGAACTTTTCCGACGGCGTGGTGGCGCCGTTGCTGTGGTGCGCCGCGTTCGGGCTGCCGGGGATCGTGTTCTACAAGGCGGTCAACACCGCCGACAGCATGATCGGCCACCTGTCGCAGCGCTACCGGTGGTTCGGCTGGGCGTCCGCGCGGCTCGACGACCTGCTGAACCTGCCGGCGTCGCGGATGGCGGCGTTCTGGCTGGTGCTCGCGGCGGTGCCGGCCCGGAGCACGAACGCGGGCCGCGCCGCCGGTGCCGCCTGGCGCGACGCGGGCCGCCACCGCTCCCCGAACGCCGGCTGGCCGGAAGCGGCGATGGCGGGCGCGCTGGGCCTGCGCCTGGCGGGTCCTCGGGTTTACGCCGGGCACGTGGTCGCGGACCCCTGGCTCGGCCGGGGACCGGTCGAGGCGGGGCCGCCGGAACTGCGCCGGGCGCTGGCGCTCTACCTCCGCGCCTGCGCGATCCAGGGGGCGGCGCTGTTTGCGGTGCTGGCCTGGTCGCTCGACGGGTTCCCGGCGTGAGCGAGGGCCCGGTGTTCGACCCGGCGTTCCGGGACCAGCTGGCCATGCTGTTCCGCTGGCGCCGCGACGTGCGCCGCTTCCGGCCGGATCCGGTTCCCGAGCCGGTGCTGGACCGGCTGCTTCGCACCGCCTGCCTCGCGCCCTCGGTGGGCCTGAGCGAGCCGTGGCGCTTCGTGCGCGTCGACAGCCCGGCATGCCGTGCCGCGATCCGCCTGGAGTTCGAGCACTGCAACCGCCTGGCGCAGTCGGCGCTGCCCAATCCGACCGCCGCACGCTACGCGGCCCTCAAGCTCGCCGGCCTTGACCAGGCGCCATGCCACCTGGCGCTGTTTGCCGATGCGGATCCCTCGCAGGGCGCCGGCCTCGGACGGCACACCATGCCGGAAACCACCGCCTATTCGGCAGCCATGGCGTTGCACACGCTTTGGCTGGCGGCGCGGGCGGAAGGGATCGGGCTCGGCTGGGTGTCGATCCTGCGTCCGGCGGAGGTCGTCCGCATCCTCGACGTGTCGCCGTCCTGGCAGTTCGTCGCCTATGCCTGCATCGGCTGGCCCGACCGTGCCGACGACATCCCCGAGCTGGAACGGGAAGGCTGGGAACGGCGCGATCGCGGGCCCCCGGCGGTGCTGTGGCGATGACCGATCGGTTGCGGCGGCCTCGCATGTGGTACTATCACGCCAAGCAGGAGCACCGCATGAGCCCGCATCTTTGGACCGCCTTCCTCCTCGCCTCGCTGTTTATCGGCTTGATCCCAGGGCCGGGGGTGATGAACATCGTCGGCGTCGCCCTGGGTTCCGGTCGCGGCACCGCCCTGGCGTCGGTGGCGGGCCTGATGGTCGGGAACATCATGGCGACGATCCTGTCGCTGGCAGGGGTCGGTGCGCTGCTTGCCGCGTCCGCGCTGGCCTTCAGCCTCCTGAAGTGGGCAGGCGCGCTCTACCTGATCGTCCTGGGCCTGCTTGCGCTTGCCGGCAGCCGAAGGGCGTCGCCGGATCAAACCGCCACGGGAACGCGGCGCTCGCCTCGCACGGCCTTCGCCAGCAGCGCCGCCATCGGCTTCTTCCACCCGAAGACGATCGTGTTCTTCGTCGCCTTCGTGCCGCAATTCATCAGCGCCGACGGCAACTACCTCCTGCAGGCCAGCATCCTGGTGGCGACGTTCGCCGCGGCGACCGGCTGCACCGACACGATCTACGCGCTTCTCGCCAGCAGGGCGTCGCGCCTGCTCCGCCGACCGAACACGCAGCGTTGGGCCAAGCGCGCCAGCGGCAGCGTCCTCATCGCCGCCGGCGTGGCGACCGTGGCGGTGCACGACTAAGGCTGCGGGTCGAGGCGCGGGTTCCATCCCGATCAAGCCGGAGCATCGGGAAGGAACGGCATCATGTCCTGGACCACCGCAACGGGCATCTTCTCGCCCGGCGACCTGCCGCTGCAGTCCGGCGCGGTGCTGCGGGACGCCCGGCTCGCCTGGAAAAGCTACGGCACGCTGTCGCCGGCGCGGAACAACGTGATCGTCTACCCCACCAGCTACAGCGCCACGCACGACGACCAGGAATGGCTGATCCGGCCGGACGGCATCCTCGACCCGACGCAATGGTTCGTCGTCACGCCGAACATGTTCGGCAACGGCCTGTCGTCCAGCCCGTCCAACCGCGACGACTATCCAGCACTGGTCACCGTCGCGGACAACGTCCGGGCGCAGCGGGCGCTTCTGCGCGACGTGTTCGGCATCGACCGCATCGCCTGCGCGTACGGCTTCTCCATGGGCGCGCAGCAGGCCTACCACTGGGCGGCGCTGTATCCGGACGCGGTCGAGCGCGCGGTCGTGGTGTGCGGCAGCGCCAGGACCGCCGTGCACAACCAGGTGTTCCTGCGCGGCCTGCTGGCGATCCTGGAAGCGGCGCCGGAGCATCGCGGCAACGGTTGGTTCGATGCCGAACCGGTCGCGTCGCTGCAGGCGTTCGCACGCGTCTACGCCGGCTGGGCCAAGAGCCAGGACTGGTATCGCGACGGGTGGCACCTCGCTTCTGCCAGCGACCTCGACGACTACCTCGACCGCGAATGGGCGCCCGGCTTCCTGCGCTGCCGCGCCGCCGACCTTTACGCCCAGGCCCGTTGCTGGGAGGCATCCGACATCAGCGCCAACGCGCTTTACGGTTCCGACCTGCACCGCGCGCTGGCGGCGATCGAGGCGCGCGTCCTGCTTCTCCCCGGCAGCACCGACCTTTACTTCCGCGTCGCCGACAACGAGGCCGAGCTGACGCTGCTGCGCCACGCCGAGCTGCACCCGATCCCGTCGGTCTGGGGCCACGGCGCCGGCAGCCCGAGCCGGAACGCGGCGGACGAGGCGTTCGTGCGCGACGCGGTGCATCGCTGGCTGGCGACGCCCGCGAATTCGTGAACATCGTTCACACCAACGCGCCGCGGTCCATCGCCCCGAGGAACGACGCCGCCTGGGTCCGGATCGCCGCGCGCTTCGCCGGCTCCATCCGCTCCAGCGCGCGCAGCGGCATCGCCATCCGGCTGTTGCCGCCGAGGCGGGACGCGTTGCGGTCCATGAAGTCCCAGTACAGCGCGTTGAACGGGCAGGCGCCCTCGCCCACCGTGGTTCGCGGGTCGTAGGCGCAGCCGCGGCAATAATCGCTCATCCGGTTGATATAGGCGCCGGACGCGGCATACGGCTTGGAGCCCATGATGCCGTTATCGGCGAACAAGGCCATGCCGCGCACGTTGGGCATTTCCACCCACTCGTAGGCGTCGGCATAAACCACGAGAAACCATTCATCGACCCCGTCCGGATCGAGGCCGGCCAGCAGGGCGAAGTTGCCGGTGATCATCAGGCGCTGGATGTGGTGGGCGTAGGCGTTGCGCCGGGTGTCGGCCACCACGTGGGCCAGGCAGTTCATGCGCGTCTCGCCGGACCAGAAGAAGGGCGGCAGCGGACGGGTGGCGTCCAGGGCGTTGCGTTGGCGGTAGCCCGGCATGTGCAGCCAGTACATGCCGCGCACGTACTCGCGCCAGCCGAGCACCTGGCGGACGAAGCCTTCCACCGCGTTCAGCGGCGCCAGGCCTTCGCGCCAGGCCCGCTCGGCGGCGCGGCATACCCCCAGCGGGTCGAGCAGGCCGAGGTTGAGCGAGGTCGACACCAGCGCGTGGAACAGCACCGGGTCGCCGGCGCGCATGAAGTCCTGCCAGTCGCCGAACGCGTCGAGCCGCTCGCCCAGGAAATGGTCCAGCGCCAGCGCCGCCTGTTCCGTGGTCACCGGAAGGGAGAAGTCCTTCACGTCGCCGAAATGATCGCCGAACCAGTCGGACACCAGCGCGATCACCGCCTCGGTGACGGGGTCCGGCGGGAAGCGCGGCGCCTTGGGCGGCCTGACCCCGGGCGGCATGCGCTTGCGGTTCTCCTTGTCGTAGTTCCAGCGTCCGCCGGCCGGGACGTCGTCCTCCATCAGCAGGCGGTAGCGGCGGCGCATCGCGCGGTAGAAGAACTCCATGCGCGGCGCCGACTGGCCCTCGGCCCAGTGCCGGAACTGGCGCAGCCCGCACAGGTAGCGGTCGTCGTCGAGGATCTCGACCGGGATGCCGCAGCGTTCCTGCCAGCCGGACATTTCCTCCATCAGGCGCCATTCCCCTGGCGCCGTGACCACCACCCGGTCGGGGCGATGCGCGGCGACGGCGCGAAGCACCTCGCCGCGCAGGCTGTGGGTGTTGTCGGGATCGTCCAGCGCGGTGTACGCGACGCGCACGCCGCGATGGCGCAGCCGTGCCGCGAAGTGGCGCATGCCGGACAGCACCAGCACGATCTTCTTCTTGTGGTGGCGCACATAGGTGCACTCGTCCCGCACCTCGGCCATCAGCACCACGTCGCGGACCGGATCGAGCCCGTCCAGGGCGGGAAGCCGGTCGGACAGCTGGTCGCCCAGCACAAGGCGCAGGGTGCCCCCGCTGCCGCCGCTCATCCGTGGCGCCGCCGCAGCAGCAGGCGGACAGAGCCGACGTTGCGCGCGTGCGGATGCACCGCCGCCAGCACCAGCGGCCGCAGGTCGCCCCTGTCCAGCCAGTGCGGCAGCTCGCGTCGCAGGATGCCGCCGTCCGGCCCGGAGCCGGCCCCGGTGATGATCTCGACGCAGCGCAGCCGCTCCGCCTGCGCGCGGAGCAGAAAGGCGTGCAGCATGCGGAACGCCGGCTGCGCCGCCTGGCCATGGAGGTCGAGCCGGCGCTGCGGCCGCAGCTTGCCGTTGGACAGGGCGCGCCAGCTTGTGTCGTCCAGCCCACCGTGGCGGACGCCGATCTGCACCGGCGGCCGGACCGGGTGCAAGCGCGGCGGAGGAACCGTGGCGGCGGTCGGGAGCAAAGCTGCGGGCCCGTTCGGCTCCGCGGCCGCGGCGGTTGGCGGCGACGGCTTCGGGTCCGGAAGGCGGCCCTTCAACGGCCGCACCTCGTGCATGACGTCGAGCCACAGGCGCTGCTCGTCCTGGCCCAAGCGTCGCGCCACCATGCCCGTCTCCGCGCGATCCGATGATGCATTCTTCCACGGCGCCGGTCCGGCTGCCAGGGTCGCGCTGGACCGAGGAGGCGGCCCGACCGTATGAGCGTGCGCGTGAGGTTCCGCCCCGGCCTGCTCGTGGTTCTGCCGATCCTCGTCGTCCTGGGCGGCGTGTGGACGCGCAGCCGGGTGCAGCCGCTGCAGGCCTACGACCAGCCGTTCTACCTCGGCATCGCCTTCGACCTGCTGCATCACGGCCGCTACACCGACGGCTACCGCTTCGCCGGCGGCGACGCGGCCACGCTCCGGCCGCCCGGCATGCGCTTCACCCCGGTGTATCCGGCCCTGCTGGCGGCAGCGGCGGACATCGACCCGTCGCTGCGCCACGGCATGGACTGCCTGGTGGCGCATGGCGGACGGGGAGCCTCCTGCACCCGGAACGCCCCGTCGATGCGGTGGCTGCAGTTCCTCCTGCTGGTGGCGACCATGGGGATGCTGTGCTGGTGCGGGGGGCGCTGCTCGGGACGTCCGCGCACCGGCATCCTGGCTCTCGGGCTGGCGCTCATGACCGCACCCCTGCTGCTGTCCTCCGTCGACTACCTGATGACGGAGATCGTCAGCCTGTTCCTGGCTGTCGGATCGCAGGCGCTGGCGCTTCGCGCCGTGCCGGCGAACCAGGCGGCGTGGCGTCCCGAACCGGCCTGGCTGTTCGGGTCCGGCCTCCTTCTGGGGCTGGCGGTGCTGTCGCGTCCGGCGTTCGCGGTGCTGGCGGCGGCGGTGCTGGCGGCGGGGTTCATCGGCCTCCTGGCGGCACCCGGGCGCAACGGGGCGCGGGCGCTCGCCGGCTTCGCGGCCGGGCTCGGCTGCGTCGTGCTGCCCTGGATCCTGCGCAACGCCGTCGTGCTCGGCCGCCCGGCGCTGACCTTCGGCTATCCGTCGCACACCCTGGTGCAGCGGCTGTCGTTCGACTCCATGAACCGGCACGAGTACGGCATGAGCTTCGTGTGCTGGCTGCCGGACGGCAACGGGCTCGGCGCGATGCTCGCCGGCCGCCACGCCTGCGACCGGTTCGGCTGGGACGACCATCCCGACAGCTTCTATGCGATCGGCATCGGCCCGATGCTGGCCCGCACGCTGGCGCAGTCAGGCGGCTGGAACCACCACATGTCGTTCCTGCTGCACGAGTTCCTGCTGCACGATCCGGTTCGGCAGCTGGGCTGGCACGCCCTGGTGACGATCCCGCTGGCGTTGCGCGGGGTGTATATCGACCACTGGTGGGGCTTCGTGCTGGCGCCGGTGTGCGCCTGGATCACGGTTGGAGCGCTTCGCCACCGCGGTTCTGCGGCACGTCGCTTCCTTCTGCTGTGCCTGCCGGGCTGGTTCATGCTCGGTCTCAACGCGGCAATCGCGGTCAACCAGGTCCGCTACAACCTGATGCTGGTTCTGCCCTTCTCGGTGGCCGGTGCGCTTGCGCTCGAGCGGGGAGTCGAAGCCGGATGCCGGCGGCTGGCACGTTCCGAGGACGTGCCTAGCGGGTCAACAGGATCTACATCTTCAGGCTCTTGCGAGCCCGCTTGGTTTACGCAAAAATAACGGTCTGGCAGTCTCCCTTCGCCCAACAGGATCGCGTCGACTCCGCATGCTGTTCGCGTTCCGCCTGTTCGCGCGCCTGGCCAGCGTCCTGTGCATCCTGCTTGGCGTGTCGATCACGGCCGGCTGGATGTCCAGCCACCCGGTCCTGCCGGCGATCGCGCCCAGCCCGACCGGCATGTCGCCGCGCTCCGCAGCCGGGATCATCCTGGGCGGCCTTGCGCTCGGCCTGCGCAACCTCGGCTCCGCCCCGGCCGGCTTCCGCCTGGCGTCGCGGGCCTGCGCCGTCCTGCTGCTGGCGACCGGGCTGCTGCTCGTGGTCGATCACGCGGTGGCGGGACACGACGTGTTCAGGTCGTTCCTGCCGAACCACGCGACGATCGGACGCAGCCATGCCGGCCGGATCGCTCCCACCAGCGTCTTCTGCCTCACCCTGCTTGGCGCGTCGCTGTTGTTGTCGGACCTGAAGGGATTGCGGAGCCGGCGGATCGGCGACGGCTGCGCCTTGGCCGGGGTGCTGATCGCAGGCCTGCCCGTGCTCGGCCACGTCTACGGCGTGCAGGAGCTGCGGGCGCTCATGGTGTACCGCACCATGGCGCCGCACACGGCGCTTTGCTTGTTCCTGCTGTTCCTGGGCTGCCTCGCCACCGAGCCGAAACAGGGCTTGGCGGCGGTGATCACGTCCGGGCAGCCGGGCGCGCGCAACTCGCGCGTCCAGCTGCTCCTGGTGGTCCTGGTGCCGTTCGGGATCGGGCTGCTGGCGCTGCGCGGGGTGCGGCAGGGGCTGCTCAGCACCGGGCTGGCGATGGCGATCGTGGTGGCCAGCACCGTGGTGGCCCTGGCGGTGCGCATCCTGCGCGACGGCAGCGTGCTGGACGACCTGGAAAGCCGACGCGGCGCCGCGGTCGCGGCCCAGGTCCGGCTGACCGAGGAGCTCGAGCAGCGCGTGCGCGAGCGCACCGCGAGCCTGGCGCTGAGCGAGGCACGGCTGCGCACCTACTTCGACAACGCGCCCGAAGGCCTGTTGCTGCTCCGCGTCACGCCGGATGACCGGTTCGTGGTCGAATCCATCAGCCCGTCGCTCCGCGCGATGTACCACCTGGGCACGCGCGACCTCCTCGACATCACGCTGGACACGCTGTTCCCGGTCGATCCCGTGGTCGGGATGCCGACGCAGATCGCCCAGTGCCTGAAGTCGGGCCGTCCCTATCGCACCACCACCCGGCGCGAGATCGCGGGCCAGCCCAGGCTGCTCGACGTGATCCTGGCGCCGGTGCCGGCCGGACCGGACGGGGATCGGCTGATCGCGGCCAGCCTGCGCGACGTGACCGACGCCGAGAAGCGCGAGGAGCAGCTACGGCAAAGCCAGAAGATGGAAGCGGTGGGCCAGCTTACCGGCGGCCTGGCGCATGACTTCAACAACCTGCTCACCGGCATCACCGGCAGCCTGGAGCTGGTGCGTACGCGGATTGCGCAGAACAGGATCGGCGAGCTCGACCGCTACCTCGACATCGCCCAGGCGGCCGCGGACCGCGCCGCCGCGCTGACGCACCGCCTGCTGGCGTTTTCGCGGCGGCAGACGCTTGATCCGTGCCCGACCGACATCGGGCGCGTCGTGGCCGGCATGGAGGAGCTGATCCGTCGCACCGTCGGGCCGGAGATCGCGATCGAGGTGACGGCGGAGGCCGGCCTGTGGACCGCCCTGGTCGACGCCAACCAGCTCGAGAACGCGCTGCTCAACCTGTGCATCAATGCCCGCGACGCCATGCCGGCCGGCGGACGGCTCCTGATCTCGGTCGGCAACGTCGTGGTCGAGACCATCACGTCGGCAGCGGCGGAGTCGTCGGCTCTGGTGGACCCGTCCGGGGACCTGCCGCCCGGCTGCCACGTCCGCCTGCGCGTGACCGATACCGGCACCGGCATGACGCCCGACGTGATGGCGCGCGCCTTCGACCCGTTCTTCACCACCAAGCCGATCGGCCAGGGCACCGGGCTCGGCCTGTCCATGACCTATGGCTTCGTGCGGCAGTCCGGCGGCCACGTGCAGATCGTGTCCGTTCCGGACGAGGGAACCGCGATCAGCCTCTACCTGCCGCGCCACCAGAACCTGCCGGCGGAGGCGTCGCTGCCGGCGCCGGTCGCACACCCCGGGACGGCTACCCACGGCGAGACGGTGCTGGTGGTGGACGACGAGCATGCGATCAGGACCATCGCGGTCGAGGTGCTGGAAGAGCTCGGCTACCGCACCCTGGAAGCGGAGGATGCGGCGACGGGGCTGGCGCTGCTGCAGTCGAACGCCCGGATCGACCTGCTGGTGAGCGATGTCGGTCTGCCGAACGGCATGAACGGGCGCCAGCTCGCCGAAGCGGCCCGGCTGCTCCGGCCCGGCCTCAACGTGCTGTTCATCACCGGCTACGCCGAAAGCACGGTGCTGGGCCAGGGCAACCTGCCTCCGGGCATGCAGGTGCTGACCAAGCCGTTCACGATGGAGCGGCTCACCAGCCGGATCGAGGCGCTGCTGAGGCTGTCCCGGCCGGCCGGAAGCCCCGAACGGACCGAGATGCAGATCGGCTCGTGACGGCGTTCAGGCCGTGGCGGCCAGATGCCGCTTCGCGGCGGCTAGGCGGTCGGACGCCAGCAGCATGTAGACGGCGGGCAGCACGAACAAGGTGAACAGGGTGCCGATCGACAGCCCCGAGGCGATCACCAGCCCCATCACGAAGCGCGACGCCGCCCCGGCGCCGGTGGCGAACACCAGCGGCATCACGCCCAGCACCATGGCGGCGGTGGTCATCAGGATCGGCCGCAGCCGGAGCGCGCAGGCGCGCTCGATCGCCTCGCGCTTGGACAAGCCCATCGCCTGGCTTTCCTTGGCCACCTCCACGATCAGGATGCCGTGCTTGGAAATTAGCCCCATCAGCGTGACCAGACCCACCTCGGTGAACAGGTTGATGCTGGCCCCCCCCACCCCGGCCCCCCC
>CAXTMS010000003.1:4539-40686 GCA_964245345.1 uncultured Acetobacteraceae bacterium | reverse complement strand
ACTGGCCGGTGGTGTTCCGCGACCGGCGCTGACGCGCGGCGACGCGGGTTCAGCCGCGCGCGCCCAGCTCCAGCCCCAGGGCCGCGAGCGCCACCAGCAGCGCCGCCACCGCCACCACCGTTGCCGTTCCGAGCATTGTCATGCGCAGCAGGGTGCCGGCGACGCTCGTGCGGTACACGCCGCGCAGGTGGGCGAACAGGTGCACCGGCAGGAGCAGCAGGATCCACCCCGACGCGGCGCCCGCCACCGTGTCGGCGAGGAACAGCGTCATCAGCACCAGGCTCGCGAAGCACAGCGAATGGATCGAGACGATCATGTGGTCGAACAGCGAGTACCGCCGCTGCGGCAGGTGCAGCAGCCACAGCATCAGGCCGGCGACGGGCAGGAGCAGCACGGTGAAGCGCTCCGACCAGTCGCGGATCACCGCCAGCACCTCGTCCGGACGGTCCACCGCCCGGTGCAGGCGCTCCCGCAGCCATCGCGTCGCCTGCGAATGGCCGTCGATCCGCAGCCCGTCCACGGCGCGGGCGAGTTCCCCGTGCTGCGCCGCGTCCAGCCGCATCTCGAACCGGCCGGTGGTCAGCGAGCCGATGCCGAACACCAGGAACAGGGTGACGAAGAACAGCCTGAGCGGCGGGATCTCGCGGGCGCGCCTGCCCTCGATGTAGTCCCGGCTCAGCCTTGCCGGGTCGAGCGCCAGCCGGCGCATGGTGCGCCAGAACCGGCTGTCCGCATGGGTGACGGTTTCCAGGAGTTCGGCACCCAGGTGCAGCACCGAGCGGTGCACCTCGCCCCGCTGGCCGCAGCCGTGGCAGAACGGTCCGGCCAGCTCGGCGCCGCAGTTCAGGCAGGCGGCAACCGCCATCGTTTCGTCCTCCCCGTCTTCCCCCGGCGTGGCCTCGGCGCAACACTCGTTTGTCGCGCCGTCGGTGCCCCCAGGCCGGGATGCTTGCGGTCAGCGAGCGGATCATGGTGCATGCGGGCAGGAACGGGCGCCAGGAGGGGCCGATGAACCGGACGCTCGGGATCGCCTGGGCCAGCCTGGCCATCAGCCTGCTGGTGCTGGCGATCAAGGCCGCCGCCTACCGCGTCACCGGCAGCGTGGCGCTGTATTCCGACGCGCTGGAAACCGTGATCAACGTCGCCACCGCCGGCGCTGCCGTGTTCGCCCTGTGGTACAGCGCCCGCCCCGCCGACGCCAACCACCGCTACGGCCACTACAAGGCCGAGTACTTCAGCGCCATCGTCGAGGGCGCGCTGGTGCTCGCCACCGCCTTCATGATCGGCGGCGCCGCCTGGCAGGGGCTGGACCATCCGCCGGCTGTCCGGGCGCCCTGGCTCGGCATCGCCGTCAACGCCGCCGGTGGCGGGGTCAACCTCCTGTGGGCGCTGGTGCTGCTCCGGGAAGGCCGCCGCGTCCGCTCGCCGGCGCTGCTCGCCGGCGGCCGGCACGTGATGACCGACGTGTGGACCACCGGGGCGGTGCTGTCGGGCTTCGCGCTGGTGCCGCTGACCGGCCTCGGCTGGCTCGACCCGGCGGTGGCGGCGCTGGTGGCGCTCAACATCCTGCGCGCCGGCTACGGCGTGCTGCGTTCCTCCGTCGGCGGGCTGATGGACGAGGTGCCGGACCTCCAGGACCTGTCCGTGCTGCGCGACGCCATCGCGGAAGGCGGCGGCGGCGCCATCGAGGCGCACGACGTGCGCCTGCGCGCCGCCGGCCGCATGACCTTTGTGGAGTTCCACCTGGTGGTGCCGAGCGAGATGACGGTGGAAGCGGCGCACGGCATCTGCGACCGCATCGAGATCGCGATCCGGTCCCGGGTCGGCCAGGCGGTGATCAGCATCCACGTCGAGCCCGGTTACAAGGCCAAGCAGCACAAGCCACGGGAGGACGTGCTGCTGCTGTCCTGACCGTGCCGGCAACCGTTCCCGGACTTCAGCGTCCGGTCGCGGATCGCCTGCCGGACAGTGCAGCCCGACGGGTCCGGATGCCTTTGCCGGGCAGCGGGCCGGGACGCCTGCCTGCTCACGGAACCGGGTGACGTCGTCAGGTTTCAATCGTCGGGCGGCAGGCTGCCGAGGCGGTCGAGCCATCCGGGCCTGCGTTTTGTCACAAGAGCCACGGACGGCGGCGCCTGGTCCGGATCATCCAGGCTGTTCAGCGTGATGCTGATGTTCGGGCCGTCGACCTGCCGGTAGGTCAGCGGGGTGTCGCAGTCCTTGCGGAAGCCATGAATGGTCCGCCGGATGCCGGCTGGCACATGCGGCAGTAGCAGATGCTCGACAGGCTTGTCGGTTCCTCGGCACGGAGGCGGATCCGGCCGCACTGGCATCCGCCCCGATGCTCCATCTCGCGCGTTCTCCCGATCCTGCCCGGGCTGACGCGCGTCGCGCTGAACCGGCTGGTCGGCGGCATGTAGTCCGATCGGCACGTCCTGTGCACCCCGCATCCGGAACTCAGCCCGGGCGGCCATCGACCTCCTTCAGCACGTCGATGAAGGCGCGCAGCCCAGGCGGCACCTGGCGGTGGCCGGGATAATAAAGGAACAGCCCGGGGATGCGCGGGCACCAGTCGTCCAGCACCGTGACCAGCCGGCCTGCGGCGAGGAACGGTTGTGCGGTGTGCTCCGGCACGTAGGCGATCCCTAGCCCGGCTTCCGCCGCTTCCGCCATCAGCTCCACGTGGTCCAGGATCAGCGGCCCCGGGACCTCGATCGTCAGCTCCTGGCCGTGCTGCGCGAACTCCCAGCGGAACAGCCTGCCGCTGCGCAGCCGGAACCGGATGCAGGCGTGCCGGGCCAGGTCGTCCGGCGTTTGTGGCGCGTTTCGGCCGAGGAGGTAGCCGGGCGAGGCGACCGCCACGAAGCGGACCGTGCCGCCGAAGCGCACCGCCACCATGTCCTGCGGCACTGCCTCGCCCAGCCTGATCCCGGCGTCGAAGCCTTCGGCCACGATGTCGACCAGCCGGCCTTCGGTGACCAGGTCGAGCGACATCTCCGGGTGCCTGGCCACGAAGCGCGGCACCACCGTCGCCAGGAGCAGCCGCGCCGGACCCTCGGCGCTGTTGATCCGCAGGGTCCCGCTCGGCCGGCTGCGGAACCGGTCGACCTCCTCCAGCGCCAGGTCGAGGTCGCGCAGCACCGGCTGCAGCCGCGCTACCAGGCGCTGCCCGGCCTCGGTCGCCGACACGCTGCGCGTGGTCCGGTGCAGCAGGCGCACCCCGACCCGAACTTCCAGCGCCCGGATCATGTGGCTGAGCGAGGACGGCGACAGGTGCAGCTCGTCGGCGGCCTTGCGGAAGCTGCGATGCGCCGCGACCGCCGCCAGGGCGCTCAACTCGGACAGGCCTGGTCGCTCATTCATGGGTGTTCATCATCAAGGCGTGCAACTTTCCGCCGGTTAAGAACAGCAATGCCGGCGCCAAGCTGTTGTTCCGGAGGATGTCGGCAGGCGGCGTCCGGATCGAAGGCTCCCTCATGTCCAGGACCTGGTTCATCACCGGCACCTCTTCCGGCCTCGGCCGGATCATGACCGAAACGCTGCTGGCCCGCGGCGACCGCGTCGCTGCCACGCTGCGCCAGCCGGGCCGTCTCGACGCGCTGAAGACCCGGCACGGCGACCGCCTGTGGATGGCGCCGCTCGACGTGACCGACACCGACGCGGTCCGGCACGCGGTGGACCGTGCCTTCGCAGCACTCGGCCGGATCGACGTGGTGGTGAGCAACGCCGCCTACGGGCTGTTCGGCGCGGCGGAGGAGGTGACCGATGCGCAGATCCGGCACCAGCTCGACACCAACGTCCTCGGCTCGATCGCGGTGATCCGCGCCGCCCTGCCGCACCTGCGCGCGCAGGGCGGCGGCCGCGTGCTGCAGGTCAGCTCCGAAGGCGGCCAGATCGCGTACCCGAACTTCAGCCTGTATCACGCCAGCAAGTGGGCGATGGAGGGCTTCGTCGAGTCGGTGGCGCAGGAGGTGGCGCCGTTCAACATCGCCTTCACCCTGGTCGAGCCCGGTCCGGCCAGGACCGGCTTCGGCCAGGGGCTGGTCAGCCCGCCGCCGATGGCGGTGTACGACGACACCCCGGCCGGCGCGGTGCGTCGCGCCGTCGCGGAACGATCGTTCGCGATCTATGGCGACCCGGCGAAGATGGTCCGCGCCATGATCGCCTGCGCCGACGGGGCAGACCCGCCGCGTCGCCTGCTGCTGGGTCGCGACGCCTTTCACCGGGTCCGCGCCGCCCTGGCTGAGCGCCTGGCGGCCCTGGACCGGCAGCACGAGGTGGCGCTGTCCACCGAGGTCGACGACTAGGATGCTTCCGATCCGTTGCCGCCGCACCAGATACGGAACGGCGGCAGCGGGGGCAGGGTGGCACGGGACTTCGACATCGTGGTGGCGGGAGCGGGACCGGTGGGGCTCGCCCTGGCCGGGTCGCTGGTCGGCTGCGGCCTGCGCATCGCCCTGGTCGACCCGCAACCGGCCGGGGCGCTCGCCGATCCCGCCGACGACGGCCGCGAGATCGCGCTGACCGACCGCTCGGTCGCCATGCTGGACACCCTCGGCGCCTGGGCGCGCATCCCGGACGAGGTTGTGGCCCCGCTCCGCCACATGCGGGTGCTGAACGGCCCGTCGCACTACGCCATGCATTTCGGTGCCGGCGAGGCAGGGGGCGGACAGCTCGGCCGCTTCGTGCCCAACCATTGGCTGCGTCGCGCCCTGCACGACGTGGTCGGCACCCATGCCGAGATTTCCCTGCTGCCCGGCCGTTCCGTGACCGCCATGCGCGCGGAAGGCCGCACGGCCCGCGCGGTGCTGTCGGACGGGCAGGCGCTGTCCGCAGGCTTGGTGGTCGCAGCCGACACCAGGCGGTCGCGCCTGCGCCAGCAGCAGCGCATCCCGGCGGCGCTGCACGACTACCGCCAGCTGATGCTGGTCTGCCCGGTCGCGCACACGCTGCCGCACCGGGAAACCGCGACCGCCTGGTTCGAGTACGGCCGAACCCTGGTGACGCTGCCGTTGAACCACGGCCGGTCCTCTGCGGTGATGACGCTGCAGCGCCCCGACGCCGAGGCCCTGCTCGCCCTGGACGACCGGGCGTTCGGCGACGAGATCACCCGCCGCTACCGCGACCGCCTTGGTTCGATGCGACCGGTGGGTGCACGTCACGCCGTGCCTGTGGTGACCGCCTACGCCGCGCGCTTCGTGGCGCAGCGCTTCGCCCTGCTGGGCGACGCCGCCGTCGGCATGCATCCCACCACCGCGCACGGGTTCAACTTCGGCCTGCTCGGCCAGCACGCCCTGGCCACGGCCATCCGCACCGCGATCGGACGCTGCGCGGACGTGGCCGACCCGGGCGCGCTCCGACGCTACGAGGCGGCGCACCGGCGCGAAACCCGGCTGTTCTTCACCGGTGCCGAGGCGATCATGCGTTTGTATGCCGCCGGCGACAACTTTCCGGCCCGCCTGCTGCGCGACGCCGCCCTCCGGCTCGGCAACCTTCCGCCGCTGCGTCAGGCGCTGGCCGCGCGCATGCACGATCCCGACTTCGGCATCTGACCGGTGCAGGTCCCCGCCGGGCTGGCACCCTTTCACCCGAGCGCCTACGACCACAGATGATTTCCCCGACCGGTCGAACAGGATGACGCCGCCCATGCCCCTTGCCACCCGCTCCGCCGTCCTGTCCGCCGCGCCGTCTCCTGCCGCGTCCGGCCTGCCGGTGTGGGACCTGTCCGATCTTTACGACCGCCAGGACAGCCCGGAGCTCGCGAGCGACCTGTCCGAAGCGGACGCCTCGGCGGAAGCCTTCGCCGCACGCCATGCCGGCCAGCTCGCCCGCCTGGATGCCCCGGCGCTCGCCGCCGCCATCGCCGAGTACGAGCGCATCGACGAGCTGCTCGGCCGCGCCGGCTCCTATGCGGGCCTGTTGTTCGCGGGCGACTCCGAGGACGCCGCGATCGGCCGCTTCAGCCAGTCGGTCAACGAGCGGGTGACGCAGATTTCCAGCCGGCTGATCTTCTTCACCCTGGAGCTGAACGCCATCGACGACGAGGCGCTGGCGCGGCTGCTGGCCGATCCCGTCCTTGCACGCTGGCAGCCGTTCCTGCGCGACCTGCGCGTGTTCCGCCCGCACCAGCTGTCGGAGGAGGTGGAGCGCGTGCTGCACGAGAAGTCGGTCACCGGCGCCTCCGCCTGGAGCCGGCTGTTCGACGAGACCATGGCCGGCCTGCGCGTCGAGATCGACGGCGGATCGCTCACCGTCGGCGACGCGCTGAACCGCTTGTCCGACCGCGACCGCTCGGTGCGGGAGCGCGCCGCGCACGCGATCGGCGCGGTGTTCAACCGAAACATCCGCTTGTTCTCGCTGATCACCAACACGCTGGCCAAGGACAAGGAGATTTCCGACGGCCTGCGCCGCTATCCCCGCCCGGGCAGCGCGCGCAACCGCGGCAACATGGTCGAGGACGAGGTGGTGGACGCGCTGGTGTCGGCCGTGTCCGCCGACTACGGCCGGCTGTCGCACCGCTACTACGCGCTCAAGGCGCGCTGGCTCGGCCTGGACAAGCTGCAGCACTGGGACCGCAACGCTCCCTTGCCCTCCGACGACGATCTTCATGTCGGCTGGGACCAGGCGCGCGGCCACGTGCTCGACGCCTATGCCGCCTTCGCGCCCGAGCTGGGCGACATCGCGCGACGCTTCTTCGACCGGCCCTGGATCGACGCGGCCCTCCGTCCGGGCAAGGCCGGGGGCGCGTTCGCCCATCCCACCGTGCCGTCCGCGCACCCCTACATCCTCCTGAACTTCCACGGCCGCACCCGCGACGTCATGACGCTGGCGCACGAGCTCGGCCACGGCATCCACCAGGTGCTGGCCGCCGAGCAGGGCTACCTGCAAGGCTCGACCCCGCTGACCCTGGCCGAAACCGCCAGCGTGTTCGGCGAGATGCTCACCTTTCGCGCCCTGCTCGACGCCGAAACCGATCCCGCCCGCCGCAGGCGGTTGCTGGCCGGCAAGGTCGAGGACATGCTCAACACGGTGGTGCGTCAGGTCGCGTTCTACCGCTTCGAAACCCTGCTGCACGACGAGCGCCGCACCGGCGAGCTGCTTCCCGAGCGGATCGGCGAGATCTGGCGGCAGGTGCAGGCCGAAAGCCTCGGGCCCGCGTTCGAGTTCACCCCCGACTACGACGCGTTCTGGGCCTATGTGCCGCACTTCGTGCACTCGCCGTTCTACGTCTACGCCTATGCGTTCGGCGACTGCCTGGTGAACGCGCTTTACGGCGTGTTCCAGTCCGGGCATCCGGGCTTCCGGCAGAAATACGTCGACATGCTTCGCGCCGGCGGCACCAGGCGGCACCGCGAGCTGCTGGAACCGTTCGGCCTGGACGCCACCGACCCGGCGTTCTGGCGCAAGGGCCTGGACGTGATCGCGGGCTTCATCGACGAGCTGGAAGCGGAGCAGGCCTAGCACCATGGCAGAACAGGACCTCGATCGCGGGGGCAGCGTGTTCGGCGAGCTGCGCCGGCTGGCGCGCACCTCCGGCGCGGTTGGCGGCATCGCGGCGCGCCTGGCCGGCGCCCGCATCGGGCTTCGCACCAACAGGACCGCGCATGCCGAGGACCTGCGCGCCGTGCTGGGCGGGTTGAAGGGCCCGCTGATGAAGGTGGCGCAGCTTCTGTCCACCATCCCGGACGCGCTGCCGGAGGAGTATGCCGCCGAGCTGGCGCACCTGCAGGCGAACGCGCCGCCGATGGGCTGGTCGTTCGTGCGCCGGCGCATGGCGACCGAGCTCGGCCCGAACTGGGAAACCCGCTATGCCGGCTTCGAGCGAGAGGCCGCCGCCGCGGCGAGCCTGGGCCAGGTGCACCGCGCGACGCTGCATGATGGCCGCCTGGTCGCCGCCAAGCTGCAATATCCCGACATGGTGTCCACCGTGGACGCCGACCTGCGCCAGCTCCGCGTGGCCATGGCGCTGTACCACCGCATGGACAACGCGATCCAGCACGACGAGGTGTACAAGGAGCTCGCCGAGCGGCTGCGCGAGGAGCTCGACTACGGCCGCGAGGCGGCGCACCTGCGGCTGTACCGCCTGATGCTGGACGGCCGCACCGACATCAGCATCCCCGAGCCGATCGACGCGCTGTCCTCGTCGCGGCTGCTGACCATGACCTGGCTCGACGGCATGTCGCTGCAGTCCTATCTCGACACCGATCCCGACCTCGACAGCCGCAACGCCGTCGCGCGTGCCCTGTTCAAGGCGTGGTACCTGCCGTTCTATCGCTTTGGCGTGATCCACGGCGACCCACATCTCGGCAACTTCCAGGTGCGTCCCGACCAGGGCCTGAACCTGCTCGACTTCGGCGCCATCCGTATCTTCCGGCCGCCCTTCGTGCAGGGCGTGATCGACCTGCAGCAGGCGATCGAGCGCAACGACGACGAGCAGGCCTACCACGCCTACCAGAACTGGGGCTTCACCGACATCTCGCGCGACACCATGGACGTGCTCAACGAGTGGGCCCGCTTCATCTACGAGCCGCTGCTTCAGGACCGGGTGCGGCCGATCCAGGAGTCCGACGACCCGCTGTTCGGCCGCTCGGTGGCCGAGCGGGTGCATGCCGGGCTGAAGCGCACCGGCGGCGTCCGCCCGCCGCGCGAGTTCGTGCTGATCGACCGCTCCGCGGTCGGGCTCGGCAGCGTGTTCCTGCGTCTCAAGGCGAACCTGAACTGGCACCGCCTCTACCACGAAACGGTGGAAGGCTTCGCCGTCGACGCGCTTGCCGAACGCCAGGTCGCCGCCCTCGCAGCGGCCCGGGTGCCGCCGCCGCTCGGGCAGACCTAGAGCTGCTCGCGTCGCGGGAGGCTGACCTGAGGTTCGACATCCGCCGCGACGACCTGTCGGACGAGGCCACCCGCGCCCTGCTGGCGCTTCACCTGGCGGGAATGCACGCCAGCTCCCCGCCCGGCTCGGTGTTCGCCCTCGACCTGTCCGGGCTCCTGTTGCCGGAGGTCACGGTTTGGAGCGTTCGCGACGGCGGCGAGGTGGTTGGCATCGGCGCCTTGAAGACGTTGCGCGACGACGCCGGAGAGCTGAAGTCGATGCGCACCCATCCTGACCACCTTCGCCGGGGCATTGCGGCCGCGCTGCTCGATCACCTGGTTGCCGAGGCGCGGACGCGCGGTTTGAGGCGCTTGAGCCTGGAGACCGGAACCGGGCCTGCGTTCGACCCGGCGCTGTCGCTGTATTGCAGCCGCGGCTTCGTCGACGGCGAGCCGTTCTCCGACTACGCGCGCAGCAGCTTCAACCGGTTCCTGCACCTGCCGCTTTGACGACGCGGCGCAGGCCGCCGGCGGCCGGATCCCGGCGCCGGGTTCCGCTCGGCCGTCACGCTCTCTTTTTAGGAACTTGTTCCCGCCGCGTGATTTGGACCGGGGACTATTGGCGTCGCAGCAAAGGACAACCCGTATCGCCCGCTCGATCGCCCTCGTGTCCGTTCTCGCCCGCACAGGGGATGAAGTGACCCGCGGACACGCCGCGTCGCCGATTCGCAGCGGCGACGGGATCACTCCGCCCCGTCCGGCGCAAGCGTTGGGTCGCACCACGGCCAGAACAGGAACAACGCGTTGACCGCAGACGATCGCACCGGCACCCCGCCTGCGCTGGCGGACGCGGAACGGTTGACTGCGGGAGATCCGCACATCAGCGCCAGGCTCGCCGGCCTCGCCGACGGCACCGATCCGTTCGCCGCCGCGGTGCGCGTCACCCGGATGGCCATGATCGTGACCAACCCGCGGGAAGCCGACAACCCGATCGTGTTCGCCAACGACTCGTTCTGCCGGCTTACCGGCTACGCCCGCGAGGAGGTGCTGGGCCGCAACTGCCGCTTCCTGCAGGGGCCCGACACCGACCCGGCCACCGTCAGCAGGATCCGCGACGCGGTGGATGCGGCGGAGCCGATCGAGATCGACATACGCAACTACCACCGCAACGGCGACGGGTTCTGGAACCGGCTGCTGATCGCGCCCATTCGCGACATCGACGGCACCCTCGACTACTTCTTCGCCAGCCATGCCGACGTCACCAGCGAGTACGACGACCTCGCCCGGCGCGAGCGCGAACTGGCCGAGCTGCGCGAGCAGCTGCTGCGGGAGTCGGAGGAGCGTCGAAAGGCCGAGGAATCGTTCAGGCAGGCACGCAAGATGGAGGCGGTCGGCCAGCTGACCGGCGGCATCGCGCACGACTTCAACAACATGCTGCAGGCGATCAGCGGCAGCCTGGAGCTGATCGACCGCCGGATCGCGCAGGACCGCGCAGGCGACGCGGCGCGGTTCGTCAACAGCGCCCGCAAGACCGTGGAACGGGCGTCCGCCCTGACCGGCCGGCTGCTCGCCTTCGCGCGTCGGCAGAGCCTGCAGCCGAGACCGGTGCTGCCCGACGCGCTGATCGAAGGCCTGGCCGACCTGTTCCGCCAGACCGTGGGCGTCGGCGTCGCGGTCGAACTGGACCTGGAGGCGAAGGACTGGATGGTGCAGTGCGACCCGAGCCAGCTGGAGAACGCGCTGCTGAACCTCGTCATCAACGCGCGCGACGCCATGCCCGAGGGCGGCCGGTTGCTGATCGCGACCCGGAGCGTCCGGCTGACCGACACCGAGGTTGCCGGCCAGGAAGGCGCGCGGGCAGGGGAACACGTCGAGGTTTCGGTGACCGACACCGGCGTCGGCATGGACGACATCACCAGGGACCTCGCCTTCGACCCGTTCTTCACCACCAAGCCGCTCGGCCAGGGCACCGGGCTCGGCCTGTCCCAGCTCTACGGCTTCGTGCGCCAATCCAACGGCGTCATCGGCATCGAGAGCACGGTGGGCGACGGAACCACCGTGCAGATCTCCTTGCCGCGCCACCATGCGGCCGGAACCGGCGGGGACGCGTCCGCGGAGGCTGAGCCGGTGGATGCCGGCCGGCACGACGTCGTGCTCCTGGTCGAGGACGAGGACGTGGTGCGCGCCGTCGCCGCCGAGCAGCTCCGCGACCTGGGCTACCGGGTCCTGGAAGCCAAAAACGGCGTGGCGGCGCTCCAGCTGCTGCAGGCGACCGGTGTTGTCGACCTGCTTGTGACCGATGTGGGCCTGCCGGGCGGCCTGAACGGACGACAGGTCGCCGACCAGGCGCGGGAAACGCGGCCCACGCTTCCCGTGCTGTTCATCACCGGCTTCGCCGGAAACGTCTTGAAGGAACAGCTGGCGCCCGGGATGGAGGTGATCGGCAAGCCGTTCGCGCTCGACGCGCTGGCGGCACAGGTCCAGCGGCTCGTGCCGCGGCCGACGGGATCGCCGTCCGGCTGATCCCGCCTGCCGTCCGGCGCACGCGTATGACCATCTCCGTCATTCTCACCAAGACCGAGCCCGGACGGGTGCTTCCGGACCAGGGCGCCGCCGGCTTTGTTCCCGACCGCGCGCACCCCATCTCGGTTCTGCCCATCCTGCACCGGAGCCCGTGATGCGCGTCGTTTCCTTCCGTTGCCCGAACTCACCCGTCCCGGCAGCGATCCGCCCTCCCGCGAGGCCCGCGGAGGGTTTCCGGTGCCGCGACCGTGCCGCACCCGTCGCACCCGGACGGGATCGCTGACGATGCCGCTCCTGCTTGCGGTCGTGATCGTCTGGTCGATCCTGCGCACCGGCGCCGGGCTCCTGCTCGACCGTCGGCAGGCGAGGGCGATCCGCGGCGGCAGCGGTGCCGTGCCGTCCGCCTTTGCCGGCGTCGTGTCTCCGGCGGACCACCGCAAGGCGGTCGCCTATGGGCTGGACCGCCTTCGCCTCGGCGCCGTGTCCGCCGTGCTCGACCTCGTTGCCGGCGTCCTTGTCCTCGTGTGGGGCCTCGACTGGGTGTCCGGCCTGGTTTCCGCTCACATCGGTCCATCGCTGTTCCGCAGTCTCGCCATTGCCGCCGCGCTGTGGCTCGGCTCCGGCCTGTTGAGCCTGCCGCTCGCCGCCTGGCGCACCCTGGTGCTGGAGCAGCGGTACGGCTTCAACCGGCGCGGCCCTGGCCTGTTCCTGCGCGACACGCTGCTGGCGTCGCTGCTGACCGCCGCGATCGGCGGCCCGATCCTGGCCGGCATCCTGTGGGCGATGCGGGCACTGCACGGGCCGTGGTGGCTCTGGACCTGGGGCGCGCTGACCGTGGCGATGCTGCTGGTTCCGACGCTCCACGTCCGCTTGGTTGCCCCGTTGTTCAACCGCTTCACGCCGCTCCGCGCCGAGATGGCCGGCCCGATCGAGGCGCTGCTCGCCCGCACCGGGTTCCGCTCGGGTGGCTTGTTCGAGATGGACGCGTCGCGCCGTTCCAGCCGCGGCAACGCGTACTTCATCGGCTGGGGGCCGACCAAGCGCATCGTCCTGTTCGACACCCTGCTCGACGCCCACACCCCGGACGAGATCCAGGCTGTGGTCGCCCACGAGCTTGGCCACTTCCACCACCGCCACACCCTGACCGGACTCGGGCGCGGCATCGCCTTCCTGTTCGGCCTGCTCTTCGCGATCGGCTGGCTGTCGCGTCAGCCCTTCCTGCTGCCCGGCTTCGGCATCCGCCATCCCGACCCGGTGCTGAGCCTGATCCTGGCGATGGTGCTGGCGGGTGCCGCGTCGCCGCTGCTGGGCCTGGCTGGCAACGCCCTGTCGCGCCGGCACGAGTTCCAGGCTGATGCCTTCGCCAAACGCATGGTCGGGGCGCCGCCCATGGTGGCGGCACTGACCCGTCTGGCGCGCGACAACGCGTCCACCTTGACGCCCGATCCCTTGTTCTCGCTCGTGCACGACAGCCACCCGCCGGTGCCGCTGCGCGTGGCCCGGTTGCTCGACGCCGCCTGAGGCCTCCCCCGGTCGTCGGCTGCGCAACCACACGCGCAGTCGAACGCTTGGCGAACACGCAACGACGAGGACCCGTTCGCATGGACAAGGCCGGCCGTCCCAACCTGGTCCTGCTGCTGGGTCTTGCCGCGGTCGGGCTGCTCCTGCCCCGGCCGGCTGGGCGTCCCGCCAAAGGTGTCGATGTTGCTCCGGATGCAAGACAGCCGCATCCGGCGCCACGGCCCGACGGGCACAAGCAGGACGCCGCCGATCCGGACGAGGCCCGTGCCGGCCGGGACGCCGAAGCGCCGCAGCAGATCCCGGCCAAGGGCTGGTGGGCGGTCGCCAAGCGCGCCGGCGCCGGCTTCAACGACGACCGGATCATGGCCGAGGCTGCCAGCATCACCTTCTACGGCTTGCTGGCGCTGTTCCCGGCGCTGGCCAGCCTGATCTCGATCTATGGCCTGTTCACTGACCCGCGCCACATCGGCGACCAGCTCGCCAGCTTGAACGGAGTGGTTCCCGGTGGCGGCATCGACATCATCAAGCAACAGGTGAGCGCCCTGACCTCCAGCAGCTCGAAGGCACTGGGGTTCGGCGCGATCGTCGGGCTCCTGACCTCCTTGTGGAGCGCCAACGCCGGGATGAAGTCGCTGTTCGACGCCATGAACGTGGTCTACCACGAGCACGAGAAGCGCAGCTTTGTCCGGCTGACCCTGATCTCCCTGAGCTTCACCTTTGGCATGATCGCGTTCCTGATCCTCGCCCTGCTCGCGGTGGTCGCCCTGCCGATCGCGTTCAACTATGTCGGCCTGGGCAGCATCGCCGACACGCTGCTCGACCTCGGCCGCTGGCCCGTCATGCTGGTCGTGCTCGTGGGGGCGCTGAGCCTGATCTACCGCTACGGGCCCAGCCGCAACACCGCGCGCTGGCAGTGGATCAGCTGGGGCGCCGCGGCGGCGTCGGTGGGCTGGGTGCTCGTGTCGATCGGCTTCTCCTTCTACGTCAGCCATTTCGGCAGCTACAACAAGACCTACGGCTCGCTCGGCGCCGTGGTCGGCTTCATGACCTGGATCTGGATCTCCTCCATCGTGATCCTGATGGGTGCCGAACTGAACGCCGAGCTGGAACAGCAGACCGGGCGCGACTCCACCGTCGGCGCGGAAAAGCCGATCGGCGAGCGCGGCGCCGTCAAGGCCGACACCAAGCCTTGACCGGGCCCGTCGGTCTGCCCGGACCGGATCCGTGCCGCAGCACGGCTGAAGCAGCGGCATCCACGACTGGACAGCTCCGGATGGCGGCCGCCTGTGCGACGCACGGCGCCCCCATCGCCTGGGCTGCTGTCCTGGTCATGCGGACGCCTGAACCGCCCGATGTGAGCGGTGTTCCTGCGCTGCACGGACCGACCATCCATTCGACACTGGGACGGCTAGAACGCTGTTCATACGGGTACTGGTCGGCCCGGCCGCCAGTTCCGATCCCCGGTGGCCGGCTGGATAAACCCGCGTCGTCACTGCGGGATGCATCGCAGGCACTACCCGCCAAACGATGTTGCCGAGTTTGTGTCGTTCCGAAGCCGGCGCGGCCTGCCGTCATCACGGCAACCCTGTGCCTTTCGCCGCGCTCCGGAACGCAGTCGGCGACGGGCCGAACCGTCTGGCACGGGCGGCATCGAGATGGGCGGCACGTCCAAGGCCGTAGCGCAACGCGATTCTAGCGACGCCGAGGTCGATGCCGCCAGCAGGCCACGCACCCGAACACATCACGGTCCGGCACGAACGTCGGCTACGGCTCGTGCTGTCGCCGCGCGCGCTCAAGCGCATCGACCAGCTTCGCGCCCTCCTCCTGTCACGCCGCGCGTCGAGGAAGGTGAACGCACCGGTCGGCTCGCATCGAGCTGGCCGACGCCCGTCTCGTCACCGGACGCCGCGACCACCGGGAGTATTCCTGAGGGCCGAAGGATGCCACGGGACTTTCGGTACCGCGATCCAAGGTGTTCGGCTGCAACCGCCGGAACGGGGATCGCGGGCAGGAGAGACCGGCTCGTGGCTGTGGTGCCTCCCCGCGTGTCGGCTCGGCATCCGCCCGACCTCCTGCTAGAACCGGCGCCCCGTCATCCGGAGCATCCCATGGACACCGACTTCATCACCCTGCCCAACGGCATCCGCTACCGCGACGAGGTCGAGGGTCAGGGCGAAACGCCATCGCAAGGCCGGATGGTGGTGGTTCACTACACCGGCTGGCTCGACGAGGACGGCAAGGAGGGGGCGAAGTTCGACAGCTCGCGCGACCGCGGCACCCCGTTCCGCTTTACCCTTGGCGTCGGGCAGGTGATCTCCGGCTGGGACCTTGGCGTCGCCACCATGCGCGTTGGCGGCCGGCGCATCCTGGTGCTGCCCCCCGAGCACGGCTACGGCACGCGTGGCGCTGGGCGGGCGATCCCGCCTAACGCCACCCTGATCTTCGACGTGGAGCTGCTCGATCTCGCTTGAGAAAAGGGCACCTGCCTCCTGCCTGGCACGGCAGAGACCGGTGCCCTCGGGTGACGGAGCCTATTCGCCGGACACCAGACGCAGGCTCGGACGGTGCTGCACCGCCAGTTGCCGGTAGATGGCGAGGTAGTCGTCGGCCATGCGGCGCGCGGTGAAGCGGGTCTCGAACCGGGCCCGGATCGCCGCCGGCTTCAAGGTGTGCAGGCGGGCGATGGCGCCGATCGCGCTGGTCTCGTCCTCCACGATCAGCCCGGTGAGCCCGTCCTCGATCACCTCCGGCACCGAGCCGCGGTTGAACGCGATCACCGGCGTGCCGCAGGCCATCGCCTCGATCATCACCAGCCCGAACGGTTCCGGCCAGTCGATCGGCATCAGGAGGCCGCGGGCGCCGCTCAGGAAGCCGGCCTTCTGGCTGTCGTTGATTTCGCCGATCAGCTCCACGCCCTGACCCAGCATCGGCCGGATCACGTTCTCGAAGTATTCGGTGTCCACCTTGTCGACCTTGGCCGCGATCTTCAGCGGGATGCCGACGGCGCGCGCGATGCGGATCGCCTTGTCCACGCCCTTTTCCGGGCAGATGCGGCCGAGAAAGGCGAGATAGGAGCGGTCGCTGCCGTCGGGGTTGCCCTGCGGCGTCAGCAGGCGCTCGGGCAGCCCGTGCAGCACCGTGCGCACGAAGTTGGCGCGCTGGAGCGGCCGGCGCTGGCTGTCCGAGATCGACACCACAGGCACGCCCGGAAACGCGTCGAACACCGGCTGCAGCTCCGGCAGGTCCAGCCTGCCGTGCATGGTGGTGACGCAGGGCACCGCCTGGCGCGAGAAGTGCGTGAACGGCCAGTAGTCCATGTGGAAGTGCAGCACGTCGAACTGGTCCAGCCGCTGCGCCACCTGCTCCATCATCAGCATGTGCGGCGCGATCGGGTCGCGGATCGCCGGGTCCAGCCGGAGCGCGCGAGGCCAGCAAGGGTGCAGGTTGGCCTCGGTGACGCTGTCGCCGCTGGCGAACAAGGTCACGTCGTGACCGAGATTGACCAGCTCCTCGGTCAGGAACGATACAACACGCTCTGTGCCGCCATACAGCTTGGGCGGCACGGCCTCGTGGAGAGGGGCGATCTGGGCGATGCGCATGTACGCTCCTTTGCGGCTTACGTTGCCCTATCAACGCCGCGAACGAGGCATTTTGTTGGCAGCCGCAATGGGCGAGTGGATTAAATAGTTGTGATAACCGAACGGATGATGGCTCGGCCGCGCGTGGGCGTCCGTTTCGACCGAAAGGATGTCGCATGACGTCGACGCGCCGGACCGAGCCGGGGCCGCACGAGGCCGTCACCATCGACGACGCCGACCTGATCCGCCTGGCGCCGCGGCCGCTCGCGTTCATGGCCCGCTACGTGCTGCACCACAGGCTGCAGCACGGGCTGATCCTGCTGTCCGTGCTGGTGGCGGTGGCTGCCGTGGTCGGCTCGTCCTACGCGGTGCACTACCTGGTCGACACCCTGACCAACTACCATGGCGGGCCGATGCGTCCGGTCTGGATCGCGGTCGGCCTGCTCGGCCTGCTGATCTGCGTCGACAACCTGGCCTGGCGTGTCGGCGGCTGGGTGTCGACCCACGCCTTTGTCGCCATCACCGGCGACCTGCGCCGCGACCTGTTCCGCCACCTCACCGGCCACGCGCCGTCCTACTTCGCCGACCGCATGCCGGGCACGCTCGCCGGCCGCATCACCGCCACCTCCAACGCCATGTTCACCCTGGAGAACCTGGCCACCTGGAACGTGCTGCCGCCCTGCCTCAACGTCGCCTTCTCCATCCTGCTGATGGTCACCGTCAGCCCCCTGATGGCCGCCGTGCTGGTGGTGCTGGCGGCGCTGATCTCGATGCTGATGTTCCGCATGGCCGCGGGCGGACGGCCGCTGCACCATCGCTACGCGTCCGACGCCGCGCGTGTGGACGGCGAACTGCTCGACATCATCAACAACATGCCCCTGGTGCGCGCCTTCGGCGCCACCCGCCGCGAGCGGGTGCGCTTCAGCCAGCGCATGGAAGGCGAGATGCACGCGCGCGGCACCTCCTTGCGCTACCTGGAGCGCCTGCGGCTGATCCACGCCCTGCTGACCGCGATCCTGACCGCCATGCTGCTGATCTGGGCGGTGCTGCTGTGGCGCAACCACGTCGCCACCGTGGGCGACGTGGTCATGGTGGTCACGCTCGGCTTCATGATCCTGCACGGCACCCGCGACCTCGCGGTGGCGCTGGTCGAGACCATCCAGCACGTCGCCCGTTTGGCGGAAGCGCTGTCCACCCTGCTGCTGCCGCACGACATGCCCGACGCCGTTGACGCCGGCGGCTTCGGCGGCGAGCCGCGCGGCGAGGTGGTGTTCGAGCACGTCACCTATGCCTATCCCGGCGGCGAGCCGGTGCTGGCCGATTTCAGCCTTCGCATCGACGGCGGCACCCGGATCGGCCTGGTCGGCCGGTCCGGCTCCGGCAAGACCACCGTGCTCGCCCTGCTGCAGCGCATGCGCTACGTCCAGGGCGGCCGCATCCTGATCGACGGCAAGGACCTGCCCGGCCTCACCGAGGAGGCGCTGCGCGCGGTGATCTCGGTGGTGCCGCAGGACGTGTCGCTGTTCCACCGCTCGGTGATGGAGAACATACGCTACGGCAAGCCCGAGGCCTCCGACGAGGAGGTGCGCGCCGCCGCCGACGCCGCCGGCTGCCGCGACTTCATCGACGCCATGCCGGACGGCTTCGACACGGAGGTCGGCGACCGCGGCGTCAAGCTGTCCGGCGGCCAGCGCCAGCGCATCGCCATTGCGCGCGCCTTCCTGCGCAACGCTCCGATCCTTCTGCTCGACGAGGCCACCAGCGCGTTGGACAGCGAAAGCGAGCAGCTGGTGCAGCGCGCCCTGGAGCGGCTGATGGTCGGCCGCACCGTGGTCGCGGTGGCGCACCGGCTGTCCACCCTGCGCGACTTCGACCGCATCGTGGTGATGCAATCCGGCCGGGTGCTGCAGGACGGGCCGCCTTCGGTGCTGGAACGGAGCGAAGGGCCATACCGCGACCTGCTGTCCAGGCAGGCGATGAGCCTGGAGGACGTGGTCTAGCCGGACCCGGAACCGCGGCCGGCACCACCCCGGCCTGCGCCCAAGCCTGCGCCCAGGCCTGCGCGACGCACACTTCACAAGGAACCGGCAATCCCGTTACAATCGACCTCGAAACAATCAACCCTGCCGTTCCGCCCTGCGGAGCCGGCACAGGAACGGGCGACACTGGCCGTGAACGATCGAGCTCATCCCGACCCGGCGACCGGTCCGGCGCATGACGAGGCCGGCCTGCTGCCGTTCCCGCTCGGCGCCGACAACGGCCGCGACAGCCTCAGCCAGCGCGCCTACGCCCAGATCCGCCGCTCCCTGACCTCCAGCCGGCTTCGTCCCGGGCACCGGCTGATCCTCCGCCCGCTGGCCACCGAGTTGGGCTTGAGCCCGACCCCGGTGCGCGAAGCGCTGCTCCGGCTGGTGTCCGAGCAGGCGCTGTGCCTGGACGAGCGCGGCTCGGCGATCGTGCCGGTGATGAACAAGGCCGATTTCGGCGAGTTGGCCGAGATGCGCGGCGACCTGGAAGCGCGCGCCGCCGAGCGGGCGGTGGAGTTCGCCGACGCGGCGCAGATCGACGAGCTGGAACAGGTCAACGCCCGCTGCGTCGCCGCCCACCTGCGCCAGCAGCACATGCTGATGCTGGACGCCAACGCGTCCTTCCACCGCCTGGTCTGCAGGGCAGGGCGGGCGCCGCTGATCCTGCGCACGCTGGAAGGGCTGTGGACGCGGCTGGGCCCGCTCTACGCGCTGAGCTTCGACCGTCCGCTCCGCCCGCTGGACGGCGACGGCCATCCGCACGACCGGCTGCTCGATGCCCTGCGCCGTCGCGACGCCGCCTCCGCCCGCGGTGCCGCCCTGTTGGACGTGAGCCACGGCAACCAGCGCCTCGAGCAGCACCTGCCCCCGTTCTGACCTCCTGGCTGCCGGGTCGGCGCAGGCTCAGCCCGGACCCTGGCTCATCATGTGGCGCAGCGCCGAGCCGTCCTGGGCGGCCAGGGCCACCTGGATGCACGACCTGATCTCCTCGCAGAAGCGAAGCGCTTCCCCGGGCGTCATCTCCACCGACGACGCGCTGGTCCGAAGGAACACGGCACCCGGTGCCGGGGTGAGAACGACGCGCTGTGGCTTCATGGGCGGCTCCCGACGGCTTGCAACGTTTTCCTGCCGCCCGTCCGGTTCCCGGCCGGCTCCAGCGGCGTCGATCCGATCCTGGACCCCGATCCTGCAGAAATGGTTAATCCCCGCCGCCGAGTCCCGTCCCGGGACATGCTAGCGCGCCATAACGTTTCGCACACGGAACATTATCGAGGGCCTTTCACGACGGGCTCGTCGGTTCTGGTGGTGTCCGGTCCCACCCGGTCTGGTAACGGGACCGTGATACTATCGCGATCCCACCGCCGGAACAAAGCAATACCGACCGACGCGCCTGGTCGGACCTCGTCAGGGCCCGGTGGGAAGGCTCTGGCTGCCGCTGGCCGGATCCGCCTTGCTGCGGAGGTTCTCCCGTATTGCGGCGGCGGTCCCGGCGGCGGCCGGCTTCTTCAGCTCCGGCACCTCGATGTCGATCTCCAGGGTCGACACCGCCGCCCCGCGGTCGAGCTTGATCTGCACCTTGTCGCGGTCGATCGGCACGTGCCGGGCGATCACGTCCAGGATCTCCTCGCGCAGCCGGGCGATCAGCTCGCTCTGCCCTTCGCCCGCGGTGCGCTCGTGCGCCAGCAGGATCTGCAGCCGGTCGCGCGCCACGGGCGCCGAGCCGCGCTTGGCGAACAGCCCTGCCAGGAAGCTCATGCCGCCCTCCACTTGAACAGCTTGGCCATCAGGCCCTTTCGGTCGGACGGCACGCTCATGTCCAGCGTTTCGCCCTTCAGCCGTCGCACCGCGTCGAAATACGCCCGCGACGGCGCGCTGTCCGGGTTGCTCAGCGTCACCGGCGCGCCGAGGTTGGATGCCCGCAGCACCTCCTCGCTTTCCGGGATGATGCCGATCAGCGGGATGCTCAGGATCTCCAGCACGTCCTCGATCCTGAGCATCTCGCCGCGTGCCGCACGCGCCTGGTCGTAGCGCGTCAGCAGCAGGTGCTTGGGCATCTTCTCGCCCGCCTTGGCCTTGGCGGTGGTGCTGTCCAGCATGCCGATGATGCGGTCGCTGTCGCGCACCGACGACACCTCCGGGTTGGTCACCACCACCGCCTCGTCGGCGTGGTGCATCGCCAGCTGCGCGCCCTTCTCGATCCCGGCCGGGCTGTCGCACAGGATCCAGTCGAACTTCGCCCTGAGCTCCTCGATCACCCGCGCCACCCCGTCCGCGGTCAGCGCGTCCTTGTCCCGGGTCTGGCTGGCGGGAAGAATCGACAGCGTCTCGACCCGCTTGTCGCGGATCAGCGCCTGGGCCAGCTTGGCATCGCCCTGCACCACGTTGATCAGGTCGAACACCACCCGCCGCTCGGCGCCCATCACCAGGTCGAGGTTGCGCAGGCCCACGTCGAAATCGACCACCACCACGTTCTGCGCCGGCTTGTCCGCCGAGCCCTGCGCCAGGGCGGCACCGAGGGCGGCGGTCGACGTGGTCTTGCCGACCCCGCCCTTGCCCGACGTAACGACCACCACCTTGGCCATGCGCAAACCTCTTTCCCGAGCCAACCCCGGCGCTGAACCGGTTCTTCGACGTTGTCCTACCTCAATCGAGCGGTAGCAGCACCAGCGACTCCCCGTCGAGCCTGGCCTGCACCGACCGGCCGACCCGCTCCGGCGCCATGTCTTCCGCGGTCATGTACAGCCCGTCGATCGCCAGCAGCTCGGCGTGCATGCGCCGGCACAGGATGCGCGCCTGGGCGTTGCCGCCGACGCCTGCCAGCGCCCGCCCGCGCAGCGCGCCGTAGACGTGGATCGAGCCGCCCGCCGACACTTCCGAGCCCGACGCCACCGAGCCCAGCACGATCACGTCGCCGTCCGGATAGGACACGATCTGCCCCGAGCGCACCGGCTCGTCGATCATCAGCGAGGCGCGCGTCGGGTCGGACGGTGGCGGCTGCTCCTCCGGGATCGCCACCGCGCCGATCGCCCGGCCGCCGCTATAGCCGTCCGGCCAGGTCCAGTTCGCGGTTGCTGGCCAGGCCGGATCGGCGTTCTCGATCTCGATCAGCCGTATGCCGCGTTCCAGCAGCGCCGGCACCAGCCGGTCCAGCCCTTGGTCCTCCCCGTTCAGCAGCCCGCAATCCAGGATCACCGGCCGCGCCTCGAAGAACGCCGACGACTTGTTGATCTGCACGTCGAGCCCGAGGAGCCAGTCGCCGAGCGGCGGCTCCGGCGACAGCACCAGCGCCATGAACGAGCGGCCGCGCACCCGGATCTGCGGCAGCGGGCGCGCCTCGCCGGAGGTGTTGCCAGGGTTTGCGCCTGGGCCGGCACCAGGGCCGGGGTTGCTGTGGGCATCGGTGTCGGCGGCTCGGTCTGGCACGGGAAGCCTCGGAAGACGGTGACGCCGGCGCAGCATGCACGCCGGAGGCGCTGCCATCAAATCGGTATCGTTCCGTTCGCGCCGAGCGGCTCTCTGGCAACCGGCTGTGGGATGAAATACGGTCCGCGCCTATGCGAATCCTGCACCACATCCCGTTGTCGCCGTTCTCGCGCAAGGTCCGCCTGGTGCTGTCGGAAAAGCGGCTGCCGTTCGAGCTGAAGAACGAGAAGGTGTGGGAGCGACGCCCGGAGTTCCTCGACCTCAACCCGGCCGGCACCGTGCCGATGCTGGTGGAGGAGAACGGCTTGTCCATCCCCGACTCCGGCGTGATCTGCGAGTACCTGGAGGAAGCCTATCCCGACACGCCGCTGCTCGGCCGCACGCTGGCCGAGCGGGTCGAGGTGCGCCGCCTCGCCGCCTGGTTCGACGGCAAGTTCCACCACGAGGTGACGCGCAACCTTCTGGGCGAGAAGTACCTCAAGCGCCTGATGGGCCGCGGCAACCCCGACGCCACCGCGCTTCGCGCCGGCTACGCCAACATACGCTACCACCTGGACTACATCGGCTGGCTGGCGGAAACCCGGAAGTGGCTGGCGGGCCCGTCCTTGTCGCTGGCCGACTTCGCCGCCGCCGCCCAGCTGTCGTCGCTGGACTACATCGCCGACATCGACTGGTCGCTGAGCCCGCCGACCAAGGACTGGTACGCCCGGGTGAAGTCGCGCCCCTGCTTCCGCGCCCTGCTGAGCGACCGCGTGATCGGCATCAACCCGCCCGACCACTACGGCGATCTCGATTTCTGACGCAGCACCTTCCGCACGACCGGTTCCCTACGACGTCGTCATCCTCGGGGCCGGCGCCGCCGGGCTGATGGCGGCGATCGCGGCCGGGCAGCGCGGCCGCCGCGTGCTGCTGCTCGACCACATGGCCGAGCCCGGCGCCAAGATCGTCATCTCCGGCGGCGGCCGCTGCAACTTCACCAACCGCGACTGCCGTTCCGAGCGCTACCTGTCGCGCAACCCCCGCTTCTGCCGCTCGGCACTCGCCCGCTACACCGCCGACGACTTCCTCGCCCTGGTCGAGCGGCACCGCATCGCCTGGCACGAGAAGACGCTGGGCCAGCTGTTCTGCGAAGGCTCCGCGCGCCAGATCGTGTCCATGCTGCTGGCCGAATGCGACGCCGCCGGCGTGGTGCTCCGCACCGGCCAGCGCGTGTCGGCGATCGAGCGCCCCGATGACTGGCGGATCGTCACCGACCGCGGCGGCTTCACCGCTCCGAGCCTGGTGGTCGCTACCGGCGGCCTGTCGATCCCCAAGGTCGGCGCCACCGGCCTCGCCTACGAGGTCGCCCGGCAGTTCGGCATCCCCCTGACCGCGACCGCCCCGGCCCTGGTGCCGTTCACCTTCGCTGGCGCCGCGCAGGAGGCGATGCGCAGCCTGGCCGGCTTGTCGCTGGACGTGGTCGCCCGCTGCGGCAGCGCCGCCTTTCCCGAGGCGATGCTGTTCACCCATCGCGGCCTGTCCGGCCCGGCGCTGCTGCAGGTGTCGTCGTACTGGCAGCACGGGGAAGCGCTGCGGCTCGACCTCGCCCCCGGCCGCGACGTCCTCGCCCACCTGAAGCAGCGCCGGCAGAGCCGAGGCAAGGCCGAGCTCGGCACGATCCTGGCCGAGCTTCTGCCGCAGCGCCTGGCGCAGGCGGTGGCGGCCGAGCAGGATGCCGCCGGCCCGCTCGGCGGCCTGCCCGCCGCCATTCTTTCCGCCGTCGCCACCCGGCTCGGCGACTGGCGCCTCGTGCCCACCGGCACCGAAGGCTACGCCAAGGCCGAGGTGACCCGCGGCGGCATCGACACCGACGCCCTGTCGTCGCGCACCATGGAGGCCAGAACCGTGCCCGGCCTGTTCTTCGTCGGCGAGGCGGTCGACGTCACCGGCTGGCTGGGCGGCTACAACTTCCAATGGGCCTGGTCGAGCGGCTGGGCTGCCGGCAGCGCCGCCTGACGTCCCCCATGTCCTAAACGCGGGGGCCCACCTCTCCTGGACGTGCTAGTGCCTCCACGACCCGTTTCCTTCCGCCGCGCGAGCGCAGGACCGTCCCGATGCACCAACGCCACCCCGGCTTCGACACCCTGGCCCGGTCCGAGGTTGAATCGCTGCCGGGCTCGCTGATCCGCGAGGTGGCGCATACGGGGGCCGGCCTGACGGACGTGATCCCGCTCTGGTTCGGCGAGCCGGATTCGCACACCCCCGGCTTCATCCGCGAGGCGGCGAAGCGGGCGCTCGACGAGGGCGACACCTTCTACGTGTCCAACTACGGCATCGCCCCGCTGCGCGAGGCGATCGCCCGCTACCAGCTCGGGCTCGGCCGTCGTGCCGCCCCGGAGCGTGTCTGCGTCACCCCGTCCGGCGTGAACGCTGTTCAGGTGGTGTGCCAGGCGCTGCTGTCGCCGGGCGACCGCGTGGTGCTGCCGACGCCGCACTGGCCCAACCTCGGCGGCATCCCGGCCGTGGCCGGCGCCGCGGTCGACACGGTGCCGCTCCGCCTCCAGGCCGGCCGCTGGCGCATGGACCTCGACCGGCTGCTCGACGCACTCACCCCCGGCACGCGCATGGTGATCCTGAACGCGCCGGCCAACCCGACCGGCTGGATGCTGTCCGCCGACGAGCAGGCGGTGCTGCTCGGGCACTGCCGCCGCTCCGGCATCTGGATCCTGGCCGACGACGTGTACGAACGCCTGGTGTTCGACCGTCCGGCCGCCCCGGTGTTCGGGGAGATCGCGGAACCGGACGACCGCGTGGTCTCGATCAACTCGTTCTCCAAGACCTGGGCCATGACCGGTTGGCGGCTGGGCTGGATCAACCCGCCGGCGCCGCTGATGCCGGCGCTTGGCAAGCTGGTGGAGTACAGCACCTCCTGCGCGCCCGCCTTTATCCAGCGCGCCGCGATTGCCGCACTCGAAGGCGGCGAGCCGTTCGTGGCCGAGGCGGTGGCGCGCATGCGCGCCCGGCGCGACCTGGCCTGCAGGCTGCTCGGCGCGATCCCGGGCGTCGCGGTGCCGTGCCCGGACGGGGCGATGTACTCGTTCTTCTCGGTTGACGGCTGCACCGACAGCCTCGCTCTGGCCAAGTCGCTGCTGCGCGAGACCCGTGTCGGCCTCGCTCCCGGCCGCGCCTTCGGGTCCGCGGGGGAGGGCTGCCTCCGGCTGTGCTTCGCGGTGGAGGAGGAGCGGCTGCGGGACGCCTGCAACCGCATCGCCGGCTTCTTCGCCGGCCGCCGCTGACCGGTCAGCGCGCGTCCGGCCCCGCGTCCAGCAGCGCCAGGTCCTGCTGCGCCAGGTCCGCCTCGTGCGTGTCCGGCGACACCGACAGCACCCGGCTCCAGTCGCTGCGGGCGCCCTCGAGGTCGCCCGACCTTTCGCGCAGGATGCCCCGCTCCAGCAGCGCCTCCGGCTCGTCCGGCAGCACCGCGCAGGCGGCGTCGATGTCTGCGCGCGCCGCGTCGATCCGGTCCAGCTTGCGATACGCGGTGGCACGCACCACCAGCGCCTCCGCCTGCCCGGGATGCGCTGCCAGCACCGCGGACAGGTCCGCCACCGCACCGTCCGCCCGGCCGGCCGCGAGGGCCGCACGCGCCCGGTCGGTCAGCAGCGACGGGTCGGCCGGGTCGAGCGACACCGCCAGGGTCGAGGCGGCGAGTGCCCGGTCCGGCTTGGCCGCCGACAGCCACGCCTGCGACGCCTGGTCCGCCAGCACCGCCCGCCTCCGTTCGGGCAGCCGCGCCTCGTGCGACAACGAGTCGAGTGCCGCAGCGCCTGCCTCGGGATCGCCCAGCGCCACCTTTGCCAGCGCCGCGCACTGCGCCGCGCCGTCGCCGTCGCCGTCGCCGCCGTTGCGCTTCGACCAGTCCTCCGCATAGTCCACAGCGCCGGCCGGGTCGCTCGACAGCAGCGCCAGGCAAGGGTTCGCAGCCGACGCCGCCGCGTTCCGGGCCGGGGCCGCACGGCGCGGCGGAGCCTCGAGCCGCGCCAAGCGTTGCGGTCCCGCCATCCGCTGGGTCGGCCGCGGCGTTGGCTCGGCCGCCCGTGCCGGCCCGGTGAACGCCAGAACGGCGATGGGCAGCAGCAGGCCGAGGAAGAACAGGACGCGCTTCATGACGACCCTCCCATCCTGCCGCACCGGAACGGCCCAGCTTCCCGTTCCGCGGCCATGAGCTCGACGCGTTCATGAGCCGGCCGCCGCACCTGTTGGTGTTCGGGCTGGGCTATTCCGCCACGACGGTCGCCACCTGCGCCGTCGCCGCCGGCTACCGCGTCACCGGCACCAGCCGTCATCCCGACGGCGCGGCGTCGCCCCCGGGCGTGACGCTGGTGCGGCCGCACGAGGCTGCCGACTGTCTCGCCGACGCCACGCACTGGCTGGCCGGCGCGCCGCCCGATGCCGACGGCGACCCGATGCTCCGCCTGCTCGGCCCGGCGATGCAGCGGCATCGCCCAGACTGGATCGGCTATTTCTCCACCACCGGCGTTTATGGCGACCGCGACGGCGGCTGGGTCGACGAGACCACCGTGCCGGCACCCACCGGCCCGCGCGGCCGGCGGCGCGTCGATGCGGAACGGGACTGGAACGCGCTCGCCGCCGAACTCGGCGCCCGCTGCGACATCCTTCGCCTCGCCGGCATCTACGGTCCCGGCCGCAGCGTGTTCGATGCCCTGCGCGCGGGCGAAAGCCGCCGCGTGCTCGCCCCCGGCCACTGCTTCGGCCGCATCCACCGCGACGACATCGCCGGCGCCACCCTGGCGGCGATGGCCGGCGGCCCGTCCGCCCGCGTGCTCAACCTGTCCGACGACCTGCCGGCCGAAAGCGCCGTGGTGATCGAGGAGGCCGCCCGCCTGCTCGGCCTGCCGCCGCCGCCCGCCTTGTCCCTGGCGGACGCGCTGCCCGGCATGAGCCCGATGGGCCGCAGCTTCTGGGCCGAGAACCGCAAGGTGTCGAGCCGGCTGACGAAGGAGGCGCTGCAACGGCAATGGCGTCATCCGACATATCGCGAGGGCCTGCGTGCCATCCTCGCCGCTGAGGGTTGAGCCATGCTTAACCGAGCCCATCCACCGTCGCAACCAGAAGTCGAAGATCCTGCGGCCTGGACAACCTGTGATCCCCGTCCTTCACCAGCAGTACCTGGCAATCCTCGCCCTCGATCTTGTCCGCGATGGCCAGCGCTCCCTGCCATCCCACCACCGTGTCGCGCTGGCCGTGCAGCAGCCGCACCGGGCAGGCGAGGGGAATCGGCCGGTCCAGGACGCAGCAAGCCCTGCCGTCATCCAGCGCCCGTCGCGTCAACGGTGTCGGATCCGGCGTCGTCGGCAGCATCACCATCCCGTCCTTTGCCAGCGCCGCCCGCTGTCCGGCATCGAGCCCGGCCTCCATCGACCGGGTGAAGTCGGGCGCGGCGGCGATGCCGACGAAGCCGCGCATGCGCTCGCGGAGCGCGATCGCCAGCAGCAACCCGATCCACCCGCCCATGGACGAGCCGACCAGCACCAGCGGCCCCGGCGCCAGCGCCTCGATCACCGCCAGCGCGTCGTCGCGCCACACGCTGATGGTGCCGTCGGTGAACCGTCCCCCGCTTTCGCCGTGTCCGGAATAGTCCAGGCGCAGCGACGCCCGGCCACGGCGCCCGGCATGCGCCGCCAGCGCCGTCGCCTTGTCGCCCCGCATGTCGCTGCGCAGGCCGGGCAGGAACACCAGCGTCGGCCCGTCGCCCGGACGGTGCCGCGCCGCCAGCCTGATCCCGGCCCGTTCCACGTGGTGCAGCGCTTCGTCGATCATCGGGCGACGCTAGCCCGTCCGGTGCCGTTCAGGACAGGGCGGCCACCAGCTCCTCCTTCTTCATGCGCGAGCGCCCCTTCACGTTCTTCTCCGCCGCCCGTGCCATCAGCGCCTGCCTGGTCATCCCGTCGAGCGCGCCGTGCCCGGCTTGGCCGCCATTGTGCCCGGTGTCCCGGTGCTTCGCCGTCTTCTTCGCCACGTCCTTCGGCTGGGCCGAGAACTGCTTGCCCTTTGCCGTGTCCGCCCGCTTCTTGGCCGTGCTGCGCTCGTAGTCCGAGTCCTTCAGCGACGTGCGCGCGTCCTTGGGCAGGTAGCGCTCGCCGGTCTCGCCCGACGCCTTGCCGGACTTGGTGCCCCATTCCTCCTTGGTCCACTGCGTCAGGTGGTTGTCGTCCGACTTGCCCCCCTCGTAGCCGCCGCCTTCCTTCTTGTACTCGGCTGTCGCCAGCTGCGCCTTGCGCGCCGACCACTGCTTCGGCTTGCCGCCCTTGTCGCCGTCCGTGATCTCGGTCTTGACCTTGTCCCACAGCTTGGGGTCGGTCTTCTTCGCCGTTGTCGCCATGTCGCCCGCTCCTGTCTTCTCGCTTGCGCAACGACGTCCTCGTCAGCAGTGTTGCATGAACTCCGCGTGCGCAGCCGGCGATGCCGGCACCCGGCACCCGTGCTAAGGCCGCCGCCATGTCGTCCTCCTCGTTCCAGGGTCCCGCACGGGCGGCGCCGGTCGTGCTGCAGGTGCTGCCGTCGCTGCAGGCCGGCGGCGTCGAGCGCGGCACGATGGAGATCGCCCGGGCGGTGGTGGAGGCCGGCGGCACCGCATTGGTCGCCAGTGCCGGCGGCCGGCTGGTGCCGCAGCTGGAGCGGCTCGGTGCCGTCCACCTGCCGCTCGGCCTGATGACCAGGGACCCGCTCTCGATCTGGCTCAACGGCGTCCGCCTGGCCCGCCTGATCCGCCGCCACCGCGTCGACCTCGTGCATGCCCGCTCCCGCGCCCCGGCCTGGTCGGCACGTTGGGCGGCGCGGCGCACCGGCACCCCGTTCGTCACCACCTGGCACGGCGTTTACAGCGAGAACCTGCCCTTCAAGCGCGTCTACAACGCGGTGATGGCGTCCGGCGACCGCGTGATCGCCATCAGCCGGTTCGTGGCCGAACGGATCGCCGCCCGCTACGCCGTCGGCCCCGACCGGCTGCGTACCATTCCGCGCGGCGCCGACACCGCCGCGTTCGATCCGGACGCGGTGCGCGGCGACCGCATCCACGCGCTCGCCAGGCAATGGCAGCTGCCGGACGCTCCGGTGATCATGCTTCCCGGCCGCGTGTCCGCCTGGAAGGGCCACGCGCTTCTGCTCGACGCCCTTGCCCTGCTCCGCAACGAGGCGCCCGCCCTCGACTGGGTCTGCGTCCTGGTCGGGCCGTCCCGCGACGGGCGGCGAAGCTTCGGCAGCACCCTGGTGCAGCAGGCCGAACGGCTTGAGCTGCGCAGCCGGCTCCGCTTCGCCGGCCACTGCACCGACATGCCGGCAGCCCTGGCGCTCGCCGAGCTGGTGGTGGTGCCGTCGCTCAAGCCCGAACCGTTCGGCCGCGCCGTGGTGGAGGCGCAGGCGATGCGGCGCCCGGTGCTGGCCGCGTCGCATGGCGCCGCCCTGGAAACGGTGGAGCACGGCGTGTCCGGCTACGCGTTTCCGCCCGGCGACGCCGCCGCCCTAGCCGCGCTGCTCCGCCACGTGCTGGCGCTTCCTCCCGCGGAGCGCGCCCGGATCGGCGAGCAGGCGCGCGCCCGCGTGCTGTCGCACTACACGGTGCAGGCGATGCAGCAGGCGACGCTTGACGTATACGAGGAGCTGCTCCGCCGGCCGTTCCCGCATCGCGTCGCCCGCGCGCCCGGTGCGGAGCCGATGCCGCCGCACCATGCCGGCTGAGCGTCCGAAGCGCATCCTGGTGATCAAGCTGGGCGCGCTCGGCGACGTGGTGCTGGCCTTCGCCCCGTTCGCCGCCATACGCGCGCACCATCCGGACGCGCACGTCACCCTTCTGACCACCGCGCCCTTTCTCGACCTCGCTTCCGCCAGCCCCTGGTTCGACGCGGTCGCCCTCGACACCCGCCCGCCTCCATGGAACCTGCGCGGCCTGCATCGCCTGCGCCGCCTGTTGTCCGGCTTCGACCTCGTCTACGACCTGCAAACCTCCGGGCGCTCGGGGCGCTACCACCGCCTGGCCGGCCGTCCACCCTGGTCCGGCATCGCGCCCGGCTGCTCGCACCCCGACCGCGACCCCGACCGCGACCGGCTGCACACCCGGTCCCGCCAGGCCGGCCAGCTCGCCCAGGCCGGCATCCCGGTCGTGCCCGATCCCGACCTGTCCTGGCTGGCGGCGCACGGCCCGGTGCTGCCCGGCCGCGTGGCGCTCCTGGTTCCGGGCGCCGCGCCGCACCGACCCGCCAAGCGCTGGCCGGCGGAGCGGTTCGGCGCGCTCGCGAACCGGCTCGCCGCCGCCGGCATGACCCCGGTGGTGGTGGGCGCCGCCGCCGACGCGCCGCTGGCCACGACGATCAGGCGCGCTTGTCCGGCAACGGTTGACCTGTGCGGCCGCACCACCCTTCTGGACCTCGGCGGCCTCGCGTCCCGTGCCGTTCTCGCGGTCGGCAACGATACCGGCCCCATGCACCTCGCCGCCGCCATGGGCTGTCGGTGCCTGGCGCTGTTCTCGAACGAAAGCGATCCCGCGCTCACCGCGCCGGTCGGCCGCCGCGACGGGCAGGTGGCGGTGCTTCGGGTCCCGGACCTGTCGACCCTGGACGTCGCCACCGTTGCGAAACGGCTAGGTCCCGGCCTTGGAGCTGGCTAGCTGCGCCGGAACTCCTCGATGAAGTGCCGGTAGCCGTTGATCGAAAGCGTGATCGCGTTCTGCGCGTGCGTGTCCTTTCGGCGGTGAACCCGGTCGCGGCCCTGCATGGGGAAGGGTTGCGACCCCGGATGCGTGACGCCATAGGAGGCGCTTGTCCATCCCGCCCACCGGAGACGCCTCCATGCCCGCCATCACCCTGCCCGACGGAACCGTCCGCCGGTACGACGGCCCGGTGGCCGGCACGGCGGTGGCCGCCGCGATCGGGCCCGGCCTCGCCAGGGCGGCGCTGGCGATGGAGCTGGACGGGCGCCTCGTCGACCTCGACGCGCAGATCGCCGACGACGCCGCGATCCGCTTCGTCACCCGCCGCGACGACGCGGCGCTGGGCATGATCCGGCACGACGCCGCCCACGTGCTGGCCGAGGCGGTGCAGGGGCTGTATCCCGGCACCCAGGTCACCATCGGCCCGGCGATCGAGAACGGCTTCTACTACGACTTCAGTCGCAACGAGCCGTTCACCCCCGACGACTTCCCGGCGATCGAGGCGCGCATGCGCGAGATCGTCGCCGCCGACAGGCCGTTCACGCGCGAGGAATGGCCGCGCGAGGACGCCATCGCCTTTTTCGAGGCGCGCGGCGAGCGGTTCAAGGCCGAGCTGATCCGCGACTTGGCCGAAACCGAGACCATCTCGATCTACCGCCAGGGCGAGTGGCTCGACCTGTGCCGCGGCCCGCACATGCGCACGACCTCCGATGTCGGCACCGCGTTCAAGCTGATGAAGGTGGCGGGCGCGTACTGGCGCGGCGACCATCGCAACCCGATGCTGACCCGCATCTACGGCACCGCTTGGCGTGATCAAAAGGAGCTGGACGCCCACCTGCACCAGCTTGAGGAGGCCGAGCGGCGCGACCACCGACGCATCGGCCGCGAGATGGACCTGTTCCACATCCAGGAGGAGGCCACCGGCCAGATCTTCTGGCATCCCAAGGGCTGGCGGCTGTACTCGACGGTGCAGGAGTACATGCGCCGGGCGCAGAACCGCAACGGCTACCAGGAGGTGCGCACGCCGCTGCTGGTGGACCGCGCGCTGTGGGAAGCCTCCGGGCACTGGGAGAACTACCGCGAGCACATGTTCGTGGCCTCCGTCGAGGACGAGCAGGAGCGTCGCGTGCTGGCGCTCAAGCCGATGAACTGCCCGTGCCACGTGCAGATCTTCCGACACGGCCTGCGCTCCTACCGCGAGCTGCCGCTGCGCATGGCCGAGTTCGGCGCCTGCCACCGCTACGAGCCGTCCGGGGCGCTGCACGGCATCATGCGCGTGCGCGGCTTCGTGCAGGACGACGCGCACATCTTCTGCACCGAGCAGCAGATCGCGCCCGAGACCGCCAAGTTCGTTGCCATGCTGGCCGAGGTGTATAGCGACCTCGGCTTCGACGGCTTCCGCGTCAAGTTCGCCGACCGCCCCGACAACCGCGCCGGCGACGACGCGTCCTGGGACAAGTCCGAGGCCGCCCTGGTCGAGGCCTGCCGCCTGGCCGGGGTCGAGTACGAGCTGAACCCGGGGGAGGGGGCGTTCTACGGCCCCAAGCTGGAGTTCGTGCTGCGCGACGCGATCGGCCGCGACTGGCAGTGCGGCACCCTGCAGGTCGACACCGTGCTGCCCGAGCGCCTCGATGCCAGCTTCATCGGCGAGGACAGCGCCCGGCATCGCCCGGTGATGCTGCACCGCGCGATCCTGGGCTCGTTCGAGCGCTTCCTCGGCATCCTGATCGAGCAGTTCGCCGGCCGCTTCCCGCTCTGGCTGGCGCCGGTGCAGGTGGTGGTGGCGACCATCGTGTCCGACGCCGAGCCCTACGCGCTGGAGGTGGCCGACGCCCTGCGCCGCGCCGGCCTCCATGTGCAGGCCGACACCGCCAACGAGAAGATCAACGCCAAGATACGCAGCCACAGCCTCGCCCGCGTCCCGGTGATCCTGGTGGTCGGCCGCAAGGAGGCGGAAGCCCGCACCGTGGCGATGCGCCGGCTGGGCGGCGCCGACCAGGTAGCGCTCGGCCTCGACGAGGCCGTCGCCGCCCTTGCGCTGGAAGCCACCGCTCCCGATCTCAAGCGCGCCGCCGCCTGACCCGCACTCCCCGCGTCCGGCGTCGGATCAGGGTTGCGCTGGAGCTTCATCCCTTGACAAGCTTTGTCTGCTAGGGTCTTGGCCTGACCGTTGCGCCCCCGAAGCGGGTCGCGGCACCCCGTCCACAACAACAGGAGCAGTCCGATAGCCAGACCCCCGATGCAAGCGGCGCCGACCCGCGACGGCCCACGCGTCAACGAAGAGATCCGCGTCCCGAACGTCCGCCTGATCGACGAGGAAGGCGAGATGCAGGGCGTGATGACCACGCGCGACGCGATGCAGCGCGCCTTCTCGGTCGGCCTCGACCTGCTCGAGATCAGCCCCAACGCCGAGCCGCCTGTCGTGAAGATCCTCGACTACGGCAAGTTCAAGTACGAGCAGCAGAAGAAGAAGAACGAGGCGCGCAAGAAGCAGAAGGTCATCGAGATCAAGGAAGTCAAGGTTCGTCCGAACATCGACGAGAACGACTACCAGGTGAAGATGCGCGCCATGAAGTCGTTCATCGAGGAAGGCGACAAGGTGAAGGTGACGCTGCGCTTCCGCGGCCGGGAGATGGCGCACCAGGACCTCGGCGTGAAGGTGCTGGAGCGCATACGCGGCGACATGGACGAGCGCGCCAAGGTCGAGCAGATGCCGCGCATGGAGAACCGCCAGATGATCATGGTGTTGTCCCCGCGCTGACCCGTTCCGGCCCGGCTGGCATCGGCCGGGCTGTTCCGTTGTGGGCGTCGTTCCGGTTATCCTGCGTGTCATGAACAGGATCGTTGCCCGCGCCGTCGTTCTTGCCGTGTCGGCGATCATGCCGGTCGCCGGCGCCCGCGCAACCCCGTTGGATGATCTCGCCCGCGCCCACTACCGCGCCGATTGGGCCGCCGGGCCGGTCGCCGCCACGCAGCTCGGCGTGCATGACGGCGACTCGCGGCTGGACGACGTGTCCGCCGCCGCGATCGCCGTCCAGTCCCTCCGCCTGCATCGCGAGCGCGACGCGCTGCGCCGCCTCGACCTGTCCGGCCTGCCGCAGCGCGGCCGCGACGACGCCGAGGTGCTGGGCGCGCAGATCGACCGCGAGTTGCTTCAGGACGAGCGGATCCAGCCGGCGGTGCACGACCCCGACTTCTACGTGTCGCTCGCCACCAACGCCGTCTACTCGCTGATCGACCGCGACTACGCCCCGCTGCCGGACCGCATGCGCGCCGTGATCGCGCGCGAGGACGCGGTGCCCGCCATGCTCCGGCTGGCCCGCACCCAGCTCGTGGCCATCCCTCCGGTGTTCGTGGACATCGCCCGCGAGGACCTCCACGGCAGCTACGGCTTCATCGGTCACGACGTTCCGTCCGCCCTGGCCGACGTGCACGACCCCGTTCTCCAAGCAAAGCTCGCCGCTGCCACCAAGGGGGCGCTCGACGCGCTGCACGGCTTCGACGCGTTCCTCGCCGCGTGCAAGCCGACCGGCAGCTTCGTGCTGGGTCCCGACATCATGAGCGGGCTGCTCGCCGCCGACCTGGTGGACCTGCCGATCAACGACGTCCTGTCCGCCGGCCGCGCCCAGCTGGCGAAGGACAAGGCGGCCTTTCTCGCCGCCGAGCGCGCGCTCGACAAGGACCATCCCGCCGACAGCCTGGTGCTGGTGCGCCACGACCATCCGCCCGCCGACCAGCTGCTCGACGTCGCGACCGCGCAGCTGCAGCTGCTGCAGCGCTTCGTGATCGCCCGCCACCTGGTCACCCTGCCGTCGACGGCCCTGCCCACCGTGACCCTGACACCGCCGTTCCAGCGCGCCCTGATCACCGCGGCGATGGACTGGCCGGGCCCGTTCGAGACCAGCACGCGTCCGGGCGCGCTGACCTCGTTCTACTACATCACCCCGCCGGACCCGTCCCTCACGCCCGAGCAAACCGAGCAGGCGCTGGCCGACTTCAACCGGCCGGAGCTGGAGATCACCACCGCGCACGAAGCCATGCCCGGCCACTTCGTGCAGGGCCTGACGCTTCGCGCCCATCCCGAATGGTCGATGATCCGACGCGCCGCGCAGTCCTACACCACCACGGAGGGCTGGGCACACTACGCCGAGCAGATGATGGTCGACGAGGGCTTCGGCGACGGCGACCCGCGCATCCGCCTGATGCAGCTGCAGGACGCGCTGCTTCGCGATTGCCGCCTCCTCGACGCGTTCGGCCTGCACACCGGCGGCATGACCCTGGCCAAGGCCACCGCCCTGATGCAGACCGAGTGCTTCCAGTCGCCCGACGCCGCCTTCAAGGAGGCGCGCCGCGGCACCGAGGACCCTGGCTACTACGCCTACACCCTCGGCAAGCTGATGATCCTGCACCTGCGCGACGACGTGCAGCGCAGGCAGGGTGCCGCCTTCTCGCTGGCTCGCTTTCACGACGCCCTGCTCGGCGCCGGCCTGGTTCCGCTCCGCATCATCCGCCGCGAGCTGACCGGCCGCGACGGCCCGCTCCTGTAGCCGCCCGCACCGCTCAGGCCGATGCCCGCTGCGTCGTCGCGGACCTATCACCCTCCCGGTCCTGCGCCGCCCTGCGTTGCAGCAGCGCACTGAACGCGTTGCGTATCGGAGCGTCGGGACGTCCTCAGCCGCCTAGCGGCGACGCGTCGAAGCAGGCCAGCAGCGCGCCCGGTCCCGGATACACGGCGACGCATCCGCCCTTGCGCAGGTCGTCCTCGGTGAAGCCGCCGCTCAGCATGCCGATCGTGGCGATGCCGGCCTTGGCCGCCGCCTGCGCGTCATAGGGCGTGTCGCCGATCGCCATCGCCTCGCCGCCGCGGAGATCCAGCTTCTTCAAAGCCACCTGGAAGATGTCCGGCGCCGGCTTGGACTGCTGCGCGTCCTCCGACGAGGTGGACACGTCCACCAGCCCGATGATCCCGGCGAGCTCCAGGTATGCCTCCAGCTCCTCCTTCTTGGCCGACGACGCCGCCGCCACCTTCAGCCCGGCATCCCGCACCCGTCGCAGCAGCTCCGGCACCGCCGAGAACGGCCGCACCAGAGGCAGGTACTTCGAGGTGAACAGCTTGCTTCGGAACTGCTCGATCTCCTTGCCGTGGTCCTCCACCTCCGCATCCGACAGGAACACCGGAAGCAGCTGGTCGCCGCCCTTGCCGATCTGGCTGCGCGCCTGCTCGAACGTCACCTGGTGGCCGAACTCGGCGAACGACTCATGCCAGGACAGTGCGTGAAGGTCGACGGAATCGACCAGCGTGCCGTCGATGTCGAAGATGGCGGCCCGGGGCATGGCAGATCCTTTGCGGAAGGCAGGGAGCGGCCGCCGATATGGACGCCCTGGCCCGCACCGGCATCAACACGTTCGCGACAGGTCCGATGCGTGCCGTCGCTCCGGGCGGCCTGGTTTTGCATCCGGACCCGCTTCTGCCTACGTCATGGCATGGTATGCGGAACGGGACATCCATGACCGACGCCTTCCTGAACGCGATCGGCACCGCGGTCCCGGCCCACGACGT
>CAXTMS010000003.1:0-4439 GCA_964245345.1 uncultured Acetobacteraceae bacterium | reverse complement strand
CCATGACCGACGCCTTCCTGAACGCGATCGGCACCGCGGTCCCGGCCCACGACGTGCACGATGCCTTTGTTTCCTTCGCCGCCACCCTGCTGCCGGACGACAGGCTGCGCCGGCTGTTCAACCGCATGATCGAGCGCTGCGCGATCGACCACCGCTACTCCAGCCTGGTGCCCGGCGCCGATCCCGCCGGCATCGCCCTGGACCGGGACGGCTTCTACCGGCGCGGCCACTTTCCCGGCACCGGCGCCCGCATGGCCCGCTACGAGGACAACGCCCTGCCGCTGGCGCTCCAGGCGGTGCGCCGCCTCGGCGACGATGCCCGCCTCGACAGCGTCACCCACCTGATCGTCACCTCCTGCACCGGCTTCCACGCTCCCGGGCTCGACCTGCTTCTGCTGGCGGCGCTCGGCCTGCGCCCCAGCGTGGAGCGCACGGTGGTCGGCTTCATGGGCTGCTACGCCGCGTTCAACGCTTTGAAGCTCGCCCGGCACGTGGTCCGCTCCGAGCCCGCCGCACGCGTGCTGCTGGTGAACCTGGAGCTGTGCACCCTGCACCTGCAGGAAACCGCCGACCTGGAGCAGGTGCTGTCGTTCCTGGTGTTCGCGGATGGCTGCGCCGCGTCCGTGGTCAGTGCCGCCCCGCACGGGCTGTCGCTCGACCGCTTCCACGCCGAGCTGCTGCCCGACACCGAGCCGCTGATCACCTGGCGCATCGGCGACAGCGGCTTCGACATGATGCTGTCCGGCCGCGTGCCCGGCGCCATCGCCGACGGGCTGGTCCGCGCCGCGCCGCGCATCCTGGAGGACGCCGCGTTCGCGCCCCCGGAGCTGTGGGCGGTGCATCCCGGCGGCCGCTCCGTGCTCGACGCGGTGCAGAACGCGCTCGGCCTGCCGTCCGACGCGCTCGCGGACTCCCGCGCGGTGCTGCGCGCCTTCGGCAACATGTCGTCGTGCACCATCCTGTTCGTGCTCGACCGCCTGCTGCGCAGCGCCCGCCCGGGAGCGTCCGGCATCGCCATGGGCTTCGGCCCCGGCCTGGTGGCGGAAACCCTGCGCTTCCGGATCGCCGCGTGAGCCGGTTCGCGCGGCGCGTGCTTCTGCCCGAGCTGATGGACACCGAGCCTTGCGGCCCGGACGAGTTTCGCGCCTGCCTGCAGGACCTGTCGCGCGTCAACCGCCTCACCGGCGCCTACCGCCCGACCCTGCGCTTCCTCCGCGACGCGCAGCGCCGGCAGCCGCCCGGCCGGCCGCTCCGCATCCTGGACGTCGGCGGCGGCTACGGCGACGTTCTGCGCCGGATCGACCGCTGGGCCGCGCGCCGCGGCGTCGCCCTCGACATGACCAGCGTGGACCTGTCGCCCTGGGCCCGCGCCGCCGGCGAAACCGCGCCGCCCACCCGGCAGCCGATCCGCTGGGTCACCGCCGACATCTTCGACTACCGGCCGCCCGAGCCGCCCGACCTGGTGCTGTCCTCGTTGTTCGCCCATCACCTCGACGACGACAACGTGGTCCGCTTCCTGCGCTGGATGGAGGCGCACGCGACCCTCGGCTGGTTCGTCAACGATCTCCAGCGTCATTGGCTGCCGTACCGGGTGTTCCAGGGCTGGTCGCGCCTCGCCGGCTGGCACCGCTTCGTGCAGCATGACGGGCCTGTATCCATCGGCCGCGCCTTTTCCCGCGCCGACTGGCACCGGCTGCTCCGCCGCGCCGGCCTCGGCACGAACGCGGCCCGAATCCGCTGGTGGCTGCCGTTCCGCCTGTGCATCACCCGCTTCCGCCCGCAACCGTGACGACCGCCGACCTCGCCGTGATCGGCGGCGGCTTGTCCGGCGGCGCCCTGGCGCTGCGCGCCGCCACCCGGGGCAGGCGGGTGGTGCTGGTCGAGCGCGAGCCCGGTTCCCACGACAAGGTGTGCGGCGAGTTCCTGTCGCGCGAAGCGCTGCTGCACCTGTCGGCGCTCGGCCTCGATCCCCGCGCGCTCGGCGGCGTGCCGATCAACCGCGTCCGCCTGTGCGCCGGACGCCGCAGCGCCACCACCCTCCTGCCGTTCGAGGGCATGGGCCTGTCCCGACGCGTGCTGGACCAGGCGCTGCTGGCTCGCGCCGCCGAGGCCGGCGCCACGATCCTGCGCGGTTGCCGCGCCCGCGCCCTCGACCCGCACGGCGACGGCCACCGCGTCCGCCTGGACGACGGCACCCGCCTCGACGCCCACGAGGCGGCGCTGGCCACCGGCAAGCACGACCTGCGCGGCTGGCGCCGGTTGCCCGGCCGGCAGGACGACCTGGTCGGCTTCAAGCTGCATTTCCGCCTCGACCCCGAACAGCGACGCGCCCTGGACGGCCACGTCGAGCTGTTCCTGTTTCCCGGCGGCTATGCCGGGCTGCAGCTGGTGTCCGACACGCAGGCCACGCTTTGCCTGCTGGTCCGCCGCCGCCGCCTCGCAGCCCTCGGCGGCAGCTGGAACGCCTTGCTGCGCGCGATCCGCGACGACGCTCCGTTGCTCGGCCTGCGCTTGTCCGAGGCCGAGCCGCTGCAGCCACGGCCGCTGACGGTCGCCGCCATCCCCTACGGCCTGGTCGCCGCGGTGGACGACCCGGTGTGGCGGCTCGGCGACCAGGCCGCGGTGATCCCGTCCTTCACCGGCGACGGCATGTCGATCGCCCTGCACAGTGCCGCGCTGTGCGACGCCCTTCTCGCCGCCGGCGCCCGCCCGTCCGCGCTTGCCGCCGCCATGCGCCGCGACGTCGCCGGGCAGGTGAGGGGCGCCACCCTTCTGTCCCGCGCCGCGGTGCACCGCCCGGTCCAGCACGCCCTTGTCGCTGCCGCGTCCCTGCTGCCGGCGCTGGCCGCCCGCGTCGCCGCCGCCACGCGCATTCCCGACCACGCCCTTGGCCGCATCGGCCTGTTCGCCTGACCCGGCGCACGCCGATCGCCCCCGACGACGGAGCTGCCGATGCCATCCTGGATCACCCTTCTGCGCCGTGCCCTCCTGTCCGGCACCACCGCCAGCGCCACCTCCACCGCGGCGCTTGCGCTGGTCGCCCGGCTGGAAGGCAAGGGCGCGCTGCAACCGGTCAACGCCACCAGCCACTGGCTGAACGGGAAGGCCGCCGCGTCCGTTTCGCGCGCAGACCGGGTCCATACCGGCGTCGGCTACCTGACCCACCACGCCGCCACCCTGTTCTGGGCGGCCCTGTTCGAGCGCGCCATCGCCCGCCGCCGCCCGCTCGGGGCGCTGCCGATGCTGGGCAGCGCCCTGGCGACGTCCATTGTCGCCGCCGCCGTTGACTACCAAGCCACGCCGAAGCGCTTCACCCCGGGCTGGGAGTTCGTGCTGTCCAGGCGGGCGATGGCCGTCGCCTATGCCGCGATGGCGGTCGGCCTGGCCGCCGGTGCGCTTGCGACGCAACGAAGACTGCCCTGAGCGTTCCAGGCCTCGCCGCGTCCGGTTTCCTCAGCCTGCAGGCTTGATGAAGAAGAGCGTCTCGACCGGGGCATCCAGCGCCTCCGCGAGACCGAGCGCCAGCAGCACCGACGGAACGAACACGCCGTTCTCGACCGTGTTGATCGTCTTGCGCGACACGCCCACGCGTTCCGCAAGTGCCGCCTGCGTCAGGTCGTGACGAGCCCGCTGCTCGCGCAGCCTGTTGCCGAGCCTGCGCTCGGCGAACGGCACGTCATTCATCGTGCGCGACGGCTCGGCTGTCGTGGATCTCCAGGCCGATCTGCTGGGCCAGGATGCCGATCAGCAGCGAAAGGCTGATCAGTCCTGCGAGCCGGCCGGGCCAATAATGGTTCAGCACCAGCGCACCCACGCACAACCACATCGTCAGGGCGTAGGCCCGATGCGTCGAGGCCAGGTAATGGGCCTGCTCCAGCTCGTCCATCGTCTTCGGCAGCCGCCACAGGAGGTTCGGACCGGAAGCTCCCATCAGGATCAGCACGACCATCCACCCGTTCGTCAGGTCGGAGCTGCCGCCTTGGTCGAGCAGCATGATCGGCGCCACCAGCAGGACCGCCAGGGACATGCTGCCGATCCAGAAGCGCCTGGCGCGCGACGTGATGCGATCGGACCGCTCCTTCAGCAGCCAGCGCAGCCGGGGCGTTTCGCGTGGATCGCGCAGCTGGTCCAGTCCGAGCCACCGCAGCAGCACGCCGAGGCAGGACGTCACCAGGAGCAGCGTGCCGACATTCGCGAGGTGGGCTTCGATGCCGTATCGGCGCGCGATCCAGTGGCTCAGAAGCCACCACAGGGCGACCACGGGGATCGCGCCCACGAGGCCCTTGACCAGGCTGCGTCGCCTGATCGAGCGCAGCAGCTGCCGCTCGACCGCTTGGTCAGGCTCGGACATGGGTCGCCTCCTCCCGCGCCGTGGATCCCGTAACCTTGAGGTTACGTCGTCAAGGACGTTCCAGCCTGCCGATCGGGTCGAGCAGCAC
>CAXTMS010000002.1:7782-44281 GCA_964245345.1 uncultured Acetobacteraceae bacterium | reverse complement strand
CACACCTATGTCACCCCTGCCCTGATCGCGGTGACGCACATGCCGCCGGTGGCGATCCCGCTGGTGCTGGTGGTGCTCGGTCTTGGCATGGCGCTCGGCAACACGCTCGGCGCGTTTTTCGCCGACCGCGCGCTGCGGCGCACCGTGATGGCGATGCTGCTCTGGGACGGGATCACCACGCTGCTGTTCGTGCCGGCGCTGCCGCACTGGTGGGCGGTGACGGGGGACGCGTTCCTGATTGGCGCGGGGGTGGCGCTGGCGCCGGCGCTGCAAACGCGGCTGATGGACGTGGCGGCGGACGCGCAGGCGCTGGCGGCGGCCTTGAACCATTCCGCCTTCAACATCGCCAACGCACTGGGCGCGTTTCTCGCCGGGGCGGCCATCGCCGCCGGCCATGGCTGGTCGTCGCCCGGCTGGGTCGGCGGAGGCCTTGCGCTGTGCGGAATGCTGATCTTCGCCGTGTCGCTGTGGGTCGAGCGGGTCAGGCCGGCCGGCGGCGCAGCCGCAGCGCCAGCAGCAGGGCGGCGAGCAGGACCAGCGTGAGGCCGGCCATCAGCCGCAGCACCTTCAGCACGGCAAGGCTATAGCGGCCGGTGCTGGGGTCGTAGTGGAAGCAGAGCAGGAGGATGGACGGCGCGCGCTGTCCGATCGTGCCGGCGCGCGCCTGCCGCAGCGCCTCGGCCAGCGCGCCCGGCTGGTAGCCGACGCCCAGCAGGTAGCCCGACACCATGCCGTGCGGCGTCAGCACCACCAGACCGGCCGGGTGCAGGAACTGCTTGAGCTGCGGATCATAGCGGCTGCCGTAGCCGACGCCCGCCTCGACGCGCTCGATGGCCGGGGCGCCGGCGGTGGCGTAGTGCCAGCCCGAGGCGGCGCCGGGGAGCGGATAGCGCGCGATGTCCGTCGCCTTTGCCTGCGCCGCGTCGGTCGGGCGTTCCGCGGGATCGATGCTGAGGAACAACAGGCCGTAGTCGCTCGGCAGCGACAGGCCGCTGGCGGACAAGGCGTGCAGGGCGTCGTCGCGCACCACGCCGCACAGCATGGGGCAGGCGAAGTAGCCCAGGATCAGCACCGTGGGCTTGTTGTCGAGGACGCGGCCGAGCGTGGTCGCGGTGCCGTTCGAGGCGACCAGCGGCAGGTCCAGCGGCAGGTGGTTGCCGAGACGCTGGGTGAAGCCGATGCCACCGGTATCCGGCGCCGCGGCGAGCAGGCAGGGGGACAGCGCCAGCAGCAGGACCCGGCCGAGGCGCCTCACCAGGCGAACCGGGCCAGGGCGCCGCGCGGGGGGCCGATCACCGTGTCGTCGCGCATTACCGGAACGCCGCGCAGGATCGTCGCCACCGGCCAGCCGGTCACGGTCATGCCGTCGAACGGGGTCCAGCCGCAGGGGGTGGCGATCCAGTCGTTGGTGATGGTGCGCCGGGCCTTGGTGTCGACCACCGTGAAGTCTGCGTCGAAGCCGGCGGCGATGCGGCCCTTGTTCGCCATGTTGTAGACGCGTGCGGGACCGGCCGCCATCAGGTCGGCGAGACGCGACAGCGACAGCCGGCCGGCATGGACGTGGTCCAGCATCACCGGCACGATGGTCTGCACGCCGGTGAGCCCGGCCGGACAGGCGGGCCATTGCTTCCGTTTCGCCGCCAGGGGATGCGGCGCGTGGTCGGAGGACACGGTGTCGACGACGCCATCGCGGATCGCGGCCCAGCTCGCCTCGTAGTGCCGGCGGTCGCGGATCGGCGGGTTCATCACCGCAAGGCCGCCCAGGCGCTCGTAGCAGTCGGGCGCGACCTGGGTCAGGTGGTTGACCAGCACCTCCACGGTGGACACGTCGCGACAGTCGCGCAGGTAGTCGAGCTCCTCGGCGGTGGACACGTGCAGGATGTGCGCGGGCCGGCCGGTGCTGCGGGCGAGTGCCATGATCCGGCGGGTGCCGAGAAAGGCGCATTCCTCGTCGCGCCAAAGGCGGTGGGTGTCGTACGGCATGCCCTCGTGGAAGGCGGGCCTGCGCTCGCGCAGCCGGTACTCGTCCTCGCTGTGGAAGGCGATGCGGCGCCGGCCCGCGCGCATCACCGCCTCGATGCCGAGATCGTCCTCGATCATCAGGTCGCCGGTGGAGCTGCCGGCGAACAGCTTGACCGCGCACACCCCTGGTCTGGTCTCGTGTTCGGCGAGGTCGGACGTGTTGGCGCGGGTGGCGCCGACATAGAAGGCGAAGTCGGCGTAGCTGTGCGCCGACGCGTATTCCTGCTTCCAGCGCAGCGCGGCGTCGTCGGTGATCGCCGGGCTGGTGTTGGGCATGTCGAACACGATGGCGATGCCGCCCAGGATCGCCGCACGGGTGCCGGTCGGGATGCTTTCCACCGACGCGTCGCCGGGATCGCGCAGGTGGACGTGGGCGTCGATCAGGCCTGGGAGCACGTGCAGGCCGCCGGCGTCGAACACGTCCGGCGCCTCGTCCTGCGCGCGTGCGTCCAGGGTGGCGATGCGGCCGTCGCGCACGCCGATGTCGGCGGCGGCCTCGCCCCAGGGCAGCACGCAGGTGCCGTTGCGGATGATCAGGTCGTAGCGCATGGACGGGGAGCCTAGCGGACCAAGGCTCAGGCGCCACCCCAGTTCATGGTCAGGCCGCCATCCATGGTCCAGGTCTGGCCGGTGACGTAGTCGCCGTCGTCGGACGCGAGGAACAGCGCCAGCCTGGCGATCTCGTTGGCGTGGCCTTCGCGCCGCCACGGGATCCGGTCCATCGACTTCTCCTTCTTCTCGGGATCGTCCAGGCGGTCGGCGGTCATGGGCGTGGCGATCAGGCCGGGTGCGATGTTGTTGACGTTGATGCGGTGCGGCGCCAGCTCCACGGCGAGGCTGCGGGTCAGCGAGCCGACGCCCGCCTTGGACATGCCGTAGGGGGCGCTGCCGGGGGTCGGCAGGTGCTGCGCCACCGAGCTGACCGTGACGATGCGCCCCTGCCCGCCGTGACGCTTGCGCAGCCGGATGAACTCGCGCGAACAGAACAGCGGGCCCATGAGGTTGGTGCGCAGCACCAGCTCCAGCATCTCGTCCTCGAGCTCGTCCACCGGGATGCCGCCCATGTCCTTGCCGGCGTTGTTGACCAGCACGTCGACCACGCCGAGATCAGCGGCGGCGGCGAACAGCGCGCGCACGTCGTCGGGACGGCCGACGTCGCCCTGCACCACCACCGCCCTGCGGCCGGCGGCCTCGACCTGGCGCCTGGTCTCCGCCGCGCCGTCGGCATCGGTGTGGTAGCCGATGCACAGGTCGGCACCCTCGGCGGCAAACAGGATGGCGATGGCCTGACCAATGCCGGAATCGGCGCCGGTGACGATAACGGTCTTGCCGTCGAGCTTCATGGCGGTGGCTCCTGGTGGGACTGCCGGCGCAACGCCGTGCGTCGGCCGGCGATGCGGACACGAACCGGTGTGGCGGACCACAGCGCCAGTCAGAACAGCGCGCGGGCGACCCAGAAGAACAATGCGCCCGCTGCCGCGGAGGCCGGCAGGGTCACCACCCAGGCGACCACGATGCTGCGCGCGATGCCCCAGCGCACCGCGGAGGGCCGGCGCGCGGCGCCGACGCCGACCACGGCGCCGGTGACGGTGTGGGTGGTGGACACCGGGATGCCGAGAAAGGTGGCGCCGAACAGCGCCACGGCGCCGCCGGTTTCGGCGCAGAAGCCCTGGATCGGCTTGAGGTCGGTGATGCGCGTGCCGACGGTGCGCACGATGCGCCAGCCGCCGCTGAAGGTGCCGAGCGCCATGGCCGCCTGGCAGGACAGCACCACCCAGAGCGGCACGTGGAACGCGCCGGGCAGCCGCCCCTGCGAGGCCAGCAGCACGGCGATGATGCCCATGGTCTTCTGCGCGTCGTTGCCGCCATGGCCGAGCGAGATCAGCGAGGACGACACCACCTGCAGCGCGCGGTAGCGTTGGTCGACCGCGTTGGGGGTGGAGCGCACCGAGCTCCAGGTGGCGAGCAGCATCAGCGCCATCGCCAGGGCGAGACCGATCGCCGGCGACAGCACAATGGCGGCCGCCACCGGGCCAAGCCCGTGCCACAGGATGGCGCCGAGCCCGCCCTTGGCGATCCCGGCGCCGACCAGGCCGCCGATCAGGGCGTGGCTGCTCGACGACGGGATGCCGAGCAGCCAAGTGAAGATGTTCCAGCCGATCGCGCCGCCAAGGGCGCCGAACACCACCTCGGCATCGATCAGGCCCGGCGACACCAGCCCGGCGCCCACCGTGTGCGCGACGTGGAGGCCGAACACCAGAAAGGCGATGAAGTTGAAGAACGCGGCCGCCGCCACCGCGGTGAGCGGGCGCATCACCCCGGTCGACACCACGGTTGCGATCGAGTTGGCGGAGTCGTGCATGCCGTTGAGGAAGTCGAACAGCAGCGCCACCGCGACCAGGGCCGACAGCGCAGGCAGGCCGAGCGCGATCCCGTGTTGCACCGGGATCAGACCTGCTCGACCACGATGCCCTCGATCACGTCGGCCACGTCCTCGCAACGGTCGACCACGCTTTCGATCAGGTCGTACACCTTTTCCACCGTGAGCTTGGTGCCGGCGGATGCGTCGCTGTCGAACAAGGCGCGCAGGCCGGCGTTGAGCAGCTCGTCCGCCCTGCCCTCGGCTTCGCGCACCTTTTCCTGCATCGCCTGCAGCCGATCTGCGCTGCGCCCGATGGTGCCGAGCAACGGCATCGCGTCGCGGATCTCCGTGGTGGCCTGCACGGCACAATCGGCCATGGCCAGCATCTCGGGAGTGTAGGTGATTCCGTAGAGCCGGATGCGACGCCCGGCCTCCTTCATCAGGTCGATGGTGTCGTCGAGCGCGGTGGACAGGTCCAAGATCTGCGAGCGGTCGAAGGGGGTGATGAAGGAGCGGTGGATCGCCTGCACCGTTTGCCGCGTCACCTCGTCCGCCGCCTCCTCGTGGCGGCACAGCGCCTGGTAGCTCGTCTCGCCGTCGAGGCCGGACAGCAGGCCGCGAAACGCGATCGCGCCGTCCACCACGTGCCGGGAATGCGCCGCCAGGCGGGCGACGAAGCGCTCGTCCTTCGGCATCAACGACCTGAAAAATCCGAACATCCCGTTCCGCCGCCCTGGTGCCGTCGCCACTGCCGTCCCGCTTGTAGTCGATGCCGCCTCGCCTGCCATATGCTTCCCGGCCGATGGCTCTTGTAATCGGGGTGATCCGCGGATGGACGTGTCGATGAACGATGGCCTCCTCGCGCGGCGCCGACCCGAAAGCTGTCACCGCGTGCCGGGCGCAGCCCGGGAGCGGCAGGGAGCCCCGAGCGGTCGGCGCCGTGCGCTCCGCTCCGCCTGGCGGCGTTCCTGCGGCACCCCGTGCCGTGCGTGATCCCTATTGGCAGGCCGCCTGGGCCGCGATCGAGCCGCTGCTTCGCCGCCGTGACCGCCTGCTGCTGCCACGCGGCGATTGGCCGGCCGAGGGGCGGCGGTCGCGGTTCTACGACAACGAGGTGCGGATCGGGCGCGCCAGCGTGCTGGTGCTGCACAAGGGCAGGCTTGGGGGGATCACCAAGCCGGCGCTGCGGTGGGTGATGCGCCGGTGGCGGTGCGTGTTCGCCAACGAGGTCCTGGTGTGCTTCCGCAAGCCCGCCTGGTTCCCGCTCGGGAAGCAGCCGCACATCGACGACCCCCATGCCTGCACGCTCTACGAATACGTCCATTCCCGCCGCCTCAAGCGGATCAACGGCACGGTCTACTTCTCGCACATCCCCAAGGCGGCCGGCACCGCGGTCTGGACCGCGCTGAGCCAGCAGGTCCGGTCGAGCATCTACTACGACTCGTTCGAAAGCTTCCGGAGCAACCCGCCGCGGCCGGGCGAGTACGACCTTGTCGGCGGCCACATCCCGTTGCCGTTGCTGCTCGAAGCCGCGGGGGCGGGCGACCGGGTGGTGGGGCTGGTGCGCGAGCCGGTCGCGCGCTTCCGCTCGGCGTTCCTGCACAGCCGGCGCGACGCGGAAGACCCGGACACCTTCACGCCGATCATGCGGGCGATGCGCGACACGCCGCTGCACGCGTTCCTCGACAGCCATGACGGACGCATGGAGGTGCGCCAGCAGCTGCTCATGCTGGGCTTCGACTATGCGACCGACTACGGCGTGCACCGGGATGCGGAGCTGTTTCGCACTGCCCAGGCGCTGCTCGGGGACGAACGCTGCCTGTTCCGGCCGACGGACGCGATCAACGACTTCGTCTCGAGCGTGGCCACGATGCTCGATCTCGACCCGTCGGTCATCCGCCTGTCCCGACACAACGCGGCGGTGCCGGCCGAAGCGGACCGGTCGGCGGCGGAGTTCGCAAGCGCGCTGCCGCTGATCGCCGCCAACAACGCGGTTGAACGGGACTTGTACGAGTTCGTGCGGTCCCGGTCGGACGCTACCCGTCGCGATGCGCCGGCAGAACCGTTGTTGTCGTGATCGCGCCGATGGAGGCGCCGAGCGAGAAATGCACGAACAGCATCGCCTGCCGGAACGCCGCCTCGCCCAGCGCCACGGGAACCGAGTGCCTGTCGGCGCCGGCTCGGGTCAGCCCGGCGTCGAGCAGCAGGTCGAGCGCCACCACCGGCAGCATCGCCAACACGAACGCCGCCAGGTAGCGCCAGGCGCTGCCGCGCATCGCCCGGACCGCGTCGCGCCAGCCGGGCTGCGGCGGGTCGAGCGAAAGGATGGTGAAGAACGGAACCTGGCGGAGGATGAGCCGAACCACCAACAACAGCAGCAACAGGATGCCGACAAGGACACCGATCGCCAGAGCAGCGAATCCGACATCCGACGGGGACACGCCGACCGCCTGGACAAGGGCGAACCTTATCATGGTCAACATCAGCACCGCTTCGAGATACGATGCGACGCCTGGGGGCAGCAACAGCGCAGCCAGCAGCAAGATCGCCGCATAGACCAGCAGCAGGAACCCGAGATAGCGCCAGAACGGCGCCTTGAAGAAGAACGGATCGAAGCGCTCATCCAGCAGCAGGTGGCGCCGCCACGAGATGCTGAACGACAGGAGGAACTTCAGTCCGGCGAGCCAGAACAGCGCAGCACCCGCCGGCATCCACCACGGCGCGGCGCGCATCGCCCTCCACATTTCCGTCAGGCTGCCGGCGTTGCCGACGATCCGGTGGTAAAGGAACTCGGCCGCCACCAGGAACAGCACCGGTGGCCAGATCGCCCGGGCGTGCAGGAGGCGATGTTCCCACAGCAGCGAGTAGGCCCGTCCCGCCAGGCCTGGCACCGGCAGCGGTGCCGGGAACCGCAGCGCATACGCGCCCGGCGCGCGCAGCCCGGTCGCTGCCGGCCGGACGCCGCTCAATGGCTGATCTCCTGGAAATAGCCCCAGCGCTGCGTGGCGGGCTCCGCTTCCGCCCATTTCCAGCCGACGGTGTCGAGGCAGGCGTCGGTGGTGTAGAGGTGCCGGCGCAGATGGGCGCCGACACCGTTGTCCACGGTGAACAGCACCTCCTTGCAGGTGGTCAGCGGCGTGTCGATCAGCCGGACCACCTCCATCTCGCCGTGCTCGTCGTCGAACAAGGGGATGTCGTGCACGATCTTCCACGGCACCACCTGTCCGGGCGGCATGCGTCCGACCGCCTCGGCGATCGCGTCCTGCTCGGCACCCTGGCGCACGCGGGCGATATACTTCTGCAGGTCGTCCACCCCGGCATTCACCCCGACCGCGACCGCGTAGCCGACGATCGGGTTGGCTGTGGCGGCGCCGGCGGAGCCGCCCACCACCGCGCCGGTGACGGCGCCGATCGAGCCGCACCCGGCCAGAACCATCGGCAGAAGCAGAACAGGCGCGCGGAACGAACACCCCGTCACTGCAGGGAACCCCAGCGCGCGGTGGCGGGCTCGGCCGACGCCCATCTCCAGGCCGCGCCGTCGCGACAGATGGTGGTGACGTAGAAGGCGCGCTGCGGCCGGTGCGCGCGCAGGTGGTCGACCGAGAACACCACCTCCTTGCACAGCAGGTCGCCGGCACCGATGACGCGGCTGACCGACACGTCGCCGTGCTCGTCGTCCTCGATCGGGATGGTGTGCGACACCTGCCAGTGCGCCACGCCCCCCACGGGCAGCGGCCCGGCGGCGGCGGCGATCAGGTCCTGTTCGCGGCGGTGCACCCGCTTCTCGACCAGGCGCAGCCCGCTGGCGGCCAGCGACTGCACGCCGAGGCCGATGGCCGCGGTGACGGTGCCGTTGGAGGTCACGGCGCTGGCGACACCGGCGCCGGCCACGCCGGCGGCGTCGGAGGTGCCCTCGGTGAGCACGGAGCCGCAGCCGGCCTGGGCCAGCAGCAGCGCCGGGATCAGGCCGATCCGGACGAGCCGGACGGCGGAACGGGCGGCGAGGCCCTGCACGTGGAACAACAGGACGGGCGGGCGCAAATTCATGGCGGTTGCAGATTATCCGACGGGCAAGGACACCGCCAACCGCCGCACCGTGCCGGCGTCACGCGGCCAGGGTTTCGAACACGTCGCCCGCCGGCAGCCGCGCCTCGACATGGGCGCGGTGCCAAAGGGCGTAGAACAGCAGGGTCCAGGCCGCATGCTGTTCGCGGCGGCCGCGGGCGTTGCGGAACAGGGCCGAGACCCGGTCCGGTGCCGCGACCTCGGCCACCCCCGCCTGGGCCGCGACCAGGGGCGCCAGCCGGTCGCCCTGCGCAGCGATCCAGGCGCCGACCGGCACGGTGAAGCCCTGCTTCGGCGCAAAGGGCTGCGCTTCCGGCATTTCCCGTTCCAGCCAGCGCCGGAGCAGCCACTTGCCGCGGCCGTTGCGCACCTTGAGGCCGTCAGGCAGGCGGAACGATGCCGCCGCCACCGCCGGGTCGAGCAGCGGGGTGCGGCCTTCTATGCCATGCGCCATCAGGCACCGGTCGAGCTTGAGCAGCAGGTCGTGCGGCAGCCATTCGGCGATGTCGGAAGCCTGCGCCTCCGCCAGCCGGGAACGGCCACCGACACGGCCGAGCTCGGTGGCGGCGATGCCGCGGCGCCAGTCGCGGGCGCGGCCGCCGTTGCCCGCGCGCAGCACGCCGAGCCCGTCAAAGGTGCCGCGCCGTCGCATCGGCCGGCCACCCATCCACCACGGGCGCATGGCGCTGCGGTAGCGGCCGTAGCCGGCGAACAGCTCGTCGCCGCCCTCCCCGCTCAGGATCACCTTGACGTCGCGCCGCGCCCGCCTGGCCAGCAGCCAAGTCGGGATGATGGCGTAGTCGGCGACCGGGTCGTCCACCGACGCGACGATCTCCGGCAGGTGGCGCCACACGGTGGCCTCGTCGATGCGCAGCACCTCGTGATGCGCGCCCGCAGCCCTGGCCAGGCACGCCGCCTGCGCGCTTTCGTCGGCCGCTTCCGGCACGTCGAAGGCGGCGGTGAAGGCCTGCACCGGGGCGCGGCCGAGGCGCGCCATCATCCGCAGCACGACGGCGCTGTCGACGCCGCCGGACAGGAACATGCCGTATGGCACGTCGGCGCGCTGGTGCAGCGCCACGCTGTCTTCCAGCGCGCGGTCGAGCCGGAGCAGCGCGTCCGCCTCGCCGATCTGCTCGGTCGGGCCGTCGGGCAGCGCCGGAACGCGGCTGCGGTCGATCACCCGCCCGTTGGCGATCCGGAGGGTTTCGCCGGGCAGCAGGCGGGTGATGCCGGGGAAGATGGTGTCGCGCCCGGTGGTGAACTGCAGCTGCAGCAGCTCGTCGCGCGCCTCGGTGCGCAGGCCACGCGTGGCGAAGCCCGAAGCCAGCAGCGCCTGCGGCTCGGAGGCGAAGGCGATGCCGTTCTCCAGCTCGGCGACGTAGAGCGGCTTGATCCCGAACGGGTCGCGCGACAGCACCAGGTTGTGGGTGCCGCGCTCGTGGATGGCGATCGCGTACATCCCGCGCAAGGCGTCGACGAAGCGCGGCCCGTCGCGCAGCCACAGGTGCAGCGGCGGCTCGCAGTCGCTGCCGGTGGCGAACCGCACCTCCGGCATCGAGTCGCGCAGCTGGAGGTCGTTGTAGATCTCGCCGTTGGCGATCAGCGCCGCGGGGCCGGCGAACAAGGGCTGGTCGCCGCCGCCGAGGTCGATGATCGCCAGCCTGGTGTGCACCAGCGCCACCCGGCCGACCATGCTGTGCCCGGCGCCGTCCGGCCCGCGATGCGCCAGGGCGCGCACCAGGGCGGTCAGGCTCGTGCTGTCGAAGCTGCCCGCCTGGCTGCCCGCCTGACCACCGGTGCTCGGGGACGGCGCGAACGCGAACCCGGCGATGCCGCACATCAATCCGTCTCCACGGTTCGCAGGAATACCTGCCAGCGCCGCAGCACCGGGCCGGCGGCGAACTCGGCCTCGTAGCGGGATCGCCCGGCCGCGGCCAGCCGTCCGGCCAGCTCCGGCTCCGCCAGTAACGCCGACAGCGCGTCGCCCAGCGCCCGCGCGTCTTCCACCGGCACCAGCAGACCGTCGCGGCCTTCCCGGATCAGCTCGACCGGCCCCTGCGCACGCGCCGCCACCACCGGGCGGCCGGCGGAGAAGCCCTCGATCACCACGTTGCCGAGCGGCTCGTGGCGCGACGGGCAGACCAGGACGTCGCAGGCGGCGATCAGCGCGCCGGTGTCGTCGATCCAGCCCGGCATGTGCACCCGGTCGGCCACGCCTTCCCGCCGCGCCAGCGCTTCCAGCATTTCCCGCTCCGGGCCTTCCCCGGCGATCACCAGGTGCGCCCGCTGCACGTGCCGCATGGCGCGGATCAGCACGTCGAACGCCTTGTTGCGGTGCAGCCGGCCCAGCGCCAGCAGCATCGGCATGTTCGCAGGCACCCCGTCGGGGCGACGCGGCGCCGCTGCCGACAGCTCGGCGGCGAAGTTCGGCAGGTGGTGCACCCGCGACGGCGCCCAGCCCTGGTCCGCGATCCAGCCGGCGATGCCGCGGGTGTTGCCGATCAGGTGGTCGCAGCGCCGGTAGTTCGACAGGTCGTAGTACCCGCCCAGCCGGCCGGCCAGCACCCAGTCGCCCCGGGGCGTCAGCCGGCCGGCGCGGTTCATCCAGGCCACCGCCACGCGCGGCCGGAACCGGCGCAGCGTCGCGCCGATGCGCGGCCCTGTCAGGAGGTCGAGCCGGCCGCCGAAGCGCAGCTCGGCCGGACGGAGGCCGCCGGCGCGGAGCCGGGCGGCGCGGGCGGGATCGCGGCGGATCACCGGCAGCACGTCGGTTCCGTTTGCGGCCAGCGCCACGCACAGGCGCTCGAAGAACAGCTCCGCGCCTCCGGCCGCGGCGCCGGCCATGACCTGCGCCACCCTCATCGCGCCGGGTGTCGCGCCAGCAGCGCCAGCGCCGCGTCCGCCACCGCCTCGACGCCGAGCCCGCTCATCGGCGCCTCGCCTTCCGGGCCGGGTGCGGACACGAAGCCGGCCCTTCTGCCCACCGGGGCGTATTCGGACGCGCGGCTGGGACCAAACAGCCCGAGGGTGGCGATGCCGGTCGCGGCCGACAGGTGCATCAGCCCGGAATCGTTGCCGACGTAGAGCATGCAGCGGCGGAGGCAGGCCGAAACCTCTGGCAGGGACAACCGGCCGCGCAGGTCGAGAACATCGGGAAGCCGGTCGACCAGCGCCTGGCCCAGCGCATGCTCGGCCGCGCCGGGTCCGGCGAACACCACCGGCACCGCGTCCGGCATCGCCTCGCGCAGCCGCCTGAACAGGAGGGCGAACCGCTCGGCCGGCCAGATCTTGCCGGTCCAGTTCGCGGTCGGGCCAAGGCCGACCAGGGGCCGGCCGCCGGGCAGCAGCGCTTCGGCGCGTCGCTCGTCCGCGGGCGCGGTCCAGGCCACCGGGGCGGGCGGCGGCAGCAACCCGAGCACGCCGCCCAGATGGGCGATGCGGTGTCCCGGACGGCGGCCGCCGCGCATGATCGCGCGCCGCCGCGCCCGAAGCAGGAAGGTGACGGCGGAGCCGCGCAGGTCGATCGCCAGGTCCCAGCGCGTGCCGGCGCAGGCGCGCCACAACGACAGCCAGTGCCGGTCGTGTCGCCGCTTCTCCATCACCAGCAGCCGGGCCAGCCCCGGCATCCGGTCGAACACGCCCGCCGCCACCGGTCCGCACGCCACCGTCACCTGCGGCTCCGGCAGCCGGCGCAGCAGGTGGTCCAGCAGCCCGGTGGACAGGACCGCGTCGCCCAGGCGGTTGGCGGTGATGAACAGGATGCGGGTCAGGACCGGGCTCCGGAAGGGCGGGCGGACCTGTTAGGCCCTTTCTCCCGTTGCCGGAAGGCGCGGGCTCGCCCAAGTTCGGTGCATGTCCAGGCTTGCCCCCCTTCCCGGCCGCTCCGTCCTGTTCGTTGCGGGTCCCGATCGCGTGTCCTTTCTGCAAGGGCTGGTGTCGAACGACGTGTCGGCGGCTGTTCCCGGCCATGCGGTGTGGGCGGCGCTGCTGACGCCGCAGGGCAAGTACCTGGCCGACTTCTTCGTGCTGAGCGACGGCGAGCGTCTGCTGCTCGACTGCGAGCGCGAGCAGGCGCCGATGCTGGCGCAGAAGCTGGCGCGCTTCCGGCTGCGGGCGAAGGTGGAGGTAGGGGAAACCGGCCTGGCCGTGGCCGCCGCATGGAACGGTGCGCCGGTCCTGCCGGCGGACGTCCTGGCCGCTCCCGATCCGCGCCTGCCGGACGCAGGGTGGCGCATCCTGGCCGACGCGCCGGTGCCGGGCAACGCGGACGAGGCGGACTACGACCGGCACCGCCTGCTGCTCGGCCTTCCGGACGGCACGCGCGACTGCGAGCCGGACAGGACGGTGCTGCTCGAAGCCGGGTTCGACGAGCTGCACGGCATCTCCTGGACCAAGGGCTGCTACATGGGCCAGGAGCTGACCGCGCGCACACGGTATCGCGGCCTGCTCAAGCGGCGGCTGGTGCCGGTCAGCGCCACGGGAGCGTTGCCGACGCCGGGCACGGCGCTGAACGCGGCCGGCCGGGAGGTGGGCACCATGCGATCGTCGCGGGAAACGCTTGGCCTCGCGGTGCTGCGGCTGGACCACCTGCATGGCGCGCTCGAGTTCGACGGCGGCACGCTGCAGGCGCGTGTGCCGGACTGGATGCGCCTGCCGGACGCGAAGGCCGTGCCATGAGCCACGAGCCGGACGAACCTGATCCCCCATCGGTGCTGGACGAGGTGGCGTTCAGCCCGGCCGGGCTGGTGGCGGCGATCGCGCAGCAGCACGACACCGGCGAGGTGCTGATGCTGGCCTGGATGAACCGCCAGGCGCTGGCGGAAACCATCGAGACCGGGCGGGTGTGCTACTGGAGCCGCAGCCGCAAGCAGCTGTGGCGCAAGGGGGAAACCTCCGGGCAGACGCAGCGCCTGGTCGAGCTGCGCCTGGACTGCGACCGCGACGCCGTGCTGCTGCTGGTGGACCAGACCGGGGTCGCCTGCCACACCGGCCGGCGCTCCTGCTTCTTCGACGCGCTGCGCGACGGGCGACTGGTCGCGGTGTCCGAGCCGGAGGTGGACCCTGAGCAGCTCTACGGCGCCTGACACCGGGCGTCCCATGGTTTGGCTGATGGCTGGGGAAGCCAGCGGCGACGTGCTGGGCGGACGGCTGCTGGCGGCGCTGCGGCGGCAACGTCCGGAGCTCCGGTTCCGCGGCATCGGCGGCGCGCGCATGGCGGAGGCTGGGCTTGTCACCTTGTTCCCGATGCGCGAGCTGGCGGTGATGGGGCTGGCGGAGATCCTGCCGCGGCTGCGCTCCCTGTCGCGGCGGCTTGACCAGTCGGTGGCGGACGTCGCCGCGACCCGCCCCGACCTGGTGGTGACGATCGACAGCCCGGGCTTCGCGCTCAGGCTGCTGAAGCGGATCGCGGGGCTCAGCATTCCCCGCGTGCATTACGTGGCGCCGCAGGTTTGGGCGTGGCGCGAGCACCGGGTGCGCGAGTTCCCGGGACTGTGGGAGCGGCTGCTGTGCCTGCTGCCGTTCGAAACCGCGTTCTTCGCCCGGCACGGGATCGACGCCCGCTTTGTCGGCCATCCGGTGCTGCAATCCGGCGCCGACACCGGGAACGCGGCGCGGTTCCGTGCCCGGCACGGGCTCGATCCCAAAGCGCCGGTGCTGGTGCTGATGCCGGGAAGCCGGCGCAGCGAGGTGCCGCGCCTGCTGCCGATATTCCGCCGCACGGTGGCGCTGCTGCGGCAGCGGGTACCCGGCCTGGTGCCGGTGGTGGTGGTGTCACCGGTGGTGGCACAGACGGTGGCACGCGCAATCCAGCGCTGGCAGGTGGCGCCGGTGCTGGTGACGGAGCTCGACGACAAGCACGACGCGTTCGCCGCCGCGGGTGCGGCCTTGACCAAGTCGGGCACCTCGACGCTGGAGCTGGCGCTGGCCGGGGTGCCGATGGCGGTCACCTACCGGGTCAACCCGCTGACCGCCGCGGTGGCGCGTCGGCTGATCCGGGTCCGGCACGTGGCGATGGTCAACCTGCTGGCCGGGCGCCGGCTGGTGCCGGAGCTGCTGCAGGAGGAGTGCCGGCCGGAGCGGCTGGCCGACATGGTGGAGCGGCTGCTCGGCGATCCGGCGGCGGCGGCGGCGCAGCGGGACGGCTTCCGCGCGGTGCTCGACTCGTTATCCACCGGGAACGAGGCGCCGGCCGACGCGGCGGCGCGCGAGGTGCTGGCCCTGCTGGACGAGGCCCTGCGGTGAGCGGCCCTTCGCCGGCCGCGGAGTGGACCCTGCCAGGCCGGTTCGGCCCGGAACGCTGGCAGAAGGAAGGCGGGCGCTTCACCGCGGTGTCGGTGGCGGGAGACCGGATCGCCCTGCCGACCGACCGGCTGACGGAAGCGCGGCTGCGCAGCCGCAACTCAGGCTGCGTGCATCCGGGCCCGTTCCCGCTCGCCTTCCGCTTCTGTCCCGGATGCGGCACGCCCCTGGCCGAGGCGCCGGACGCGCCTGCCGCCGAGGCCTGGTCGGCGCCGTTCGGTGCGCCCGATGGGCTGCCAAGCTGCGACGAGCCGGGCGAACCGGACCCGGCGAGCCAGGCGGAGATCGCGCTGCCGCCGTCGCCCGGGCTCGGCTTCGTTGTTGCCGGCACGCCGCCGATGCTGCTGTGCTGCGACCGGGTCGGCGGCTGGATCAGGGGATGGTCGGAACGCGCGCAGGGTTGGATCGATCGCGTGCAGTTGCCGCCCTGCACGATCCTCGCGTCCTGGAACTGGGCCGCGGCCGCCGACGCGGCCGGGCTGTCGCTGCCGACCGATCGCGGGCCGGCCTTTATCGGGCTCACCGCGCCGCGCCGGACGCCGGTGGCGCTGCTGGAAGGGGTCCCGCCCTTGGGCGGAGCCGGGCTGCTGCGCTCCCACGTCGCCCTTCCGGTCCGCAGCGGCGCCGGGCTCGCGTTCGCGGTGCTCGATCGTGCGGCGCCCGAGCGCGGCTGGTTCCTTCTGCCGGTGCCGGACGCGCCGGTCGAGGCGGCGCTGGCGAGCCCGGTCGGGACCGGCGACCGGTCGTGCTGGTGCGGGCCGTCCGGGCTGCTCACGCTCGCGGGCACCACCAGCGGGCCGGCGGCAAACTGGCAGGCCTGGCGCGACGGGATCCGGCCGCTGCCCGGGGTGCGCCCGGTCGCGGAGCCGAACGGCAGCCTGCACCAGCTTGCCCGGCTCGATCCGCACACGCTGGTTCTGGAAGGGCTGCCCGCGCCGGGACAGGCGCCGGAACGCCGCCTCGCCCGCGGCTACACCCCCGGCACCGGCCGCGCCGTGTTCCGGGAGAACGCCCGGCTGCGGCTGCCGTGGGACGAACGAACGGCCTGGGAGTACGCCATCCCGGACGGCAGCTTTCTGCTGCCGCTGCTGGAGCTCGGGCCCGGCCGCACCGTGCTGGCGCTGTGCACCGGCCGCGACCGGCTCGGACGCTTCCTGGGCGATCCCGGCGCAGCCCCGGACGAAGGGGAGCCGCACCACACCTGCACCCTGTTCTACAGCCGCGGCCCGCGCGTGCTGGAGCCGCTTGACTGCCTGCTGCGCGCGCGGGACGCGTCCGACCTGTCGGCGTTCCTTCATGCCGGCTTCCTTTACGTGCACGGCGCGCTGGACAACCGCTGCCATCGCTGGCGGTTGCGCGATGCGCGCTAGGGTCGCGGCCGCGCTGCTGTCGTGCTGCCTGCTGGCGGCGCGGCCGGCGATGGCGCAGGTGAGCTCGGTCTACCTGGTGCAGGATTCCGGCTGGATGGAGCCGTTCTACACCGACCCCCACGCGCCGTTCCGGCCGCTGCTGAACGCGCTGGTCGCCGCCTCGCACGCAGACGGCGAGGTCGTGATCGCGGGCTTCGACCAGGACGGGCAGATCCCCGGCCGGCATTCGCCGGACGTGCTTTACCGCGGCCGGTTCGATCCGGCCCGGATCGCTGCTGCCATCGCGTCGCTGGACCTGCCGCAGCAGCCGAACGGGCACTTGGCCGATGCCGACTTCGACGGCGCGCTCCTGCGCGGCATCGACACGATCCTGGACGGGCATCCGGGCATCGTCTGGCTGGTCACCAACAACCGCAACTCGCCCAACAACAGTCAGCGCGTGGACGACAATACCCGCGCCTTCGCGCAGGCGCTCGGGTCCAGCCCGGCGCTGCCTGTGGTGGTGGCGTATCCGGTACGGCTGCCCGCAGTCGGACGGCTTTACAGCGCGCAGGGGCTGATCGTGTACGGGATCGCCTATGGCCGGCAGGCGGCAGCGACGCTGCGCCGGCTGACCGCGGGCCCTGGGCTCAGGCAGCTGTTCAGCGACCCCGCGGTGCAGCTCAAGCCGCTCGACCAGGCGCCGCTCGCCTTCACCCCGGACGCCACCCTCACCCCCGGCCTCACGGCCAGCCGCGAGACGGACGGGACGTTACGGATCAACAACCTGCCGGGCGGCCGGGCCTCGACGGTGGAGATCGCCGGCACCCTGCGCTCGAACTACTACCCGCACGTGATCGACCGGGCGCAGCTGTCGCTGCGCTGGGAGCGGTTGGACCAGAACGGCAACCGTTCCGCGACGCCGCTGCTGGAGGCGGCGATCGCCCCTTCGGAGGTGCACGACCTCGGTCCGGGCGGAACGCTGCACGACGTGCGCATCCGGCTTGACATCCCGCGCATCGACCGCGCCCCCGGGCCAGCCGGCTGGCTGCAGAAGGACGTGGTGCTGCACGGCACGCTCTCGATCGGCCTGAACGACCTCGGCTTGTCGCTTGAGAACGGGTTCGTGGCCAAGATGAGGCAGGTCGCGGCGCTCGACCAGCTGCCGGGCGTGTTCTTCGACAACAAGACCGTGGGCGCCGCGTCGGCGACCGTCCCGGTGACGCTGGTGCTGCATTACTCGCCCTGGCCGCTCGTGCTGGCGCTGGGCAGCCTGTCCGTCCTGCTTCTGCTGCTGGCGGTGCTGCTTGTGCTGCTGCGACGCGAGCGCGAGCATCTCCTGTCGCTGGACGGGCAGATGCGGCGGGTGCGGCTGCGTCCGTTCGAGACCCGGCGCATCGTCCTGCCCCCTGACCGCGCCTTTGTCCTGCGCGGCCGCCTTGTCGGCGCCCCGCGTATCGTGCAACGCCCGTCCAGCGATCCGCGCTGAGTTCTCGTCCAGGACAGGTCATGCCCGAGCCGTCGCCCCAAGCCCCGCCGTCGGACTTCAACATCAAGCCGCCCTCGGACGCCCCGGCGCAACCGTCCCCGTCCCGGCTGCCGGCGCCGGTCGCGCCGACGCCGGGAGTCCTCCAGCCGGGCAGCCCGATCAGCGCTGCCAGCCTGCCCGGCGACGCCGGGCTGTCCTCCACCGGAACGGTGATCGGCGTCGCGATCCTGCTCGGGCTGGCGATGGCGATCTTCTTCGTGCGCGGCGCGGTGCGCAGCCACCTGATCGCAGGCCGCGCCTCGCCCTCCGCCGCCGGCAGCGCCGGCTGGGCGCTGTTCGCGTTTCTGCTGTCGCTGTCGGTGCTGATCGTGTTCGGGCTGCTCGGCAACCTGTGGACGGCGTTGGCCTTCGTGCTGCCGCTGTTGCTGCTGGTGGTCGTGACGCTGGTGCTGTTCGTGCTGCTCTACCGGTCCGCGTCGCGTGGCCGCGCGCCGCGCCGTCGCTGAAGGATCTTCCCGCGATGTCCAGCACCCAGGCTTCCGCGCCCGCCGACGCCGATCGCCCCGCCGCGCGGCACGTGCAGCCGACCTTGTTCGTCGGGCTGGGCGGCACCGGCATGCAGATCCTGCTCCGTTTGCGCCGGCGCATCCTGGCAGGCGACTGGAACGGACGGCGCATCGACGACCTTCAGCGCTTCCCGATCGCCTCGTTCGTGTATTTCGACACCGACCTGCGCACCGCGATCGAGAGCGACCGGACTCAGGACACCGACCCGCTGGCGCGCCTGGTGGCGTTCCGCGAGAACGAGCGGCTGCAGCACGCGGTCGACGTCAAGCGCTACATGAAGGACATCGACCGCTATCCGCTGATCGCAGACTGGCTGCCCGTGGCCGACTTCTCGCTGATCAACACCGAGAAGGGTGCCGGACAGGTGCGGGCGATCTCGCGGCTGCTGTTCTTCGACCAGTTCCGCAAGCTCGTCGACCTGCTGCGCGAGCGCTCGGACGGGCTGCTGCGCTCGGTGGGCCGGCAGGACGACCTCGCCCATCTCAACCTGGAGATCGAGAACCGGCTGCGCGTGGTGGTGTGCTGCTCGGCCGCCGGCGGCACCGGCTCCGGCTCGTTCATCGACCTGGGGCTGGCGCTGCGCTCGCTGATCCACCCGGCACCCACCGTGGAGCTCGTGCTGCTGCTGCCGGGCGGCTTCCACGAGCACCAGCGGCAGCGGGTGAACGCCAACGGCTACGCCGCGCTGATGGAGCTGGAGCACGCGATGCGGCCGAACCCGTCGCCGCCCTTCGTGGAGGCGTGGGCCGAGCACCAGGGGCCGGCGTCCGGCATCGCGCCCTATGACGACGTGTACCTGCTCGACACGCGCAACGTGCTGGATGACGGGCTGGATTCCGTCGAGCACCTGTACGACATGGCGGCCGACATCCTGTTCGAGGATTTCGGCGCCAGCGAGTTCGCGGCCGCCAAGCGCTCGGTCGCGGTGAACCAGGCGCAGCACAAGATCGACAACTACGAGCCGCCGCTGCCGGCGCATCTCGGCCGGCAGTCGTTGCGCTACAGCCAGCTGTTCTCCTCGTTCGGCCAGGCCACCATCGACACCAAGAGCCGGGTGGCGGTGGACGCCGCCGCGGCGGTCGCCTCCAAGGCGATGCTCAAGGCGTACTTCAACGTGGCGCTGGAGGATTCAGGACGCCTGCCGACGCCGGCCGAGCGCGACGACTTCCTCGAGCAACAGTTCTTCCTGCAGCCGAACGCGTTCCACCACGTGCTGCCGGGTGCCGCCGACGCGTCTACCATCAACGAGCCGTTCCTGCTCGACCGCCTGCTGGAGAACGAGACCGGGCAGTCGGTGCTGGGCGAGATCGACCGCGACCTGCTTGCCACCTACCAGTCCGAAGGGTTCCAAAGCGCCGACCCGCGCAACCTGCCGACCCTGGTGCTGCGCGAGTTCGAGCAGCGGCACGGCGACGTCATGGGCACCATCCGGCACAAGACCGGCTCCGGCCTCGCCGCCGACCGCATCCTGTCCACCCGGCAGCGGCTGGCGGCGGAGCGTCGCGGCGCCGGGCCCGCAGGCCTGCGTGCGGTGCTCTACGACTACCTCGACCAGCGCGACCGCGGCGGGCTGGACTACACCATCCGGCTGGTCGAGGACTCCAAGCTGCAGCTGGAACGCGAGATCAGCCGGCTCGACGAGGTGGAGGCGCGCTACGCCAGCCGCGCCGGCGACACCCAGCACCGCTTCGAGCAGTCGCTGGACAACCTGCGCGAGGCGGTGAACCGCCGCTTCCCGTTCGGGCCGGACCGGCGCGCGGCAGAGCGCTACCTGGAGCACCTTCGCACCGAAACCTCGTACTACCTGTCCATGCAGCTGCGACGCCAGGCGGCGGTGGAAGCGCGCGCGTTCCTGCGCGAGATGTCTGAGGCGCTCGGCACCCGGCGCGGCCAGGACGCGGACGGCAACACCTTGTGGGACGGCGCGGTCGCGGAGCTGGTGCAGGGCCGGCTGCTGGTGCGCCACACCGTGGCCGAGTTCGACGCCGAGATCGAGCTGCTTCGCGACGCGGTGTCCCGGCGCGACGCCGGCACCTTCGTGGTGCTCCCCGAGGCGGACGCGGACGCGCGCGCCATGCTCGACAGCGACCCGGCCGAGATCGAGCGCTGGGCGGCGGAGATGTTCCGCGACGAGGGCGGCTCGCGCACCTTGTTCCCGATCCTGCGCGACGACGGCGCACGTGCCCTGCTGCTCAACCGGCTGCGCGGCTTCGCCCGGGTGCAGCTCGCACCGCGCGCGGAGGCGCTGCGCTCGGCGCAGTCGATCCTGCTCGACATGAGCGCCCGCGACCGCATCGCCTTGTTCGGACGCGCCATGGTGCGCGCCATGCCCTGGCTGGACGCGTCGTTCGACCATCTCGGCGACAACTTCGCCATGGGCCCGCGCTACACCCTGCTGATCGCGGTGGACGACAAGGACTCGTTCGAGCGCAACTTCCGCAACGAGATCGAGCAGGTGGTGCCGACCGGGCGACTCGGCATCGGGCCGCCGCAATATCTGAACTCCGGGCTTCGCGACCGCATCCTGATCTATTGCGAGCTGAGCGGCATCCCGCTCGACAGCATCGACCCGCTGCGCACGGAATGGCGCATCTCCTACCAGCTGGAACAAAAGCGGCCGCTGCCGCTGCACACGCACCGACAGAGCGAGCGCTTCCCCGATCCCGTGGTGCCGAGCACGCGCGAGATCGAGGAGATGCGCCGCAACATGGGGCTGTTCATCCGCGGCGTCGCCTACGGCATCCTCGCCCGCGGCGCGCGTCCCGGGCAGCCGTACCAGATCGACCTCGGCGGCGGCGACTGGGGCGATGCCGGCACCGAGCGAATCATCCGCAACGCCGGCTTCTCGCGTCACCGCGACAAGGTGCAGACCCGGATCGAGGCGTTCGAGCGTGGCCTGAGCCCGATCCAGCTGCTCGCCGCCGCCGCATTGATCGGCTGGACCGGCGAGCGGGTGTATGCCGCACGGCTGCAGCGGATCGGGCCGACCCAGACCGACCGCATCCCGGGCCTGGTGCAGATCCTGGCGGCCGAGCTGTCGCGGGGGATGCGCGCGCGTGCGGCGGCCATGCAGGGGGCGCCGGCGGATGCGGAGGCGCTGTCCGGGCGGCTGCGGCGCACCATCCCGGACTGGACCGAGGCGCTGCCCGGAAGCGCCGCGGACGCCGATCCGCACGACGCCAACGGCGATCCGAACGACCTTCCCGAGGCGCGGGCGCAGGACAAGCGGCGGATCGTGCCGGCGCGTTTCACCACCGACGCGCTGCAGCGGCTCGCAGCCGAGGCGCCCGCCGCAGCGCCCGGGCCGGACGCCGCCGCCCAGACGGCGCCGTCCTGGCACCTGTCGATCGCCAAGCAGCTGTCCGGCCCGTTCGACCTGTCCCGGCTGCGACGCCTCGCCGCGCAGGGCACGCTGAAGGAGGGCACCAACGTGCGCCTGCTCGGCAGCACCGCCTGGCAGCGCGTGCGCGACGTGCCGGCGCTGCTGGCGCTGCTGCAGGGCGCGCTGCCGGAGGACGAGGACGATCTGCCGGATGACGAGTAGGGAGCGGCGGCACCGCCCGAGCCTCCTGCTGCTTCTGCTGGCGACGTCGCTTCCTGCTCGTGCCCAGGACGTGCCGCCGGAGCAGGCGGAGGCGGTCGTGGCGCCATGGCTGCAGACGGTGCTGGAGAACGCGCCGCCGGACCGGCCGGTGCCGTGGCGGGACGGGGCCAGCGGCCTGTCCGGCACCATCGTGGCCTCGGCCGCGACCTTTTCCGACCGGCCCTGCCGTGCGGTGCGCTACACCGTGCAGGGCGGGTCACGGCCGCTCGCGGTTGAAGGCGAGCGCTGCCGCGAGCCGGACGGGCGATGGGTGACGGGCCGGGTGTCCGACCGGATCACGGACGCGGCGCCGGCGAGCCCGGCGGTGCGCGACCTCCAGGCGGCGCTGCATCGCCTGGCCTACTACCGCGGCCCGGTGGACGGCATCGCTTCCGCGGCGCTGAGCCGGGCCCTGCTGGCGTTCGAGCACGACGAGCAGGTGGCGCCCGAAGCGGAGCCAGACCCGGACCTTCTGGCGCTCGCCTACCGGGCGATCGGGCGCATCCCGGTTCAAGGCTCCTGCACGCCGGAGGACCCGGTGCCGGACGGGATGTCGGCGGCGTGCGGCAGCATCCGCTAGATGCCGGACCCGACCCCGTGCCGGCACTGCGGCGAGATCCTGCAGGCGCCGGTGATGTTCTGCCCGTTCTGCGGCCAGGCACAGGCTTCGGCCGCTGCGGCTCCGGCGGCGGCGCCGCCGGCCCGGCCGGAACCGGCTCCATCCGGGCCGCCGCCGAAGGCGCCGGTGCCGGATGCGGCCCGCTGGCCGATCGTGCCGCCCGTGGCGCCGGAACCCGTTGTGCCGCCCCGCACGCTCCGGGCACGCTTGTTTCCGGCTCGCGCCGTTCCGCTGCCGACGCGCCGGCCGCGGCCGCCGCGGATGCCGGCAACCCGTGCCGCCCGCGCCGAGGCGTTGCGCAAGCTGCTGCTCGCCGCCCTCATCCTGGCCTGCGCCGGGGTGCTGTGGCACCACCTCACCGCTGTTCCGCAGGGCACCTTGCTCGTGCACCTGACGCGGTCCGTCGAAGGCACGGTTCTGGTCGACGGCGTCCCCGCCGGCAGCCCTGAACGGCCGATCCCGCTCGCACCCGGGCGGCACGCGGTCGGCTTCGCGGCACCGGGCTGGAGCACGTCTCCGATCACGATCGCGCTGCGCGACGGGAGCGCACGCACGGTGTCGCTGACGCCGATGCCGCACCGCGCGGTTCTCGGCCTGGACAGCGTCCCGCCCGGCGCCATGCTGAGCCTGAACGGGCGGCGGATCGGGCACGCGCCGGCCACCCTGTCGTTGCCGCCCGGGTCCTATCGCCTGGGCGCCGACCTGTCCGGCTTCGCCGCGGACGAGCAACGGGTGACGCTCGGGCCGGGCGAGCGGCGCAGCCTCGTTCTCGCCCTGCAGCCGGTGCCCGCCAGGACCCTGCGCCTCCTTGCACCGGCCGGTTCCTGGAGCGATGCGGTGTCGCTGCCGTCGCGCTCGCGCTTCACCCTGCTGTTCCGCGGCCGGATCCGGGTGCGCGCCGGCAACCAGGTGCTGCTGCTGGACGGCGGCGACCCGGTCGGCCTCGGGAGGCTCGACACCGGCGCGCTGTCGTTCACCGCGGTCGGCGACGATCCGGTGCCGGTGGTTCTTCTGGTGCACGGCGTCGGCGCGCCGGGCTGACCGGCGCCCGTCCATGCACGCCGTCCTGTCCGTCCTGCTGCCGATCTTCGGCCTGATCCTGGCCGGCTTCGCCTGCGGTCGGCAAGGCTGGCTCGGGCCCGGCGCCACCGACAGCCTCAACCGGTTCGTGGTGCGCCTGGCGCTGCCGGCCGAGCTGTTCGACAGCATGGCGCGGGTGACCCGGGCGCAGGTCGACCATCCGTTGTTCGTGCTCGCCTTCGCCGGCGGCATGCTCGGCACCTTCGCGGTCGGCTTCGTGCTCGACTACCGACGCCCGGTGGAGCGGCCCCACCGGCTGTCCGGCGCCACCATCGAGGGGCTGAGCGCCGGCTACGCCAACACCGCGTTCATCGGCATCCCGCTCTGCCTGGGCGTGTTCGGGCCGGCCGGGCTGCCGCCTGTGGTGCTGGCGACGCTGCTGACCGTGTGCGCCCTGTTCGCGCTGGCGATCGGCCTGGTGGAGCTCGACGCGCAGGGCGGACAGGGTCTCGGCCGCACCGTGCTGAGGGTCGCAGCCGCGCTGCTTCGCAACCCGCTGGTGGCCGCGCCGATTGCCGGCGCGGTGGTGAACCTGTCCGGCATCGGCCTTGTCGCGCCGGTGTCGCGCTTCACCGGGTTGCTCGGCGCCGCCGCGAGCCCGTGCGCCCTGGTCACCATCGGCCTGTTCCTGGCCGAGACGGGTGGCGGTCCGGCCTCGCGATCGGCGGTGATCCGGGTGGTGGCGGCCAAGCTGCTGCTGCAGCCGGCGCTGACGGCGCTACTGGCTTTTTCCGTGTTCCGGCTCGAGCCGCTTTGGGCGCAGTCGGCGGTGCTGGTCGCCGCCCTGCCGGTCGGCACCGGGCCGTTCATGCTGGCCCGGCTTTACAACCGCGAGGCGGACGTCGCCAGCCGCGCCACGCTGGTGTCGACGCTGTTGTCGCTGCTCACGGTGTCGCTTCTTCTGCGCTGGATCGGCTGATTGGGGATGGGGATCGTCCCACGCGTGAAAGGATTGCAAACCGAGCGGAATCTCGTCTCATTTTTAACAGTTCGGAAAGATTTCGACATACGAGACGGCAGCAACGACCGATGCGGCGCCGCTGCCGGTCGCAGCGCCGCCCTCGCGTCCGGATCGACACGGGCGTCGTCGAACCGCGTTCGCTTGATCGGAGAATCCGCTTGCCTCGACTCACCAGAAAGCACGCCGCCCGCCTCGGCCTCGGCGCCGCCCTGCTGGCCTGCACCATGTCGCCGGCGGTGTCCGCCACGCCCGGGACCCTGGCCGGCAACGTCGCCGGCTGGGTGCAGTCCGCGGTCGAGGCCGGCACCGCGCCGGACAGCCAAGCGGTGTCCATCGTCGTGCACATGGCGCTGAAGGACCGGGCCGGGTTGGCAGGCTTCGTCGCCGCGGTGTCCACGCCCGGCAGCGCCCAGTACGGCCACTACCTGAGCGCCGGCGACTTCCAGGCCCGCTACGCCCCCGACGCGTCCGACGTGGACGCGGTGCGGAACTTGCTGGCCGAGGCCGGCATGGCGCACGTGACCGTGGGCCCGCTCGGCGCCTACGTGTCGGCGACGGCCACGGTCGGGCAGCTGCGCACCGCCTTCAACGTCAGCCAGAAGCTTTACCGCTACGGCAACGCCACCCTGCGCGCCAACAAGGAGGCGCCGCGCGTTCCGGCGGCGCTGGCGTCCAAGATCGTGTTCATCGAGGGGCTCGACGACACCAGCCTGCTCAGGCGGCCGCAGCACGTGTCGGTCACCGCCGGCACCCTCGTGGCGCCTGCCACCCGCTCGTCCGCGCTGTTCGCCTCGGCCGCCAGCCCCGCGGTGCTGGCGCCGCCGGTCGCCAACAACACGCCGTCGCCGTACTGCAGCACCTTCTTCGGCGACAACAACGCCACCCTCAGCACCCGGCCAGCTCCCTACAACAAGACGCTGCCGTGGCTCGCCTGCGGCTACAACCCGCAGCAGATCCAGGCGGCCTACGGGCTGAACCCGTTCAACATCGGCCTCGACGGCCGTGGCGTGACGGTGGCCATCCTCGACGCCTACGCGTCGCCCACGCTGCAGCAGGACGGCAACCGTTATGCCGCCCGCCACCACCTGCCGGCGCTGACGGCGGCCAACTTCTCGCAGGTCATCCCGGCCGGCATCTACGACGTGTCCGCCAGCGAGGCTTGCGGCCCATACGGCTGGTGGACGGAAGAATCTCTGGACGTCGCGGCGGTGCACGGTTCCGCGCCAGGTGCGAACATCGTCTATGTCGGCGCGCGCGACTGCGGCTCCTCGCTGACCACGGCGCTGCTCGACACCATCTACGACCACCGCGCCGACATCATCACCAACAGCTACGGCGACAACGGCGAGGACGTGTCGCCCGACGACGTGGCGACCGAGGACCAGGCCTTCATGGCCGCGGCGGCGCAGGGCATCACCGTGCTGTTCTCCTCCGGCGACGACGGCGACCTGTCGCAGATCAACGGCGTCGCCACCGGGTCGTGGGAAGCCACCAGCGCCTACGTGACCGGCGTCGGCGGCACCTCGCTGCTGCTGACCAACAGCCAAGGCGCCAAGACGGAGTACGGCTGGGGCACCTACCGCGACTTCCTGGCCAATGCGACGGTGAACAGCGCCGCCTCCATCACCACCAGCGGCCTGACCACCACCACCGTGTCCGGCAGCACCTTCCCGGCGTTCTCCTTCTATGCCGGCAGCGGCGGCGGCATCAGCCTGTTGGAAGCGCAGCCGGACTACCAGGCGGCGATCGTGCCGGCGGCGCTGGCGACCACGCTGAACGAGGCCAGCGGCAACTCGGTGCCGCTGACGCCGCGCCGCGTCAGCCCCGACATCTCGGCCGACGCCGACCCCTACACCGGCTACCTGTATGGCGAGACCTATACGATCGCGAACGACGGACACAGCGACATCGGCTGCACGCCCGAAAGCGCCACCACCGAGTACTGCGAGATCGCCGAAGGCGGTACCAGCCTCGCCTCGCCGCTGACCGCCGGCGTGATGGCTACCGTGAACGAGGTTCACGGATTGCTGGGCCGGCCGTTCGTCGGCTTCGCCAACCCGTGGCTGTACGGCCATCGCATCGGCCACACCACCAACAGCGCCGGCATCAACCAGGTGAAGCCGCCGGCGGCGCCGACCGCGGTGCTGCGCGGCTACGTCACCGACCCGAACGAGGTCCGGGTGGTCACCATCAACTCGGTGCCGGACCTGATCATCACGGCCCCCTTCGCGCTTCCGGTCTGTTCCACCCCGATCTGCGAGGGCATCGACGACGTGTTCAACTACACGACCCCCGGCTACAACGACGTCACCGGCCTCGGCGTCCCGTTCCTGCCGTTCCTGGCGCTGCAGTAGCCTGATGCGGGCCCGGGCCGCAGGGCCCGGTCCCGACACCGGCGTGGCCGGATATGTCCGCTGCTCGGCGTCGCCGATGCTTTCGAGCAACCGGGTCCCGGGAGATGCTGCGGCTCCGTCATCAGCCCGGAGCTCCGCAATGTTTGACACAGCGTTGGTCGTCATCGACGTCCAGGAATCCTTCCGTTACGCCCCGTACTGGAGCGACGAGGACGTGGCACCGTTTGCCCGGTCGCTGCAGCGCCTGGTCGAAGGGGCGGCATCGCGCGGCCTGCCGGTGCTGCAGGTGTTCCACGTCGAGGATGCCGGCCACTTCTCGCTCGCTTCCGGACAGGTGCGCACCCTGGCGCCGCTCGCGATCCGGCCGGATGCGGTGTTCCACAAGCGACGGCACAGCGCCCTGGTCGGCAGCGGCCTCGACACCTGGCTGACGCAGCACGGCATCCGCCGGCTGGTCGTGTGCGGCATCCGCACCGAGCAGTGCTGCGAAACCACGACCCGGCACGCGTCGGATCGCGGGTGGATGGTCGACTACGTGACGGAGGCGACGCTCACCTTCGCCATGACCGATCGCGACGGCAGGCGCTACAGCCCGGCCGAGATCAAGGCGCGCACCGAGCTGGTGCTGGCGGACCGCTTCGCCCGCATCGCCACGGTGGAGGAGGCGCTGTCGGCTCCGGCGTTGCTGGCCGCCGCATGAGCGCGTTGCGGCGGCGCATCCCGGTCCTGGTGGTGCTGCCGCCGCGCGTGCTGCTGCTGGACCTCGCCGGACCGCTGGAGGTGTTGCGCATCGCCGGCACCGTGCAGGACCGCGTCGGCTTCGACATGACCTTCGCCGCTCCCCGGCCGGTCACGCACAGCTCGGTCGGGCTGTCACTGGGCGGCACGGTGCCGCTGCCGGAAACGGTGGAGCCGGACAGCGTCATCCTGGTGCCGGGCTCGACCGGATGCGCCCCGGGGCCGGCATCCGACGAGCCGGCCGACGCGGCAGCGGAACAACGGATCGTGGACTGGCTGCACGGCACGGTGCGGCCCGGGCATCGGCTGGTGACGATCTGCGAAGGCGCGCTGCTGGCGGCACGGGCCGGGCTGCTCGACGGCCATGCCTGCACCACCCACCACGAAAGCTGCGCCCGGCTCGCAGCGCTGGCGCCCCGGGCGCGGGTGCTGGAGAACCGGCTGTTCGTGGAGGATCGCGACCGGTTCAGCAGCGCCGGCGTGACCGCCGGAGTGGACCTGATGCTCCACCTCGTGTCGGCCTGGGCCGGGCCGGCCGCGTCCATCGCCACCGCCCGCAGCCTGGTGGTCTACATGCGACGCGGCCCGGACGACCCGCAGCTTTCGCCGTGGCTGGAAGGGCGCAGCCACCTGCATCCGGTGGTGCATCGCGCGCAGGACGCGCTCGCCGCCGACCCGACACGGAACTGGTCGCTGGCAGAGCTGAGCCGGATAACAGGCGCGAGCCCGCGCAACCTGTCCCGGTTGTTCTCGATCCACGCCGGCACGACCGTCACCGACACCGTCAGCCGGAACCGCGTCGCGCTGGCGCGCGACATGATCGGGCAGACCAACCTCGGCATGGAGCAGGTGGCAGAGCGTGCCGGCTTCGCCTCGGCCCGGCACATGCGTCGGGTGTGGCGGCGGTTCCATCCGGACCCGCCGTCGGACGCGCGCAGGTCGATGATGCAGGCCGGGGAACGCGCCTAACCGAGATCTGCCGACCCCGCCTCCGCCATCATGGGGTTCTGCGGCTGCTCCACCGGCGCCTGCAGCAGCAATAGCTGCTCCGGCTCGCCCAGGCGTGCCCGGCGCAGGCGCTCGATGTTGGTGCCGATCACCGGATGCTCGTCCGCCAGCCGGCGGAAGTCGCGCGCGCTGATCGCCAGCAGGTGGCCGAAGCCGAGCGAGCGTATCGAGACGCCCATGCGGCCACTGGCCAGCAGGTCCTCCGCCCCCAGCACCGAGCCGGGGCCGAAGCGGATGTCGTGCTCGGCGACGTGGCTTTCGAACTGACCGGCGCTGACGAAATACACCGTGCGCACGCGCCGGCCGCGCTTCAGGATCCGCTCCGCCGGCGCGGTGAAGTGGATCGCCAGCGTCATCGCCAGGTCGTGCAGCACCGCTTCCGGCACCCCGTCCAGCGCCGGCACCGCCTTGATCCGGCTTTCGATGCCGCTCTTGAGGTTGAAGCGCAGGCGCCGCTCCAGTCGGTGCCGACGCAGCTCGACGCCACGAGACAGCTCGGCGTGCAGCTCCTCGCCGATCAGGCTTTCGCCCAGAAGCTCGTCGTACTGCTCGCCTTCCAGGCGCAGCGCCACCTGGCGAAGCATCCGGCTTTCGAGCGCCTCGGTGTAGCCCTGGTAGTGCAGGCGCATGGTGTCGATCGCCTCCTGCAGCAGCTTCTGCTGCCGTTCCAGCACCTCCGACACGATGTCCGCCAGGCGCACGCCCAGCGTCGGCTCCAGCCGCCGGCGCATGAACCGCGTGAGCGACAGCGACACGAGATGCGCGATCATGAGCATCTCGAAGCGTTCCATCATGCAGAACATCAGCGGCGCGTCGAGGCGCAGCCGGTGGTGCACCGTTTGCGCCACCCGGAAGCGCCAGCTCGGGCTCAAACGGCGGCGCACCGCACGCACGTAGCCGAAGCGGCCTTCGGCGCGGGCGCCGTCGATCATCGCTTCCGCGGTGCGCAGCAGCTGCTCCATCACCCGGCGCGAGATGCCGCGTATGCGGAACAGGTCGAGCAGGATGGAGCGCTCGTGGTTGGCGATGGTGATCAGCGCCAGCGTCACCCGCTGCCGCTCGCCCAGCGCGGTGTGGAAGGTGTTGGCCGCGCGCTCCTCGGCGATGCGCCGTTCCAGCACCTCCATCACGTGCCGGGTGGCGTGGGACGGGAAGCCGAACTCGCCGGCGATGCGACGCGTGCGGTCGCGCACCGCGCCGAGGCCGATCCCCAGCACCTGGTGGCGCAGCGCCTGGTCGATCGGCGACAGCTGGTCGAGCCGCAGGCGCACCACCAGGACGCGAAGCGTAGTGCCGTTCAGGAACAGGGTGAACAGTACGAAGCCGGTGGCGACGATGCCGACGAAGCGCGCCACCGGCGCCGACACGTGCGGGTTCTCCGTCACCGCCAGCGCAAGCGCCAGGGTGATGGCGCCGCGCAGGCCGCCCCACACCATGGTCGCCTTGAACCGGGTCGGCACGGGCGGCGAAAGCCGGGTCGCCGCCAGCATCGGCAGCAGCCCGAAGATCACCGCGGCACGGGCGGCCAATCCCGCCGCGACCGTGATCCCGATCAGCACCAGGTCCCAGCGCGTCATGCCGACCAGCAGGCGCGGCACCAGCATGGAGGCCAGAAGGAACACGAGCGAGCCGGCGCAGAACACCAGCTGCTCCCACAGCTCCTCCAGGAAGCGCCAGGTCTGCGGACGGAGCGTGGACGGGCCATAGACCGAAACGGTCAGCCCGGCCGCCGCGGTGGCGACCACGCCGGAAAAGCCGAATACCCGGTCGCACACGATGTAGGCGACATAGGGCAGCGCCAGGGTCAGCGTGACCTCTGCCGCCGGGGTGCCGCCGACAAAGGCGATCATGGCCAGGGTCAGCCGACCCAGCACGATCCCCACCGCCACCGCGCCGGCAAACGAGATCACGAAGTCGATCGCCGCATGGCCGACCGAGATGTGCGCGTGGCTGGTGAGCGCCGGCAGCAGGATGCCGAAGATGGAGATCGCGGCCGCGTCGTTCAGCAGCGCCTCGCCCTCGACCAGGCGGGTGAGCCGGGTGGCGGCGCCGATCTCGCGGAAGATGGCGGCCACGGCACTGGGGTCGGTGTTGGCGACGATGGCGCCCAGCGTGAGGCAGACCACCAGCGGCATGCCCGCCACCGGATACAACGCGAAGCCGATCGCCGCCGTGCTGGCCACCACCGCCACCACCGCCAGCAGCAGCACCGTGGCGGTCTCGTGCGCCAGGCGCCTGACGTCGATCGCCAACGCGCCCTGGAACACCAGGATCGGCAGGAAGATCAGCAGGAACGCTTCGCTGTCGACGGGCAAGTCGAGCAGGGTGCGGGCGGCGCCGTTGAACGCGTCGATGAGCGGCGAGCGCAGCAGCACGTCGGCGGCGCCGCCGAGCAGGATCCCGACCAGGGCCAGCAGCACCGTTTCCGGCAGCTGCAGCCGGCGTGCGATCGGCTGCACGGCGCTGACCAGCACCAGAAGCAGCGCGATCGCGAGCAGCACCGCGGGCAGCCCCGTGATCATCATGCGCCTGCCTCCCCTGCCGCCGGACCAGCCTGCCATCCTGGCATATCCATGCAGCGGGCGCATGACATCGCGCGGAGGCTGCGTGTGGGGCTGGGCGGCGAGACGGCGAACCGGCAGCGACTCGATGCCGGCTCTGCCGCTCTTCCGCAGGGCAGCCTGCGCTGCCTCGCTGCGTGCGTCCGCGCTGGATCGGGCTCGTCGCGTTCCGTGGCGACCTTGCGGCGCCGTCCACGGGAGAACCCGACCGAGGCGCGACGAACATCGACGCTTCGGGAACGCGTCCCGTCGCTAGACGCACCGGTGTCGCCTCGGTGTCCGGCGGGCTGTGCCGCCAGCCAAACCTAGCCGGTTGCCTCCTTGTCCATGCGCAGCAGCGGGAACTCGATCCCGCCGGGCAACAGGAACGGGAACTCGGCACCCGCGCGATAGCCGTGCCGCGCATAGAACGGTTGTCCGGTCAGCGTCGCCCCCATGGCGAACCGGTTGAAGCCGCGTGCCATCGCCTCGGCCTCGCTCCGCCGCAGGATCAAGCTGCCCACGCCGCTCCGGGCGGCGTCGGGGTCGACATAGAAGGCGCGGATGTGGGCCGGCTCGGCACCTGGAACCGCGCGGGTGTCGTCGCGGCCGCCGACCGCATCGCCGCCGAACACCGTGCGACGGAAACTCCAGCCACCGCTGCCGATCAGCCGTCCACCCGCCTCCACCACAAGATACGTGCCGTCCTCCACCACGCGGCGGTCGACCCCGAACAGCGGGCCGATCGAGGCGAGGCGCTGCTCGAGCGAATACTCTTCCGCCATGAGTTCCATCACCGAGCGGACGATCAGCTGCTCGATCGCCGGGATGTCCTCGGTCCGGGCCTGCCTGACCTCCATTGAATACCTCCTGCCCGTTCCGACCGAGGGCGCCCGCCGGGCAGGCGCATGGCCTGGCACCGACGCAGCCACACGCCCGAAAGCTGCCCGAGCCTAGCCGGGCTGCGTCGCCTCGATCCAGGCCTTCGCCTGTGCTTCCGGATCGGGGTGCGCCACCACGTCGGACACCACGGCAACGGCGTCGGCACCGGCCTGCAGGCAGGAGGGCGCCCGCTGGAGGGTGATGCCGCCGATTGCCACCAGCGGCACGTCGCCGAGGCGGCGCTTCCAGTCGCCGATCCGGTCGAGGCCCTGCGGCGCCCAGGGCATCTGCTTCAGCGTGGTCGGCCAGATCGGTCCCAGCGCCACGTAGTCCGGCGCCACGGACAGGGCGCGGTCGAACTCGAGATCCGAATGGGTGCTGACCCCGAGCCTGATCCCGGCGCGGCGGATCGCCGGGAGGTCGGCCGCGTCGAGATCCTCCTGGCCGAGATGAAGGAAGCCGATCTTCTCGTCGATCGCCGCCTGCCAGTGGTCGTTCAGCACCAGGCAGGCGCCGTGGTGGGCGCAGGCGGCCCGGGCGGTGCGGACCTCGTCGCGAAGCGCCGGACCGTCCGGCGACTTGTTCCGGAGCTGCACCAGCCTCGCGCCGGCGCCCACCATGCGGCGCACCCAGCCGGCGCTGTCCACGACCGGGTAGAAACGGCCGGGCAAGGCCTGCCTCACACGAAGGCCCGGCCCAGCACCGGCGTCGACGGGCTGGCCATCTCGCGCGGCTCCATCGGGTCGGCGAGCCGCGCCGCCTGCCCGGCCTCGATCGCGAGGCGGAAGGCGCGTGCCATGGCCACCGGATCGCCCGCCTGCGCCACCGCGCTGTTCAGCAGGATGGCGTCATAGCCCATTTCCATCGCCGCCGCCGCCTGGCTCGGCAGCCCGATCCCGGCATCCACCACCAGCGGCACTTCGGGAAAGTGCGCCCGCAGCGCCCGCAGCGCCCAGGGGTTGTTCAGGCCGCGTCCGGAGCCGATCGGGGAGGCCCAGGGCATCAGCACCTCGCAGCCGGCTCGAAGCAGGCGCTCGGCCACCACCAGGTCGTCCGTGGTGTAGGGGAACACGCGGAACCCGTCCTCGGTCAGGATGCGCGCCGCGTCCACCAGGCCGAACACGTCGGGCGTCAGGGTGTCGGTCTCGCCGATCACCTCCAGCTTGATCCAGTCAGTGTCGAACACCTCGCGCGCCATCTGCGCGGTGGTGACGGCTTCGCGCACCGAATGGCAGCCGGCGGTGTTGGGCAGCACCCGCACGCCAAGGCCGCGGATCAGCGACCAGAAGCTTTGTCCCGCTTGCGCCGACGAGCCTTCGCGACGCAGCGACACGGTCACCACCTCGGTGCCCGAAGCGCGCACCGCGTCGGCCAGCACGTCCGGCGACGGGTATTGCGCGGTGCCGAGCATCAGGCGCGAGCGCAGCTCGGTGTCGTAGAACAGCATGGTCAGCCTCCCTGCATCGGCGCCAGGATCTCCAGGGCGCTGTTCTCGGCGAGCGCCTGCACGGCGCGGCGTCCGGCCGGCACGAAGTCGCCGTCCAGCGCGGTGGCGACGCGCAGGCCGCCATAGCCCAGCTCCAGCAGCGCTGCGTCCAGGGTGGCGGCCGACACGTCGCGTTGCTCGCCGTTAACCGTTATCTTCATCCCCTGCCCTCCGGCGATCCGCATCCTACAGGAACCACGTTGCGACGAGGCAGCCCGCGGCCAAGAATGTGATGCCGTTCGTGGTCCATCCAAGCCAGTTGGTGAGGCGTCCGTTCACTCGGTTGCCCATCACGGCACGGTCGTTGGTCATCAGCAGCATCATGAACAGCAGCGGCGGCACCGAGAACCCCTGCACCACGCCTGACCAGACCAGCGCCCGCATCGGGTTGAAGCCGAGAAAGTTCAGCGCCACCGCGACCACGGTGGTCACGGCGATGACGGCGTAGAACAGCTTCGCCTCGTGCAGCCTGGCGTTCAGGCTGCCGGGCCGGCCGACGCTCTGCACCAGGTCGTAGGCGGCGCCGGTGGTCATCACCGGCACGGCCAGGAAGCCGACCCCCACGACGCCGAGCGCGAACAGCAGCTTCGCGGCATGGCCGGCCAGCGGCTCCAGCGCCGCGGCGGCATCGGCGGCGCTGTTGACCTCGGTATGGCCGGTCGCGTGCAGGGTGGCGCCGGTGGACAGGATGATGAAGTACAGGATCACGTTGGAGAACAGCATGCCGACGATCACGTCGCGCCGGGTTCGGCCGAGTTCGGCCTCGGACGCGCCGCGGCGCTGCCAGGCCTCGGTGCGTCCCTCCTCGATCTGCTCCTCGACCTCCTGGTTGGACTGCCAGGTGTAGATGTAGGCGGACAAGGAGGTGCCGATGCAGGCTACGATCAGGGACAGGAAGCCCGGGTCGAACCTGACATGCGGCACCAGCGTGCCGCGCAGCACCGCGAGCAGATGCGGCCTGGCCAGCAGGGCGGACGCGACATAGGCGAACAACGCCAGCGCCAGCCAGCGGAAGATGCCGCGGAGCAGGGCGTAGGAGCCGAAATACTGGAACAACAGGATCACGGCGCCGGCGCCGATCACGATGACCGGGATCGGCACCGGCAGAAGCAGGTTCAGCGCGGCGCCGATGCCGCCGAGGTTGGCCGCCGCCTCGATCACGTTGCCGGCCAGGGCGCCCAGCATGACCGGAAAGAGCACCCAGGACGGGTAGCGGTCGCGGATCACTGCGAACAAGCCCTTGCCGTAGACGCGGCCGAGCTTGGCGGCGAGGTAGACCACCACGTACATCATCGGCAGCACGACCGGGGCGATCCACAGGAACGCCAGCCCGTACTTGGCGCCAACGCTGGCATAGGTGCCGATCGCCGACGGGTCGTCGTCCACCGCGCCGGTGACGATGCCCGAGCCGACCAGCCGCAGGATGTTGTTGCGGCGTGGCGCGGGTGCCGATTTCACCACCGGGCGCAAAGGAGGCCGGTATGGCGGCTGGTCCTGCATCGGCATCCTTTCCAGCCGCGCCGGCCGCGCGGTCGCCGTTCACGCTCCGCACCCGAAGGTCAGGCCGGCCGGGCCCCGAGCAGCGCGTCGGCCAGCTGAAGCGCCAGCGCCGGCGCCAGCAGGTAGCCGTGCCGGAACATGCCGTTGACGTGTACCGGATCGCCGGTGATGTCGAGGCGCGGCATGTTGTCGCCGAAGGACGGGCGGAGGTCGGCGGCGATCTCCAGGATCTCCGCCTCGGCGAAGGCGGGATGCAGCGCGAAGGCCGCGCTCATCAGCTCCATCATCGAGCGCAGCCGCGGCGGCCCGCGCTCCTCGCTCTCGATCATGGTGGCGCCCAGCATGAACACACCATCCTCGCGCGGCACCACGTAGACGGGGAAGCGCGGGTGCAGCAGGCGCACCGGCCGGTGCAGGGCGACGCCGCGGGCGCGCATCAGCAGCATCTCGCCGCGCACGCCGCGCAGGCCGGGCAGCACGGGCTGCGACGCGATGCCGCGCGCGTCCACCACCCGGTCGAACCGGCCCGGCGGCGGGTCGGGGGTTGCCAGCAGGACCCGGCCGCCGAGCGACCGCAACCGGTCCGCCAGCGCCGGCAAAGCGGAACGGGGATCGAGATGCGCCTCGCCGGGGAAGAACAGCCCGCGTCCGAACCGGCCGTCCAGCTCCGGCTCCAGCGCGGCGATCCCGGCCCCGTCCAGGGTCTCGTGCCCGGTGGTGCGCCGGGCCATCCGGTTCAGCTCGCCGGCATCGCGGCCCAGCGCCAGCACCAGGGTGCCGGCGGACCGCGTGTCCGCAACCTGGCGCCGCCACCAGTCCAGCGACGGCAGCGCCATCTCGGTCAAGCCGGGCGGCGCGTTCTCGGCCTCGCACCAGGGAGCCAGCATGCCGCCGGCCTTCCAGGAGGCGCCGGAGCCGATCGCCGGTCCCGCTTCCGACAGGATCACCGCAGCGCCCCGCTCGGCGAGCGTCACCGCGCAGCACAACCCGGCGACGCCGCCGCCGCGCACCAGCACCGACAGCGGCACGCTCATGGCGTCGGGAACGCGCCGTCGAGGCCGAGGTGGCGGAACACCGCGATCTCGCCGTTGCCGCAGAAATCGTCCTCGACCGACAGGACGGCCATCAGCTCCGGCGACAAGCGGATGCGCCGGTCGCGCACGGCCTGCAACGTGGCGGTCGCCGCCTCGGGGCGGAACGGCAGGTCGAGCAGGTCTGGTCCCCAGCAGCGGATCAGGCTCAGCGCGTACCGCTCCACCCCGTCATAGATGCGCTCCAGCGTCGGGAACATGGTCTGCGACAGGCCGTCGCGGCGGAACAGCGGCGTCGCCGGAGTCGTGGTGTCGTCGTAGCCGGACACCTGCCCGTGCGGCGCGGTCAGGAAGGCTTCCAGCATCAGGCCGAAGCCGCCGGTGAAGTCCAGGACGTTGCCGTCGGCAAAGGCGCCGAAGGCGTGGCCGCCGCCGGCACGCACCTGCGCCGCGTCGTGCGACACGCCCATGTAGAGCCCGATCAGGGGCCGGCCGAGAGCGGTCTGGATCGCCGTCTGCATGGTGCCGCTGTAGCCCACGTCGACGAAGCCGACCGGCCCGGG
>CAXTMS010000002.1:0-7682 GCA_964245345.1 uncultured Acetobacteraceae bacterium | reverse complement strand
GCCAGGGCCGCGCGGCGGGAGCAGTGGAGGTAGGACGAGGGGGGCAGGTCGGTGCGGCCGCTTTCCGTCCGCACCGCGTCGTAGAGCCGCTTGAGGAACCAGCCCTCGCGGGACACGAAGAACAGCCGGCGCATGTGGCGCAACGTGGGGTGCCGCGCCAGCCAGGCGACAAAGGCGAACAGCAGCGGCCCGAACAGCAAGGCGCCCGCTTGCTCCGGCTCGCGCACGACCAGGCTCGGATGGGCCGGCTCGAGGTAGGGGGAGTTGAACAGCCGGGCGGCGACTGGGCCAAGCAGGATGTCGTCACCAAGCGTCGGCTCCCCGGCAGGACCGAGCCCGTGGAACTCGAACAGCGCGGCGGGGCTGAGGACGTGGAAATGGCGGATGCCGTGGTCGGCGGTTCCCTGGATGTCGGACTGCTCGTTGTCGCCGACGTGCAGCAGACGGGGCGCGGCGCCGGCCTCGCCTTGTTCCCCTGCCGCCACGATCGGCCACAGGTCGCCACGGTCCTTGCGGGCGCGCCGCTGCGACGACAGGTATACGGCGTCCACGGCGATGCCGAACTGCGCCAGCAGGGCGTCGAAGCTGGGCCGGGTCAGGTAGCTGTCGCTGGTCGCGACGACGCGCCGTCCGGTGCGCCTGGCGTGGTCGAGGGCCTCGATCATGAGGACGCGCGGTAGCAGCGCGCGCCGGTCGAGGGCGAGTTCCTCCTGGTGCACGAAGGCGATCGCCTGTGCGGTCCAGGCCGGCCCGGCGTCGGCGGCAAAGCGGGCGTAGATGTCGTCGAGGTCGACGTCGCCCGCGGCATCCGGTGCCAGGCGTGCCGCCGCCTCGGCCGCCTGGCGGCGCGCGACGAAATCGTCTGCGCCAGGGAAGCGTTTTCCCGCCTGCATGCCCACGAAGCGGTGCACCGCGTCCGGCCGCAGGCAGATCCGGGTCAGCAGGGTGTCGAACACGTCGAACGAGACCGTGTCCACCTGCGCGATCGTGTCCAGCAGGCCGTCGTGGGACGCGCGCTGGTACTGGTCGAGGTTGCGGCTGCTCCAGCCGGGGCGGCACAGCCCGCGCTCGTAGTCGAGCTCGGTGAAGCTGTAGCCGGCGTCCTGCGCCACCAGGACGATCACGCGCTCGATGGCGTGCATGATCGTGCCGTCTGTCTGGCCCAGCTCGGACGGGAAGTCGTCGGTCGCCCAGGGATGGTCGAGCAGGGAGGCGATCGCCTTCGTGCGGGCCCAGAACATGCCGCCGACGGGATAATCCAGCATGCCGGTCGGCACAGTCGTGCGCAGGCCCAGCCGATCGAACAGCGGCTGCGCCAGGTGCCGGTTGGACAGCCAGTTGTAGCCCCAGTAGCGCATCTCCTCGCCCGGCGAGGCGGTGAGCACGCCGAGCTTGGGGTCGTCCACGAAGCGCTGGATCAGGCCGCCGACCACCGGGCGCGCCGGCAGCAGCGTGCGAAGCAGCACCTGCCGCCAGCCTGCCTGCTCGGTGCCGCGGTAGGAGGACTTCTTGGTGTGGAGGTGCAGCACGAGGTCGTGGGCGGCGACCGCGTGGCGCAGCCCGACCAGGAACGGTCCGAAGTTGCGCCCGCGGTTCTCGGCGACGTGCACCAGCAGAGAGGCGTCGAGCGCGCGGGCTGCGAACTCGGCCTCGATCTGCTCCGCCTTTTCCGGCTCGTCGGTGGTGACGAGGAGGGAGAAGCGGTAAGGCAGCATCGCCAGGGCGGCGCAGATCTCGCCGAACAGCTCGACGTGGAAGACGTGCGCCACGACGGCGATCGTCGGCTGCTGCGACGGCGCTGCCAGCGACACGAGGCGCTCGACCGGACGTTCGAACCGGTCGGAGGGCGGGTCCGTCCGCACCGAGACCGGGCGGTGTCCCTCCGCGATGCCGCCCTGGAGGTAGTGGGTGAGCGGGTCGTCGACCCCCGGCCGCAGGTGCCAGGCCTGCCGGAGGTAGTCGTCGACGTCGAACAGCGGGCCGGGTGCTGCCTTGGCGCGGACGCCGCAGGCCAGGTAGTGCTCCAGCGGATCGAGGTCGCTGTGCCGGGCGGGAGCGTGGTGGCGGAGGTACCAGCCTGCGTCGAACAGGCCGGAGCCGGCGACCAGGGCGCGACGGCGCTCGATCCCCTGCCGCCGGACGATCGCTTCCTGCCGTTCCCGGTCGGTTGGAGCCGCGTCACCGTTGGGATCATGATCCATCCGGCAAGGCTACCACCTGCCGGGACGCGGCTTGAAGCCTTCAGCCGGATCCGGAACGGTGGCTCGAACGACGCACCTCGCCGGACGTCGTCCGGTGCTGGCCGATGCCGGGAAAGAGCCGGCGTCAGGAGGGCGGGTGTGACCGATCCGAGGGCTTGGGAAGAACCGCTCGCGGGTCCGTGTCACCCTTCAGGCTCCGGGGCCGCACGTTCCTGCTCCGCAGGGTCCGTCGCCGGCACGAGGCGCGAGCGGAGGAGGGCCAGCGAGCGGCGCACTGCGTCCTCGATGACCGGAAGCTCCAGCCGCGCCACCCGGCGCCACGGCTGCGCGTCCGGACCGCGGTGCATGCGCAGCGGCAGCTCGATGCCGACCGGCAGGTCGGGCCAGGCGGCGAGCGCCGCGAGGAGCGGGTTGCCGTCGTCGTCGCCTTCCCCGAGCGGCACGTTGAACCAGCCGTTCGCGGTCCGGCGCACCGCCTTGAGGTGCAGGTGGGCGCAGACCGGCAGCGCGGCGACGGCGTCGGCGATCGCGTCGAGTTCTGGGCGATGGCTGGCGGTGTTGGCGGCGTCGTAGTTCAGGCGCAGGCGGGGCGAGCCGATCCGTTGCAGCAGCGCGATGCCGTCCGACGCGACGTCGATTAGGTTTGGACGGCCGTCTCCGGGGTTCTCGAGCCCGATCGTCAGGTCGAGCTGCTCCGCGTGACGCAGGATCGGCTCGACGTTGCGGAGGAACGCCGCCTCGTTGGGGCGGACGGCGGCGTTGGTGTTGATCACGCACGCGCCGAGCCGGCGGGCGAAGTCCATGCGGCCGCGGAACACGGCGACCGCATCCAGGCCGCCGAGGTCGATGTGCGAGGACACGGCGTGGCAGCGCAGGCCGGACTGCCGCAGCCAGCCGGCGTAGCGGCGGGTGTTCGCGTCCGAGAACGCGTCCTCGCCGAACGGTTCGGTGTAGCCGACGATGAAGGCGGGCTCGACGTGGTTGGCGCCGCAGCGGGCCAGGCTGTCGAGCAGGGCGGGCGGATCCCAGCCGTCGTAGGGGGCCGCGGACACCGACACGATCCGGTCCATGTTTCCGGTCTCCTCAGGATCCGGCCGGGCGCGGCACCACCAGTGCTGCGACCGGCGGCAGCGACTGCAGGAGGTTGAGCAGGCACATCAGCGCCAGCAGCAGCACGCTCCAGCCGATCACCCGGCGCAGGATGGCGGCTTCCCGGCCGACCAGCGACACGGTGGCGGAGGCGACGGCGAGGCTCTGCACGCTGATCGCCTTGGCGACCACGCCGCCCGAGGAGTTCGCAGCGGCGGCCAGCACGGGCGGGATGCCGACGCCCTTGGCGGCCACCACCTGGAGGCCGCCGAACAAAACGTTGGAGGAGGAGTCCGAGCCTGTGAGGGCGGAACCGATCCAGCCGATCAGCGGCGAGGCGAGCGCGAAGCCGATCGGGCCGAGGCCGGCCAGCAGCAGCCCCATGGTCCGGGTCTGGCCGGACAGGTTGGCGACAAAGGCGAGCGCGAAGATCGCCATCACGGTCAGCACGGCGCTGCCGATCCCGCGCGCGGTGTCGCGGTAGGAGCGCCAGGCGTCCGCGGGCCCGATCCGCAGCACGGCGGCGGCGAGGAGGCCGGCCAGGAGCAGAAGCGTTCCGGTGGTGCCGAGCAGGTCGAGGCGGAAGGCGGTGGGCACGCGGGTGCCGTCGGGGAGGAAGACGGCGAGGCCGGGCCAGGAAAAGGCGATCCGGGCGAGGCGCAACAGCCGCGCGATCGAGGGGAGCTGGGCGAGGACGAAGACCAGGATGATGAGGCCGTAGGGCGACAAGGCCAGCAGCGTTTCGCGCCCGTGCCGGCCATCGGTCGCCTCCCCGGTGCCGCGCACGCAGGACACGATCACGGTCGAGGCCACGAGTGCCGCCACGACGTCGGCGAGCTTGACCGACAGGTAGTTCGACACCGCGAACTGCGCCGCGCCGAAGGACAGCCCGGCGAACAGGGCCACGCGGCCGTGCTGGCGCAGCCCGCGCGCGCCGTCGACCAGGAACAGGAGGATGAACGGCACCAGGGCGGCGAGCAGCGGCGTCTGCCGACCCACCATGGCGCCGAGCGTGTCGAAGGGCAGGCCGGTCGCGGAGGACAGGGCGACGATCGGCAGCGCCAGGGTCCCGAACGCCACGGGAACGGAGTCCGCGATCAAGGCACAGACCGCCGCTTCCAACGGCGCCACCCCCGCGGCGACCAGCATCGCGCCGCAGATCGCGACCGGCGCGCCGGCGCCGATCAGGCCTTCGAGCAGGCCGCCGAAGCCGTAGGCGATCAGCAGCACCTGCACCGGACGTGGGCCGCCGACGCGCGCGAAGGCCTGGCGCAGCGCCTCGAAATGGCCGCTCCTGACGGAAAGGTCGTAGATCCAGATCGCGTTCAGGATCACCCAGGCGACCGAAACCAGGCCGAACGCCGCGCCAAGCGCCGCCATGTCGAGTGCCGGGAGCAGGCCGACGCCGTACACCGGGACGGCGACAAGGAGGGCGGCGGCGAGCGCGGCGCCGGCGGCCCGTTCGGCGCGCCAGCCGGCGAGGCCGAGCAGGGCGAACAGCACCAGGATCGGAACGAGCGCCACCGCGGACGACCAGGCGAGCGAGCCGAGAACGGGTGCCGCGATCTGCCGGACCATGGGGGCTGCTCCGCCGTGCCAGGGATCAGAACGGGATCAATGGATGTGCGAGCCGCCGTTGATGTCCCAGGTGGCGCCGGTGACGTAGGAGGTGGACGGACGGCACAGGAAGGCGATCACGTCCGCGACGTCCTCCGTGGTGCCGGAACGGCTCATCGGCACGTCGGCGACCAGCCTCGCCTTGCGCTCGGGATCGAGCTTGCCGGCGGTGATGTCGGTGTCGATCAGCCCGGGGGCCACCGCGTTCACGGTGACGCCGTGCGGGCCGACCTCGCGCGCCAGCGCCCGGGCGAAGCCGAGCAGCGCCGCCTTGGCGGCGGAATAGGCGACCCCGCCGAACACGCCGCCGCCGCGCTCGGCGGACACGGAGGACAGCATCACGACGCGGCCGAAGCCGCGGGACACCATGCCCGGCATCGCCCGGCGCGTCGCCAGGAACGAGCCCTGCACGTTGACGCGCATCACCCGGTCCCATTCCGCCACCGTGACGTCGCCGAAGCGGGTCGGCGAGGTGACACCGGCGTTGTTCACCAGGGCGCCGACCGGCGGCAGGTCTGCCTCGACGGCGGCGAAGGCGGTCTCGAGTTCGGATTCTGCGGTGACGTCGCAGCGCAGGCCAAGCGCCGGGACGCTGCGGCGTTCGGCGATGTCTGCGGCGGCCTGCGCGGCCGCGTCGCCGTCGAGGTCGAGGATCGCGACGGCCCAGCCGTCGGCGGCGAGCGTGTCGGCGGTGCGACGGCCGATGCCGCGGAGCGAGGCCGCGCCGGTGACGACCACGGTGCGGATGTCGGTCTGCATGATCCCGATCCCCATGCTTCTGTCTGATTGTCGACAATGGCGCGTGTAGCCTCCGGCGCGGTCAGCTGTAAAGTCACCGCGTTCCTTCCGAAGGCCGATCCGTGATGCCCGCCATGTCCCTCGGCGCCGTCGAGCGCAGCACGCTCCGCGAGCGCTGCCTTTCCGCGCTGCGCTTGGCGATCACCGCAGGCGAGCTCGCCCCTGGCGAGCACCTAAGCGAGGTGGCGCTGGCGGCCCGGCTCGGCGTAAGCCGGGCGACGGTCCGCGAGGCGCTCCGGCACCTGCAGCAGGACGGGCTCGTGGTGGCGGGGCGCCGGAGCATGCTCAGGGTGCGGCAGCTCGGCGACGGCGAGATCTGCGAGCTGTACGCGGTCCGGGCCGCGCTGGAGTCGCTGGCGGCGGAGGCGTTGGCCAGCCGCGAGGACCGCGCATCGGCGGTGGCGGCGCTGGAACACGCGGTGGAGCGGCTCGACCGGGCGGAGGGCGACCTGCCGGCGCAGGTCGAAGCAGACCTCGCCTTCCATGTTCTGCTGTGCGAGCTCGCCGGCAACGGTGTCCTGCTGCGGCTGTGGCGGTCGCTCGAAGGGCCGATCCGGGTTACGATCATGCATGCCGGTCCAGGGCGCGCGCTGCACAACATGGCGGCGGCCCGGCACCGGCCGATCGTGGCCGCGATCGCCATCGGCGACGGCGCCGCCGCACGAACCGTGATCGCCCGCCACATGGCGGAGGCGGCGGACCGGCTGTTACGGGTGGCAAGGGAACGCTAGCCGGCGGCGGCGCGGTTGCGCGTGGAGACGGCGATGGAGCGTTGGCAGCCGGTTCCGCCGTACGCTCGATCAAGAGAAGCGGGACGAGACGCGGGCTGGCACGTGTTCCGGACAAACGCTTGCAGTCGGAGGGGCGGCCGGCGAAGCATTGCTAGACCCGCATCCCTCCCTGCCTGGCACCGGCAGCCGTAGGACCGGGAGCCGGGAGCGGTCCGGACCGTCTACGGCCGGGCGTGGCACGGCGACCGCCTGTGCGTGCGCCCGTTCCAGGCTGCACGGCCGCCAGCGGCCGCTTCGCGGCCTAGTCATCGACCGCCCGTTCCGGGACCGGGATCGCTGGGCATCAACCGCGACGCCATGCCGTAGCGCATCAGGTCGCTTGGCCGTCGAGCGCCTCCGCAGCGCCAGCTCAGGAAGGGCTACGCCGGATGCGCCAGCGGCTCGCCGTCTCCTGCGGACACCTTCCAAGGAGACGCCTCATTCAAGGCCTGAAGAGCTTTCAATTCGTTGCACCCCCGCGCACACCTCGAACCCGTCCGCGCGCGCCACCGCCACCAGGGTCATCCCCGCCTGCTCCGCCACCCGGAGCGCCAGCGCCGTCGGCGCGGACACCGCCGCCAGCACCGGCGCGCCCATGATCGACGCCTTCTGCACCAGCTCGACCGAGATCCGGCTGGTCATCACCACGATCCCTTCCGCCGCCGCCCGGCCGGAGGCAGCCAACGCGCCGTGCAGCTTGTCGAGCGCGTTGTGCCGGCCGACATCCTCGCGCAAGAGCACCAGCCCCTCCCGCTCGGTCCAGAACCCGGCGGCATGCACGGCGTGGGTGCGTCGGTTCAGCGCCTGCGCCGGGCGCAGGGACTCCATCGCCGCCTGCACCGCGGCGGGCGCGTAGCGCCGTCCGTCCGGCACCGGGCGCGGCGGCCGCAACGCGGCGTCCAGGCTTTCCAGCCCGCACATGCCGCACCCGGTGGGGCCGGCGACGTGGCGGCGGCGAGCGTCCAGGGTCCGCATCGCGTTGTCGCCCACCCACAGGCGCAGCTCGATGCCGCGCGGCGGGGCGTCGGGATCGGGGCGCAGCACCACCACCTCGATGTCCTCGATTTCGGCCACCGAGCCGACGATCTCCTCGGACAGGCTGAAGCCGCGGGCAAAGTCCTCGAGGCCCAGCGGTGTTGCCATCATCACCGCATGCGCGGTGCGGTTGAAGGAGATCGCCACCGGCATCTCCTCCGGCACCTCGCGG
>CAXTMS010000001.1:23099-56694 GCA_964245345.1 uncultured Acetobacteraceae bacterium | reverse complement strand
TCGCCGCTGCGGCTGATCGACGTGCTGGCGATCTTCTACCTGGTGCAGAGCAGCCGGCTGGCCCGCACCCTTGCCGGTGGCCGGATCGGCCAGGTGCTCGCGGTATACGGGCGCCATTCGCTGGAAGTGTTCTCCGTCGGCACCGTGCTCGACCTGCTGTTCCGGCTGGTGATGACCACCTACGGCACCGGCTGGCCGATGCAGGTCGCGGTGAACGTGGTCGGGCTGGGCACGCTGTTCCTGATGGCCAGCGCCCTGGACCGGCGCAAGCAGCAGGCCAGGCAGCGCGTCGCCCGGCGCGACGCCGAGGCCGCCGCCGCCGGATGAACCAACCGTGAGTGCCGATCCGGTCCCGTTCCTGCCGCGCACGCGCGCCGTCCGGATCCATCCTCCCGGGCCCGGCCGGCGCGCCCTGCGCGTCGTGGCGTTCGGTTCCTCCACCACCGAAGGCTTCGGCGCCAGCGGTGCGGAGCACAGCTATCCCGCGGTCATGCGCCGCAGCCTCCTGCCGCACTTCCCCTGCGGCATCGCGCTGGCCAACCACGGCGTCAGCGGCGAAACGGCGATCGAGATGGATCGCCGCCTGGACGCGGTGGTCGCGGCAGCACCCGACCTCCTGCTGTGGCAGACCGGCTCCAACGACGTGACCAGGCCGGTGCCGCTCGACCTGTTCGAGCGCCTGACGCGGCGCGGCATCGCCCGGCTCCTGCGCACGGGTGCCGACCTGGTGCTGATGGACCAGCAATACAGCCGCGCGCTGGAGGAGGCGCCGGCGTTTCCCGCTTATCGCGACGCCCTGCACAGGCTGGGGGCCGAGGCCGGCGTGGCGGTGTTCCCGCGACACGCGCTGATGCGGAGCTGGTGCGACGGGACCGCTTTCACCCGCGATACCCTGTCGCCGGACGGGACGCACATGGCCGATCCGGGCTATGCGCTGCTGGGCGAGGCGGTGGCAGGCTGGGTGATCGCCCGCGCCTGACGCGTCGCCCTCCGCCTGCTTCCCGGACCCTTGCCGCAGGACCGGACGCGTGAGCAGATCGGCAACGGATTGCCGCCGCACGCAGGAGACCGACCGAGCCATGCGCTTCACTTCCTCCTCCGGCGGAGGCGCCGCCTGGCGCGGCTCGTGCAGCCTTCCGGATCGTGTCCGGCGCCTGTCCAGGGGCCGCCTGCTGGGCTGCGGCCTGTTGACAACGGTTCTGGTGCTGGGCGGCGGCCTTGCGCTGCCGGTGGCGACGCCGGTGCCGGCATTGGCGCGCGGCGCGCCGGACAGCTTCGCCGACCTCGCCGCCCGGCTGCTGCCTTCGGTGGTCAACATTTCCTCCACCGGCACCGCCGACGACCCAAGCGAGGACGACGACGAGGGCGACCTGCCGAGCCCGCCTTCCGCGCCCGGCAACGGAAACAGGAACGGCAACAACAAGAACGGCGACCGGACCCCGTCGGTGCCCGCCTTTCCGCCCGGCTCGCCGTTCGAGAAGTTCTTCCACGACTTCATGAACCGCCACGGTGGCCAGGGCGGCGGCCAAGGGGGCAACCAGGACGGAAGCCAGGGCAGCGGCGGGCAGGCGGCGCCGGGGCGCAGGATGCAAAGCCTGGGCTCGGGCTTCGTGATCGACCCGTCCGGCCTGATCGTGACCAACAACCACGTCATCAAGGGCGCGGACCTCATCACCGTGACGCTGCAGGACGACACCGTGCTCAAGGCCCGGCTGCTCGGCCACGACGACAAGACCGACCTCGCCTTGCTCAAGGTGGAGCCGGCGCACCCGCTGCCGGCGGTGGCGTTCGGCGACAGCGACACCGCGCGGGTGGGCGACTGGGTGGTGGCGATCGGCAACCCGTTCGGGCTGTCCGGCACCGTCACCGCCGGCATCGTCAGCTCGCGCGGCCGCTCGTTCGACAACGGCCCCTATGACGCGTTCATCCAGACCGACGCGCCGATCAACCGCGGCAACTCCGGCGGGCCGCTGTTCGACATGAACGGGGCGGTGATCGGCATCAACACCGCGATCTACTCGCCGTCGGGCGACTCGATCGGCATCGGCTTCTCCATCCCGTCCAACGAGGCGCGCACGGTGATCGAGCAGCTGCGCCGGTACGGCAAGGCCACGCGCGGCTGGATCGGGGTGCGGATCCAGGACGTGAGCCAGGACATCGCCGACAGCCTCGGCCTCAAGAGCCCCAAGGGTGCGCTGCTCGCCGGGCTGGACGCGGACGGGCCGGCCATGAAGGCCGGGATGAAGACCGGCGACGTGATCCAGCAGGTGGGCGGCAAGGCGGTGGACGGGCGCAGCCTGCCGCGCATCGTCGGTGAAACCCCCGTGGGCCAGACCGTGCCGGTGGTGCTGTGGCGCGACGGGCATCCGCTGACGCTGCCGGTCACGGTGCGGGCGTTTCCCGACGAGGCCGCGGCACCTTCAGGCACGCCTGCCCCGAAGAAGCCCGCGCCTCCTGCCTCGGTGGACCTGGCCGGGCTCGGCATGACGCTGGCGCCGCTCGACGACCTGCTCCGCCAGAAGTACGGGATCGCCGACACCCAGAAGGGGGTGGTGGTGACGATCGTGGCCGGCAGCGGCGTGGCCGCCGACCGCGGCATCAAGGCGGGCGACGTGATCGTGGAGGTGCAGCAGTCGGAGGTGTCGTCGCCGGCGCAGGTGCAGGCCGGCCTCGACGCGGCGCGGCGACAGCACCGGCCCTCGGTGGTGATGCTGGTGCAAAGCGGCGACGGCCTGCGCTGGGTGCCGCTGCCGATCGCGAACGCGCCGAACGGGCCGAAGGCGCCGGGCTGACCAACGGCGATGCCCGATCATCCCGTTCCGGACGGCGCCGGGCGGACCGGCCGCCTTGCCCGGAGCTGGACCCGGATCCTCGGCTGGACCCCGGAGCTGCGGCAGGCGACCCGCACCCTGGTCTCGGTGTTCCTGTCCGACCTGGTCGCCCAGGCGCTGCACCTGCGCGAACCGTACTGGGCGCTGATCACCGCGGTGATCGTCACCCAGGCCAGGATCAGCTCGACCCTGGAAGCGGGCCGCGACCAGATCATCGGCACGCTGATCGGCGCGGTCGCCGGGGCAGCCGCGATCGCGCTGTTCCTGGTCGGGCTGCCCAGGGTGCCGGTGTTCGCGGTGCTGCTGGTGCCGCTGGCGCTGCTGGCGGCGTTCAAGCCCAACCTGCGCCTGGCCGGCGTCACCCTGGTGGTGGTGTTCCTGTTCCCGGCGCAGGGCGGGGCGTTCAGCCGCCCGGTGGACCGCGTGCTGGCGATCCTGGTCGGCGCCCTGGTGTCGCTCGCGGTGTCCTACTTCGTGTTCCGCACCCGCGCCCGGCAGCTCGCCTTCGGCGCCGCCTCCGACATGCTGGCCACCGTGGACGCCACCCAGGCGGCGGTGCTGACGCGTCGGGTGGCCATGAACGAGGTCGAGCGGCTGAACGACGCCAGCAACGAGGCGCTGCGGGCGCTGGTGGCGGCGATCGCCGAGGCCAACCGCGAGCGCTTCGCGGTGGTGGAGCGGCACGACCCGCTGATGGTGCGGCTGGTGCCGATGCTGCGCCGGCTGCAGAGCGACGTGCTGTTCGTGGCCCGCGCCCTGGACGAGACCGCGGCCGCGGACGGGACGCCGGTTCCGGCGCCCGCTCCGGTGCCGTCCCTGGCCGAGGTGTCGACGGTGATCACGACGGCGTTCCGCACCCTGCAGGCAGCGCTCGAGGAGGAAGCGCAGTCCCGCACCCATGATGCGGCGCAGCTGGCTTCCGACGCGCAGCTCCTGTCGGACCGGCTCGACCGCCTGGGCGACGACGCCGGATCCCTGGCCCGCTTCACCCTGCAGATGCTCAGCCGCGACATCGCCGACGTCGCCGCGGCGCTGACGCCGGAGCCGGAACAAAGCCCGTCGAACCGGCCACGCGCGGAAGCCGGACTGGTTAAGTAACGTTCTGGAAACAAAACCTCACCGAAACGCGGCCGCCTTGCAACGTGGCCTGCGCCTGTCGCCGCCTACCTCCTCCCCGTGCATCACCAAGCAAGGCAGCGATGCCGAACGCTGTCCTTCGGACCTGTCGGCAGGCGTCGATCCTGGCCGGGGCCGCGCTGTCGGGCGGCCTTCACGCCGTGCCGGTGTGGGCCTGGGGCCATACCGGGCAACTCGACATCAGCTGTCTGGCCGCGGCGTCGCTGCCGAACGACGTTCCAGCCTTCGCACCCCCAAGGCGGTCGTGGCGATGAAGCAGCTCGGTCCGGAGCCGCGCATCTCCGAGGATGCCGGCACCACCCACCACGACGAGCGCGACCCGGGCCACGACATCGACCTGAACAACGACGGCATCGTGCCCGGCGGCAGCCTGCTCAAGGCCGACGGCAGGCCGGTGATCCTGACCCGCGAAGGGTTCGATACAGGTGCCGTTGCAGATGATCGCCGCGCTGATCCCGGCGTAACACGATTGCGGCTGCGCCATCGAGAACAGGGTGGGGCGCGCACGCTGAGCCAGGTGCAGCCGCTGTACCAGGTGGCGAAGATCGACCTGTTCACCACGCCGGCGCCGGCCGAGCTGCAGTTCGCGGCCCAGCAGCCCGCGTCGGGTGCTGCGGAGTTGCGCGACGACACCTGTGACGCCTGGACGTCGAGCGGCACGATCGGCGTCGGCTGTCCGGTGATCGCGGTGACCGACATCGAGTCCGGCAAGGTGTACCTGACCCGCACCTCGCATGTCGCCGGCTGAGCGCCACGGGCGGGACACACCCGGTTACAGCGCCTGCCCGAATCGCGCCGCAGCACGGGCGCCGGATCGCCGCGACGCCCGAGGCCCATCGACGGGTTCGGGCGAGAAACAGGAGAACCGGAATGGACTTCCGTTCAAGCGTCAAGCGTTCGGTGCTGGCCGCGGCGGCCGTGGTCGCGACCCTGGCCACGGTGCCGCTGGCCCAGGCGCAGCCGGTCCCGCCGCCGGGCTGGGTCGGGCCGCACTACTACTATCATGGCCACCATTGGCATCACCGCGCCTGGGCCTGGGACCGCTACCACCACCACTACTACCGCTACTATTGAGCACCGCGAGGCCGGGCGCCACGTCCAGCGGCGTCCGGCCAAGTCGCGGAGCGCGACGGGGTGACTAGTCGAGGAACTCCACGCTGCCGTCGTCGAGGTCGTAGCGCGCGCCGACGATCTTCAGCCTGCCGGCACGCTGCGGCTCGATCAGCAGCTGCTCGGTGTCGCGCAGCCGGGACACGATGCGCAGCACGTTCTGCCGGACCGAGCGGTCGAGCAGGTTCGCCGCGCCGTCGCGGCGGGCGCGCAGCACCGCCGGGATGATCGGCTCGATCATCTGGCCGATGCTGCCGGGATAAACGGCATCGTGCTCCACCACGTTGACCGCCGCCTGCACCGCGCCGCAGCGCTCGTGCCCCAGCACCACCACCAGCGGGGCGCCGAGCACCACCACGCCGTACTCGATGCTGCCCATGGCGGCGAGGTCGACCACGTTGCCGGCGTTGCGTACGATGAACAGCTCGCCCAGCCCGCAGCCGAACAGCACCTCCGGCGGCACCCGGCTGTCGGAACAGCCCACCAGCACGCAGAACGGGCGCTGCTCCTCCGCCAGGGCGGCGCGCCGTTCCCGGCTGGTCATGCGGTGGTGGATCGCCTCGCCGTCCAGGTGGCGGCGGTTGCCTTCTTTCAGCCTGGCCAGCGCCTGCTCGGCGGTGACCGGCTGATGCGGCTGCGCGGTGGTGGCCATCCGGAGCTCCTTTCTCGAACGATGCGGTTCAGGACAGCACTCCGCCCACCGGCTGCATCGGCGCCGGGGCGGGATCGCCCACCGCTTCCCTCAGGTCGATCTCGATGGTGCGGGTGATCGCGTGCATCGGCACCGCGTGCGGCCCGGACGCGAAGGGCGACTCCAGGTCGGCGCCGATCTCGTCCAGGGCCACGAACAGGAAGCCCACCACCGTGGAGCCGAGCGGGGTGATCCAGCCCAGCTCCTGCACCATGGACAGCGGCAGCACCAGGCAGAAGATCCGAACCAGCAGACGCGGCACCGCGGAGAACTGGATCGCGAGCGGGGTGTTGCGGATGCGCTCCAGCCCGCCCTGCGCGTTGGACAGGTCCGACAGGATGCGGTCGATCTCGGCCTGCGCCGCCGGGTGGGTGCCGCGTGCCACCGCCTGCGCCCGCACGGCCAGGCCGATCGCGAACAAGATCGCGGCGGGCTGGTTGCGTCGCCCGTCCACCCGTGCCGCCAGCTCCGGCGTCAGCAGCGCCCGCACCTCGGCCGCCACGTCGACGCCGGCCAAGGCGCCGCGCAGGGCGTGGGCGAAGCCGATCATCGCCCGGGTGGCTTCCGGCGCGCCGTCCAGCAGGGCGGCCATCTGGCGGGCGAAGCTGCGGGCGTTGTTGGTGACCGCGCCCCACAGCGTGCGGGCTTCCCACCAGCGGTTGTAGGCGGCGGTGTTGCGGACGTTCAGGAACAGCACCAGCGCGGAGCCGATCAAGGAGAACGGCAGCGCCGGCTGGTCCATCCAGGGTTGGTGCGCGAGCTGGAACACCAGCACCACCACCACGTCCCAGGCGAACAACGCCAGCAGCGGCCGCACGCTTTCGCGCACCAGCAGCTGGATCCCGGCGCGGCGGTCTGCGATCACGTCTGGCTTCAGCGCGGTGTGGCGGTGGGCACGTTGGCCGGCATGGCAGCGTTGGAGGCACCCGGCTGCGGCGTGCCGCTCGGGCTGCCCGGCGCCACCGTGCCTCCACCCGCGTTGCCGGCCCGGTAGACGGGCGTGCCGACGGCGCCCATTTGCACCGGATGCCGGTCCAGCCAGGCCAGGCAGGTGCGCACGATCGGCGCGCAGTACGAGTTGGGCGCCAGCGTCGCGTTCTTCTCGCCCGAATAAAGCAGTCGGCTGACATGGCCTTCATCGACCCGGAACGTGGCGTGGCAGTAGCCGCCGTTCGACAATCCGAGGCCGCCCACGATCGGCACCGAATAGCTCGTGGAGCTGCTGGAGGTGGCGTAGTAGGTCAGCACGTCTGTGCTGCCGAAGCTGGCATGCTGGTCGGGAACGCCGAGGCAGGATTCCAGGTCCACCTCGCTCAAGCCGACCAGCCGCTTCTGGGCCCGCTCGGCGAGGCGGGAATCCTGCACCGCGCAGGCACCGAGCAGCAAAGGCAGGACGGCAAGCAGGAAGCGGACGGCGAAACGTGGCAAGTCTTTCCCCTTGCGCGGGAACTGGCGACGGATAAGGAACGCCGGCACCGCCCCGACGGTTCGAGCTCCCGCACCCAGCCAAGGCTCAGAAGCGGAACGCCAGGGTGGACAGGTAGTAGGTGCCGTCGGAGGCGCCCGCCTTCTGGATCGCGCGGGACGCCAGGAACCGCGCCAGGTCGTGGGTCCAGGTCAGGTGCCGGGTGATGCGCCAGGCGAAGTTGAGCTGCGGCAGGGTGCCGATCCAGCCGCCGCTGTAGCGGCTGCGGAAGGCGTAGATCCGGCTGGTGCCGTACACCGCGTCGTCCGTCGACTCCCGCCACAGCTCCGAGACCCGGAACCGCAGCAGGGTCTTGGCGGTCGGCGTGATCTCGATCTGCGGCGCCAGGTTGACCAGGTTCGAGGCGGTGAAATAGGTGGTGGTGTCGAGGTAGTTGCTCTGCGGGTTGTAGGGGGCGATGTAGGTGCCCTCGTTGCCGGTCTTGTTGTTGTAGTTGCCGCCCGAATACGCGTCGGCCTGCACGCCGAGCAGCGGCCGGCTGTAGACGGCCTGGAAGCGGTAGCCGGCGAAGCCGTTGACCGAGAACGCGTCCACGTTGCGCGTTGGCGCGTCGTTGGCTGGGCGGAACGAGCCGCCCTGGTAGATGCCGCCGAGCGAGAACTCGATCGGCCCGGCGCGTCCCCACAGCCGGGTGCCGTAGTTGTCGCGCAACGTGGAGCCGGACTGCGTGCCGGTGGCGGTGGCGATCGCCGCCGGCGTGCCGCCCAGCTCGTAGCCGATAAAGAACAGGTCGAGGAACACGTGGCCGGGCTGGTCCAGCACGTGGAAGTCCGGCAGCGCGTACGAGCCGTAGCCGCCGAACAGCCGGGCGTTGTAGTTCTCGTTGTCGCGGAACGGCTGCACCGGGGTGGTGTTGGTCTGGGTGAAGTCCCAGGCATCGAAGCGGATGCGCGGCCACACCGCGTAGCCGCGCACCCCGTTCCAGGACAACGGCAGGTCCGGGGTTTCGCGCAGGTAGAGCACGTAGTTCGGCGCGTCGAGGAACTCCTGCCGCCCGACCATGATCCCGGCCTGCGCGCCGGCAAGCCGGGTTTTCGCTTCCGCGAACAGCTGCTGCACGTCGAGCCGGGTGCGGTAGTTGGCGTTGTAGCCGTAGGCGTTCCAGCCGCCCGCGTCGCCGTTGACCAGCTCGCCGTAGACGCGCAGGTGGTCGCCCACGTGCAGGTCGGCGCCGACGATGTTGCGCAGCGTGAGGCGTCCGGAGTCGTCCGGCTTCTGTTGCCCAAGGAACGGCCGGTTCTCGAACCAGTTCTTCAGCCGGGACTCGCCGCTGAGCGTCAGGTAGACGTCCTTGTTCCGATCGAGCGGGATGAACTTGAGCGGGTCGAACGCGTCGTCGCGCAGCCTGGGGTCGCGCAGCGCGCTCCAGTCCTCGGCCCAGCGGACGACGCCGTAGCGCGCCACCGGGCCGAAGCCGGCGGGCGACGCGTCGAGCTGGTTGAACACCCCCCAGTCGAAGGTGTGGATCGCCTGCGGCGCCTGCGCTTTTGTCGGGTTGCTGCGGGTTTCCGGCAGGGTGGAGAACTGCGGCGTGGTGTGCAGGGTGGGCGAATGGCCCTGGGCGCGGGCGGCATTCGAAAGCGCGAGCAGCCCGAGGCCCGTCAGCCAGGCCAGACGCCGCCGACGCGCGGCGGCACGGGCTCGGTGGAACGACAGCTGAACAGGATGCATCTGCGAAACTCGCATTGAGGGTCGTTCCGCCTTAACACAACGTTTGAACATAGTGCCAATTTTGAATACCCCTTAGACATCGTAGTTACTTCAGGCAAGCCCGGAACGTTCCGGCTGGACACGATTGCCGTGAAAATGACAAAGCCTCCTTCTAGAGGTGCCTCGTCATGAGGGATCCGGCGCCGCACGGGGAGGAAAACGGTTGGCCTTGTCTCGACGGGATCTGGTTCAGGCAGGAGCCGCCGCGACCGTGGCGACGGTGCTCGGTGCCGCGGGATCGACTGCGCGCGCCGCGGCAGGGCCGACGCCGCTGCCGGCACCCGGCCCGTTCGACGGCGCAGCCGTACGTCGCCTCGCGCAGGCGATGGCGGGGCACCCGTATGTCGCGCCGGACGAGAAGCTGCCCGGGCCGGTCGACGCGCTCAGCTTCGATCAGTATCGCGGCATCCGCTTCAAGAAGGACGACGCGCTGTGGCGCGGCCAGGGGCTCAGCTTCCAGGCGGAGTTCCTGCCGCGCGGCTTCCTGTACCGGCCGCGCATCGACATCTTCGAGGTCAAGGACGGCCAGGCGGCCCGGCTCGGCTACGATCCGGACCTGTTCAGCTACGAAGACCCGCATCTGCGCGTGCCGGACAACCTCGGCTTCGCCGGCTTCCGCCTCCACTATCCGCTGAACCGCCCGGACTACCTCGACGAGGTCTGCGTGTTCCTGGGGGCGAGCTACTTCCGCGCCGTCGCCCGTGGCCAGGATTACGGGCTGTCCGCGCGCGGCTTCGCCAACGGCACCGGCGAGCAGAAGGAAGAGTTCGCGCTGTTCCGGGCGTTCTGGCTGGAAAAGCCCGCCCCCGGCGCCAGCGCGATCGTGGTGCACGCGCTGCTCGACAGCCCCAGCGTCGCCGGCGCGTACCGCTTCACCATACGGCCGGGCGACGAGACCATCTTCGACGTGGAAAGCGTGCTGTACCCCAGGCGCACCATCGCCAGCTCCGGCATCGCCCCGCTGACCGGCATGTTCTTCTTCGACGCCAACGACCGCCAGCACATCGACGACGCCAGGCCCGCCGCGCACGACAGCGAAGGCTTGTCGATGTGGACCGGCAAGGGCGGGGAGCTGTGGCGCCCGCTGGCGAACCCCGTCGACCTGCAGGTCAGCGCTTTCGCCGACGTGACCCCCAAGGGATACGGGCTGATGCAGCGCAAGCGCGCCTTCGCCGACTTCCAGGACCTGGCGCTGAGCTACGAGAAGCGGCCGTCGCTGTGGATCGAGCCGATCGGCGACTGGGGCGAGGGGGCGGTCGACCTGGTCGAGCTGCCGACGCCGAACGAGGTCAACGACAACATCGTCGCGTTCTGGCGCCCCAAGGCGCCGCTCGCGGCGGGGGGCGAGTACAGCCACACCTACCGGATGCACTGGTGCTGGGACAATCCCTGGAGCGCCGGGCTGGCGCGCACCGCGCAGACGCGGATCGGCGCCACCGAGGACCGCAGGGGCCGCTTCGTGATCATCGACTTCGCCGGCGGCGCGCTGAAGTCGCTGGGCGCGGACGCCAAGCTGCATGCCGAGCTCGGCGCCAGCACGGGTGCCATACGCAACGTGGTGGTGGTGCAGAACCCGTCGATCGCGGGCTGGCGCATCACCTTCGAGTTCTATCCGGGCTCGGCCAGACTTGCCGAGCTGCACTGCACCCTGGCGGGCGAGCAGGGCCCGCTGTCCGAACAATGGATGTATCGTTGGACGCCCTGATGCCGGACAGGCCGGCCTTGCCGCCGGAAGCGCCGCTTTCGATGCCGGTGCAGTCGCTGGCGCAGGCGCCGGCGGGCGGTCGCCGGCCGGCCACGCGGCCGTCCGGCCTCGCCCTGCGCCGGATGTTCGTGATCGGCGGCGCGGTGCTGCTGACGGCGGGCGGCGGCTACGAGATGTACTTCGTGCTGAACGGCAACGGTCCCAACGCGCTCGGTCTTGTTGTGCTGGGCTTGTTCGTGGTGCTGTTCGCCTGGATCGCGCTCGCCTTCACCTCCGCGCTGGGCGGGTTCGTGTCGCTGGTGGGGCGCGGCGGGCTCGGGCTCGGCATCGACCGCGACGGCCCGCTGCCGGACCTGTCCACCCGCACCGCGCTGCTGCTGCCGACCTACAACGAAAGCCCGTCGCGGGTGATGGCGGGGCTGGCCGCGATCTACGAGAGCCTCGAGGCGACCGGCCGGCTTCCATGGTTCGACCTGTTCATCCTGTCCGACACCACCAACCCGGACGTTTGGCTGGAAGAGGAGGCGGCCTTCCTGCGCCTGCGCGGGTCGACCGGCGGCCACGACCGCATCTTCTACCGCAGGCGGCCGAAGAACACCGAGCGCAAGGCCGGCAACGTCGGCGAATGGGTGCGGCGCTGGGGCGCCGCCTATCCACAGATGATCACGCTGGACGCCGACAGCGTCATGGACGGCGCAACGGTGGTGCGGATCGCCGGCGCCATGGAGCGCCATCCCGGGGTGGGGCTGATCCAGACCCTGCCGGTGATCGTCAACGGCTCCACCCTGTTCGCGCGGATGCAGCAGTTCGCCGGGCGGGTGTACGGGCCGCTGATCGCCTACGGCATCGCCTGGTGGCACGGCTCCGAAGGCAACTATTGGGGCCACAACGCGGTCATCCGCACCCAAGCCTTCGCCGAGCAGGCCGGGCTGCCGGTGCTCGCCGGCAGGCGGCCGATCGGCGGGCACATCCTCAGCCACGACTTCGTCGAGGCCGCCCTGATGCGCCGCGGCGGCTGGGCGATCCACATGGTGCCGGGCCTGCCCGGCTCGTACGAGGAAAGCCCGCCCTCGCTGACCGACATCGCCATACGCGACCGCCGCTGGTGCCAGGGCAACCTCCAGCACGCCGGCGTGCTGCCGGCGCGCGGGCTGCACTGGGTCAGCCGGCTGCACCTGCTGATGGGGATCGGCTCCTACGTCACCGCGCCGCTGTGGCTCGTGTTCCTGCTGTGCGGCATCCTGGTGTCGCTGCAGGAGCGCTTCGTGCGGCCGGAATATTTCGGCGGCACCAAGCTGCTGTTTCCCCGCTGGCCGCAGGTCGACCCGGTGCTGGCGCGCGGGGTGTTCGTCGGCACCATGGCCGTGCTGCTGGCGCCGAAGCTGCTGGCCTACGTGGCGCTGCTGTTCAACCCCCTCGACCGGCGCGGCGCCGGCGGAGGGTTGCGCGCGCTGCTGTCGGTGCTGATCGAGACGGTGATCGGCGGGCTGATCGCGCCGGTCGCCATGCTGGTGCAGACCGGGGGCGTGGTGTCGATCCTGGCCGGCCGCGACTCCGGCTGGAACGCGCAGCGCCGCGACGACGGGGCGATCCCGCTCGCGGTGGTGTGGGCCGGCTATTGGCGCTTCACCGCGTTCGGGCTGGTGCTGGCGGCGATCGCCTGGGCGGTGTCGCCGGCGCTGTTCGCCTGGATGTCGCCGGTGCTGCTGGGACTGCTGCTGGCGGTGCCGCTGGTGTCGCTGACCGCCGGACGCAGCGCCGGGCTGGCGTTGCGCCGGCTCGGCCTGCTGCGCATCCCGGAGGAAGCGGCACCGCCTCCCGTGCTGGCGCGCGCGGTGGCGCTGCAGGAAGCGGGGCGGGACGCGGTTCCCGGCGACAGCCTGCGCCGGCTGCTGTCCGACCCGGTGCTGATGGCGGCCCACCGCGCCATGCTGCCTCCCGCCCGGGTGCCCGGGCGGGACCCGTTCGACCCGGTGCTGGCGCTGGGCCTGGCCAAGCTCGACGAGGCCGACACGCTGGAAGCCGTTCTTGTTCTGCTGACCCTGCCGGAACGGGCCGCGGTGCTCGGCAACGCGTCCGGCCTCGACCGTCTGGTGGCCCTCGCGGCGGCCGCGCGGTAGGACAACGTTAACGTCCGTCTGCCACGGTTCCGGCGTTCAACCGGAGCCGCAGGCCGTCATGACGACCCAAAGATACCGTCTCGTCACCCGAAGCGACTTCGACGGCCTCGTGTGCGGCATGCTGCTGCGCGAGCTCGACCTGATCGACGAGATCAAGTTCGTCCATCCCAAGGACATGCAGGACGGGATCGTGCCGGTCACGGCGCGCGACATCGTCACCAACCTTCCCTATGTCGCCGGCTGCCACCTCGCCTTCGACCACCACGCCAGCGAGGTGTCGCGCAACGGCGACCGCGCCTGTCCCGGCCACGTCATCGACCCCACGGCACCGTCGGCGGCCCGGGTGGTCTACAACTACTACGGGGGCGCCGCCGCCTTTCCCCGGGTCAGCCCGGAACTGATGGCCGCCGTCGACCAGGCCGACGCGGCGCGGTTCACCCGGGAGGAGATCCTCGACCCCCAGGGCTGGGTGCTGCTCAACTTCCTGATGGATTCCCGCACCGGCCTCGGCCGGTTCCGGGAGTTCCGCATCTCCAACTACGACCTGATGATGCAGCTGATCGAGCGCTGCCGCGACGCCGGCATCGACGAGGTGCTGGCACTGCCGGACGTCCGGGAGCGCGTCGACCTTTATGTCGCGCATCACGACCTGTTCGTCGCGCAGCTGCGCCGCTGCACCGTCGTGCACGACAGGCTGGCGCTGGTCGACCTTCGAAACGAGGCGGTGATCCATCCCGGCAACCGCTTCATGGTCTACGCCCTGTTCCCCGGCTGCACCATCTCGGCGCATGTGCTGTGGGGCCTGAGGAAGCAGAACACCGTGTTCGCGATCGGCAAGTCCATCCTCGACCGCTCCTCGCCGGTGGATGTCGGTGCCGTGTGCCTGGCCCATGGCGGCGGCGGCCACGAGGCTGCCGGAACCTGCCAGATCCCGAACGACCGGGCCGAGGCGGCGAAGGCGGAGCTCATCGCCGCCTTGTCCGGAACCCCGTCCCTGGCGGCAGCCCGAGGCCAGCCGGACCTGGCGCCGCCCCAACTCGTCATAGTGTAATAGATATTACACGAAACTGCGTGCTTGTTTGCTGGGTGAGGACAGGGTAGACCCTGGCGTCGGCGAAGACGAGGCGTCGAGGCCAAGGGTGGACGACGATGGTCGAAAGCGAAGTGGTCGAGATCGACGGCGTGTTCGTCGGCACGGCAATCCTGCTGCCCAACCGCGTGGACCTGACGTTCTTCGCCATCCATCACCGGCTGCGCCCGATGCACGGGAACATCCTGCCCAGCCTGGCGGCGCTCCGGCACCAGGCCGCGCATCACTTCCGCGGCGTTTCAACCGTCGCCGAGGCCGTGGCCGGGTCGCGTCGCGTCCGGATCTGACCAGGGATGCCGGGCGTTCGTCCGGTGACCCGTGGGCGCCCGTGCCGCTCCCGATGCTGAACCCGTCCTCGCCGCTGGCGCGGCTGATCGACGCCCCGGCGCGTCCCGGCTCGCTGTGCTGGATCGGGCTTCGTCCCGAGCGGCGGGCGGCGATGCGGGCGGTGTATCAGGCGGTCCTCGATCCGCAGCACGGCCTGGTCGGCGACCACTACGGTGGCCGCGCCGGCGGCGCCCGGCAGGTCACGCTTCTGCAGGCCGAGTACCTAGCAGTGATCGGGGCCTGCCTCGGAGGAGAACCGGTCGCGCCGGAACTCCTGCGTCGCAACCTCCTGGTGTCGGGCCTCAACCTGTCCGCGCTCCCCGGCCGCCGTCTGCGCATCGCGGATGCGGTGCTGGAGGTCACCGGCCTGTGCCACCCTTGTTCGCGCATGGAGGCGGCCTTGGGGCCCGGCGGCTACAACGCGGTTCGCGGCCATGGCGGCCTGACCGCCCGGGTGCTGGAGCCGGGCCGGATCCAGCGCGGGGACGCGGTGGTCCGGCTTCAATAGCCGCGCGGGAAGTTTCGCCAGGCTGGGCGGCGTCCGGCGGTCCCGGAGCGCGCGCAGGTTCCGTGGTGGCAACGAAGCGCACGTCGTGGCCGCCAACCGACGACGGGGGCGCATCCTGCCGCCTCGGCCCATGATCCGGGGCGTGATCGGCGGTGGACGTGGATCCTCAGCGCTCGATCGTGCCCGGCTGCGGCACGGCTTCCGGGTCCGGCTCGGCCCTGGGTAACGCCGGACGCACCCGCACGCGCCGGATGTGCCGGGCGTCGGCGTCCATCACCCGGAACTGGATGCCGCTTTCGTGACTCAGCACCTCGCCGCGCGTCGGCACGTGGCCGGCGAGCCGGAACACCAGCCCGCCCACCGTCTCGATCTCGGACTCGCGTTCCTGCTCGGTCAGCACCGCGCCGAGCCTGTGCTCGAACTCCTCCACCGGCATGCGCGCGTCGATGTCCAGCGTGCCGTCGTGGCGCTCCACCAGCATCGGCACGTCCGGCTCGTCGTGCTCGTCGGCGATGTCGCCGACAATGGTCTCGACCAGGTCCTCGATCGTCACCAGCCCGTCGATGCCGCCATACTCGTCGATCACCAGCGCCAGGTGGATGCGGCGCAGGCGCATCTGCAGCAGCAGGTCCAGCACCGGCATCTGCGGCGCGATCATCAGCGGCTGTCGCAGGATCGACTGCAGCCGGAAGCTGTCGCTGGGCCCGGCATAGGCCACCAGGTCCTTGACGTGGACCATGCCGACGACGTCGTCGAGCTGCTCGTTGTAGACAGGCAGGCGGGAATGGTTCTCGCGCTTCATGGTCGCCAGCGCGTCCTCGAAGCCGAGGTCCACCGGCATGGCGACGATGTCGGCGCGCGGCACCATCACGTCGTCCGCCGTGGTGCCGCGCAGGCGCAAAACGTTGGCGATCAGCACCCGCTCCTGCCGGTCGAGCTCGGGCGTCTCGCCTTCGGCCTGGGGCGCGTCGGCGGCCTCCTGCACCAGGGCGGCGACGCGGGCGCGCAGGTCCTGATCGCCGCGCCGGCGGCTCCACCAGCCCAGCAGGCCGGTGCGGCGCGGGCGGGCATCCGTGTCCGGCCGCGGCGCGGAGGCGCTCACGGTTTTGCGCCGCCGGTTCCGGCCGCCGGCTGGCGCGGCTTCCACGGGTTCGGCACCCGCAGACGGTGCAGGATGCGCGCTTCCTCCATCTCCATGCGACGCGCGGCCCCGGCGCCGCCGTGCTCGTGGCCGCGCAGGTGCAATGCACCGTGCACCACGAGATGGGCCAGGTGATGGCGCGGCCGGCGCCCGGCCGCCAGGGCTTCGCGCCGCACCGTTTCCAACGCCAGCACGATGTCGCCGCCGGCGATGCCGCGCGGCGTTTCAAAGGTCAAAACATTGGTCGGCGTGTTGCGGCCGCGGTGGCGCGCGTTCAGCCGGCGCACGCGCAGGTCGTTGTCCAGCACCACGGAGCCGGCCCCGCCGCCGGCGATCGCGGCCCGCCGCGCCAGTCGCTCGACGTGCGGCACCAGCCGGCGCCAGCGCGGGTCGACCACGAACACCTCGACCGCGCCCGCCGCCTCGTCGCGGCGGCGCTCGGCCGCGTGCCGGGAGATGCCCGCGACCGTCTTGCCCGGACGCTTGTGCCGTTTTCGCGGGCGGTCCTTCTTCGGCTTCTTTCCCGAAGGGCGATTGCTAGCTGGCGGTTCCATCGATCTCCCGGCGCGTCCGGTTCCGGGTGGTGTCCCGCTCGGCCGCCGCGCGCTGATCATAGGCATCGACGATCCGGGCGACCAGCGGATGGCGCACCACGTCACGGGTATCGAACCGGGTGAAGCCGATCCCGGGCAGGCCTTCCAGGGTTTCCACAGCGTCGCGCAGGCCGGACGACACCCCGGCCGGCAGGTCGACCTGGCTCAGGTCGCCGTTGATCGCCATGCGTGTGCCGGTGCCCATCCGGGTCAGGAACATCTTCATCTGCGCGACGGTGGTGTTCTGCGCCTCGTCCAGGATCACGAAGGCATGGGCCAGGGTGCGGCCGCGCATGAAGGCGAGCGGCGCCACCTCGATCTCGCCCGAGGCCATGCGCCGGATCACCTGGTCGCCCGGCATCATGTCGTGCAGGGCGTCGTAGAGCGGGCGGAGATAGGGATCGATCTTCTCCTTCAGGTCGCCGGGCAGGAAGCCGAGCCGCTCGCCCGCCTCCACCGCCGGGCGCGACAGCACGATCCGGTCCACCCGTCCCGCCTGCAGCATCGCCACCGCCTGCGCCACCGCGAGAAAGGTCTTGCCGGTGCCGGCCGGGCCGATGCCGAACACCATCTCGTGGTTGGCCAGCAGCTCCATGTAGGCGGCCTGGCCGGGAGAGCGCGGCTCGATCGCGCCGCGCTTGGTGCGGATCGCCGGCAGGTCGCTGAACGGCAGCCGCGGGTCGGGATCCGGCGGCAGCGTGCCGGCGGGGCCGGGCAGGCCCGGGAAACCGTCCGGATCGCGCCGCGGCGCGCCGCCACGGCCGGACACGCGGATCGCCTCGCGCTTGGGATCCAGCACGGTGTTGTGCAGGTCCGACATGCGGATCGCCGTGTCCACCTCCGCCGCGTCGATCGGCCGGCCTTCCTCGAGCCGGCGATACAGCGCCGCCAGCGCGGACCGGGCCAGCGCCACCCGGCCGGGATCGCCGCCGATGCTGACCCGGTTGCCGCGGCAGGCCAGGCGCACGCCCAGCCCCTGCTCGAGGCGCACCAGGTGGCGGTCATGGTCGCCCAGAAGCAGCTGCAGCAGGGCGTTGTCGTTGAACTGCATGGTCAGCGCCCGGGCCTCCCCTTCCGCGATCGTCCGCGCGGCCGACCCATGATCGGGAGGAACCGGCGCCGGGCCGGGAACGGGGGAGACGGCGGTGGCGAGTTCGGTCAAGCGCTGGCTGGCTCCGGCTGGAGGATCGGGTCGGGCAGGGGAACAGGGTCGGGCAGGGGGATCTGGTCGATCAGGGTGGCCGTCAGGGAGTTGGTGAGCATCGCCTCGATCGTCACCATCGCCACGGTGCCGACCAGGGTTTCGGGGCCGACGGCGTGCACCGCCTGGAGATGGGGGCTTCGTCCAGACAGCTGCCCGGGATGGCGGCCGCGCCCGGTGAACAGCACCGGCATCGCCTGCCCGACGCTGGCCCGGTTGGTGCGGTCCTGCTGCACCCGGATCAGCGCCTGCAGCCGCTGCAGCCGCTCGTCCCTGACCGGCTGCGGCACCATGTCCGGGGCGCCGGCGGCCGGGGTGCCGGGACGCGGTGAATAGCTGAACGAGAACGCCTGGGCGAAGCCGACCGCCTCGACCAGCGCCATCGTCGCCTCGAAGTCGGCATCGGTTTCGCCCGGGTGGCCGACGATGAAGTCGGACGAGAAGGCGAGGTCCGGCCGCGCCGCGCGCAGCCGTTGCACCAGCCGGAGGTACTGGTCCGCGGTGTGGCCGCGGTTCATCAGGCGCAGCATGCGGTCGGAGCCCGACTGCACCGGCAGGTGCAGGAACGGCATCAGCACGGGAAGGTCGCGGTGGGCCGCGACCAGCGCGTCGTCCATGTCGCGCGGGTGCGAGGTGGTGTAGCGCAGCCGGAGCAGGCCGGGGATGTCGGCCAGGGCCTGCATCAGCCGGGCCAGGCCCCATGTCCGCCCGTCCGGCCCGTCGCCGTGGTACGCGTTGACGTTCTGCCCGAGCAGGGTGATCTCGCGCACGCCGTTCCGCACCATGCGGCGCGCCTCCGCCAGCACGGAGCCGGCCGGACGGCTGGCTTCCGCGCCGCGGGTGTAGGGCACCACGCAGAACGAGCAGAACTTGTCGCAGCCTTCCTGCACGGTCAGGAACGCGGTCACCCCGCCCGGCAGCTGCGGCTCGGTGCTGTCGGGCAGGAAGTCGAACTTCTGCTCGAGGGGGAAGTCGGTCTCGATCACCGCGCCCCCGGCGCGCGCCGCGCGCGCCACCATTTCCGGCAGCCGGTGGTAGGTTTGCGGCCCCAGCACGATGTCGACGAAGGGCGCCCGCGCCAGGATCTCGCGGCCTTCCGCCTGCGCCACGCAGCCGGCCACCGCCAGCACGGTAGGCCTGCCTTCCGCGGCGCGCGCCTGCTTGATGACGCGCAGGCGGCCCAGCTCGGAAAACACCTTTTCCGCCGCACGGTCGCGTATGTGGCAGGTGTTGAGGATGACCATGTCGGCCTCCTCGGGCGTGGCTGCCGGGGTGAAGCCGAGCGGCCGAAGCACGTCGGTCATCCGGGCGCTGTCGTACACGTTCATCTGGCAGCCCCAGGTGATGACGTGCAGGCGCTTGGGAGAAGAAGCGTTGCTCAAGGCGGAGGAGGTTCCGGCAGCCGCCGGAAGGAGTCCGCGCGGAAGCACGGCAGCAATCGGATCCGGGCAGCCGCCGGTCAAGGGTGCTGTTCCGTCAAGACGGCATGGAACCCATCAGGCAGGACCGTGTGGCATGATGCCGATCGGCGTGCACTCCCGCATTGTCCCGCCTGTCGGGACGACGCTGCACGATCAGGCGAAGGAGCGGCTGCCCGTGTCAAGGGGAAAATGGTCCGGCGGGGCCGGCGGGGCGGGATCGGGTGCGATGTTCATCGTCGCGTCATCGTCGCGCCCGGCCTGGTCCGCGACCCGGTTCTGGCGGATGGACGCAGCACCCTCGGCGATGGCGGTCCAGGCCGCCAGGGACAGCGCCTTGCGCGTCGCGAAGGCGGTCGGATCGAGCACCGGATGCAGCAGCACCGTCGCCCGCATGCCGCGCCAGCGGGCCAGCCTCCCGAAATGCGGGGCGAGGTCCATGTCGCCGTACCAGGCGAACACCGTGCGGGTCGAGCGGCACACCGGCAGGCCGCCGAGGCGGTCGTAGACGATCGACACCGGCTGGATCAGCGGCACCGCCTCCGGCCCGCGCTCCTCCTGGCTGCCGTTCGGCTTGGCGGCGGCGAAGAAGGAGGAATGGAACGGCAGCACGCGGGAGCCGTCCGAGCTGGTGCCTTCGGGGAACAGGATCAGGTCGTCGCCCGCGGCGAGGCGCAGGCGCATGTCGTCGCGCTCGCGCCCGGTGGCCTTGCGCTGCCGGCTGACGAACAGGGTGCGGCCGAGCCGGGCCACGGTGCCGACCAGCGGCCAACGGCCCACCTCCTCCTTGGCCACGAAGCAGGCCTCGAGGCGGCCGCCCAGCACCGGCACGTCGATCCAGGAGGAATGGTTGCACACATAGATCAGCGGCCGACGCGGCCGCGGCCCGGCGGCGAGCTGGCCGACGGTGCGGACCTGCATGCCGAGCAGCCGGCACACCACCGACCAGTACGACCGCGCGAACCGCACCTTGCCCCGGCCGGGCAGCAGCAGCAGCACGGACTGGATCGGGCAGGCGATCCCGGTCCAGGCCAGGATCGCGGCGCCGCGACGCAGCACGCGCACGGCACGGACCAGCCGGAGCAGGGGATGGGCGGGCGGCAGCGCTTCCTCGTCCGGCTCGACCGGCGCCGCGCCGCGCCGCTCGCTGGGGAAGCCGGGCTGGGCGCGGAGAAGCGGGGACACGCCCGGCCGGGTCGGTGGCACGGGGACCGTGCGCGGGCCGAGGCTGCGAGGGGCTGCCTGCATCCGCCGGGCATAGCGTGATTAGGGGCGGGACGACAATCGGCCCCGGTGCTACAGGATGGTCCGGTTCCGGAACCGGACCGACACCGCGCGGGACGAGGACGCCGCCCTGACTGATCGTGCCGAGAACAGGACGCCGCCCGCAGCCTGCCGTCCTGCCGTCCCGCCCGCCGGCCGGGGCCTGCTGTGCGCCGCGCTGATCGGGCTTGCCCTGCCGGTGCCGCTTGCGCGGGCCGCAGACCTGGTCTCGTACCGGACCACCCTGCGTCCCACCGGCGACAAGGCGCTGGATGCCGCGCTGAAAGGGTCGTCCAGCCTGGTGTCGCTGCAGAAGACGCGCGCGGTGAGCCCGTTCGCGCTGGCCGGCCGGGCCCGCGCCGACGTGGCGCGGCTGCGCACCGCGCTGGAAAGCTTCGGCTTCTACGGCGGCCGCATCGCGATCACCGTTGCCGGCCACCCGGCGGACGACCCGGCGCTGCCCGACATCCTGTCCGCGCTGCCGGCCGGCACGCCTGCGCCGATCAGCGTCGCCATCGACAAGGGGCCGCTGTTCCACCTCGGGCAGGTCACCCTGACCCTGCCGCCGGGCGAGGCGTTGTCCGCGACCGACCAGGCACGCTTCGACCTTCATCCCGGACAGCCCGCGGTTGCCAGCGACGTGCTGGCGGCGCAGGGGCGGCTGCAAACCGCGCTGCAGGAGGAAGGCCATGCCTTCGCCACCGTGCAGGCGCCGGTGGCCTATCTCAGGCCGGCCAGCCGCACCCTGGACATCGTGTTCACCGCCACCGAAGGCCCGCGCGTCGACATCGGCGTCATCACCCTGGCCGGGCTGCGGCAGGTCAACCCCGACTACGTCGCGCGACGCCTGCTGGTGCATCAGGGGCAGCTCTACCAGCCGAGCCGGATCGAGGCGGCGCGTCAGGACCTGGCCTCGACCGGCGTGTTCTCCGCCGTGGGCGTTTCCGCGGCGCAGGCACTGTCTCCCGATGGCGAGCTGCCGCTCACCTTCGACTTCACCGAGGCGCCGCGGCACACGGTGGCGCTGCAGGCCGGCTATTCCACCGACCTCGGCGGCAGCGCCGGCGTCACCTGGACCCATCACAACCTGTTCGGCAACGCCGAGCGGCTGGAGCTGGTGGCGCTGCTGACCGGCCTCGGCGGCACCTCGGTGAACGGGCTCGGCTACGACGTGTACGCCGACCTGCTGAAGCCGGACTTCTACCACCGTGACCAGTCGCTCGACCTGCGCGTCGAGGGGCTGAAGCAGGACCTGCAGGCCTACAACCAGACCGCGCTGCTGGTCCGCGCCCTGCTCAACCGCAAGCTGTCGCAAGCCTGGTCGGTGTCGGGCGGGGTCGGCGCCGAACAAGAAAGAATCATCCAGGAAGGCGTCGCCCGCTCCTACACCCTGGCGTTCGTGCCGCTCACCGTCAGCTACGACAGCACCGGGCTGGCCAACCCGCTGGACAGCCCGACCCACGGGGTGCGCGTCTCGCTCGACGCCACGCCGACCGAAAGCCTGGGCTCCGGGTCGAACGACGGCGGAAGCAACAACGCAGGCGGCGACAGCTTCTTCGCCATCCTGCAGGGCACGGCGGCGACCTATCTCGACCTCAACCGGATCGGCCTCGCCGCGCCGGGCCGCAGCGTGATCGCGCTGCGCGCGGTGATCGGCTCGGTGCAGGGGGCCAGCACCTTTGAGCTGCCGCCCGACCAGCGGCTGTATGCCGGCGGCAGCGGCACCGTGCGCGGCTACAAGTACCAGGGCGTGGGCCCGCTGTTCGCCGACGGCAACCCCGAAGGCGGCACCGCGGTGGATGCCGGCACGGTCGAGTTCCGGCAGCGGATCGGCAAAAGCTTCGGCTTCGCCGCCTTTGCCGACGCGGGCCAGGTGTCGGCCAGCAGCGCGCCGGGCACCGGCACGCTGCGGGTCGGCGCCGGGGTCGGCGGGCGCTACTACACCCCGATCGGGCCGATCCGGCTCGACGTGGCGGTGCCGCTGAACAAGCCGCCCGGCGGGGACAGCTTCGAGCTTTATGTCGGCCTGGGGGAAGCGTTCTGATGGTCCGGTCGGAGCAGACGACGCGCCGTCGCAGTTCCTGGCGCATCGCCGGCTGGGTGCTCGGCCTGCTGGTCGGGCTGCCGGTGGCGCTGCTGGCACTGGTGCTCCTGGTGGTGCTGGTGGGCGCCAACACCGGGCCGGGGCGACGGTTGATCGAGCGGCAGGCGGCAAGCCTGACCGGCGGGCTGGTGGCGCTGCAGGGACTCGGCGGCCGCTTTCCCGACGCGCTGACGGTGCGGCGGATCGAGGTCCGGGACACGCGGGGCACCTGGCTCACCCTGGACCACCTCCTGCTGGACTGGTCGCCGCTGCGCCTGCTGGCTCGCACCGCGCACGTGGAGCTGGCCAGCGTCGGGCGGATCGACGTGGCGCGCCTGCCGGTGCCCAACCCCAACGCCAAGCCGGCTCCGCCGCCCAGGCCCGGGCAGAAAAGCGGGCTGCACCTCGGCGTGCTGGTCGACGCGCTGCACGTGGGGCGCCTCGACGTCGAGACCGCTGTGGCCGGCACCGCGCTCAGCGCCGCGATCGACGGCCATGCCCGCATCGCCGACCTCGCCCCGCTGCTAAGCGGGGTGACGGTGTCGAGCCTGCCGAACACCGATCTCGCGCTGCGCCTGCGCCGGCTGGACCATCCCGGCGCCGTGGACCTGGCGACAACCGTCGCCCCCGGCCGGCTCGGGCTGCACCTGAAGCTGGACGATCCCGCGAACGGCGCCGTGGCCGCGCTGGCGCACCTGCCGGTGCTCGACCCGCTGCACCTGTCGCTGGACCTGGACGGCCCGCGCGACCGGGCCGCGTTGTCGCTTGCCGGCACCGCGGGAACCCCCGCCGCCGGCGTGCTGACGCTGGGCGCGCACGGCACGCTCGACCTCGTGCAGCCGCGCTTCGACCTCCGGCTGGCGCTGCACGCGCCGGCGATGCAGCCGGTGCCGGGCGTCGCCTGGCACCAGGTGGCGCTCGACGCGCACCTCGTCGGCACGCCGCAGGCGCCGGCCGGCGAGGGCAGCCTGGTGCTGGACGAGCTTTCCGCCGCCGGCGCCGGGGTGAACCGGTTGACCGCCCGCTTCAACGGCCAGCAGGCCAGCGGCCCGGTGCGGCTTCACGCGGTGGCGGACGGCATCCGCATCCCCGGGCCGGCGCCGACCCTGCTGGCCGCCGCCCCGCTCGTCCTCGACGCCACGCTGGACCCGCACCAGGCCGACCGGCCGCTGGACCTGGTGGTGTCGCATCCCCTGGCCGGCATCACCGGCCGGGTCCTGACCGCTTCGCCGCTGCACGGGCAGCTCGCCGTCGACCTGCCGGATCTCGCGCCGCTGGCCGCCGCCGGCGGCACCGCGCTGGATGGTCACGCACGGCTCGCCGTGGTGTTCTCGCAGTCCGGCCAAACGGCACGCGTGTCGGTCACCGGCCCGGTGGCGATCACCGGTGGCCAGGCGCAGGCGGTCGGGCTGGTCGGCCCTGCCGGGCAGATCGCGCTCACGGCGTCGAAGAACGGCGGCGACCTGCTGCTGCAGCAGTTCAAGCTGGACGGGCAGGCGCTGCACCTGGAGGCATCCGGCAGCGACCGCAACACCGTGCTCGACGCCCGCTTCGCCCTCGGCCTGCCGGCGCTGGAGCGGGCGCTGCCGACGCTGCGCGGCGCGCTGGCGCTGACCGGCACCGTTTCGGGCCCGGTCAAGGACCTCGCCGCCCATGTCGAGGCGAACGGCAACCCCGGCACCGCCACGGTGCCGACCGGCCCGCTGCGCCTGGTGCTCGACGCGCAGCACCTGCCTGCGGCCCCGGCCGGCACCGTGTCGCTGAGCGGCACGCTCGACCGCGCCCCGCTCGCCCTCAAGGCGGAAGCGGCGCGGCTGGCCGACGGCGCGCTGCACCTGACGCTTGACGCGCTGAACTGGAAAAGCGCCAGCGGCCGCGCCGACCTGACCCTGCCGGCCGGCGCGAAGCTGCCGCTCGGCACGCTGGCGCTCCGCATGACCCGGCTCGCGGACCTCCAGCCGGTGATCGGCCGCCCGGTTTCCGGCAGCGTGCAGGCCGACATACGCACCAGCCAGGCCCCGGGCGCGGCACCGCTGGTGACGGTGGCGGTGCGGGCCAATGGCGGCCTGCAGGCCGCGCGCGTCGGCACGCTGAGCCTGGCCGGAACGGTGAACAACCCGCTCGCCTCGCCGGTGGTGAACCTGCGTCTCGACGCCGGCGGCCTCCAGGCCGGCGCGATCTCCGGCCAGGCGCACGCCACCGCACGCGGGCCGGAAGCGGCGCTCGACGTGGCGGCGACCGCCAGCCTGCAACACGTCGCCGGCGCCCCCGCCACCCTGGATGCCGCGCTGCGCCTCGACCTGCCGCAGAAGCGGGTCTCGCTCGGCCGGCTGGTCGCGACCGCCAAGGGCGAAACGGTGCGGCTGCTGGCGCCGGCGCGGATCGCGTTCGGCACCGAGACCGGGGTGGACCGGCTGCGCGTGTCTGTGGCGCCCCCCGGCGCGGCACCCGCGATCCTGGACGTCGCCGGGCGCGTCATGCCGCGGCTGGACCTGACGGCGACGCTTGCCAACGTGACGCCGGCGCTCGCCAAACCGTTCGCGCCGACGCTGGACGCGGCAGGCGTGATCAACGCGCAGGCCCGGCTGACCGGCACCACCAGCCGCCCCGAGGGCGTCGTCCGTCTCGTCGCCTCGGGACTCAGGCTTCGCACCGGGCCGGCGGCGTCCCTGCCGCCCGCGGGCCTCCAGGCCAACGTGGCGCTGGCCGGCACCACCGCGCGGGTGGACGCGCGGCTGCAGGCCGGCCCGAACCTTTCCTTGTCCGTGTCGGGCACGGCGCCGACCTCCGCCACCGGCCCGTTGGCCCTGCGCGCCGACGGCAGCGTCGACCTGGCGCTGGCCAACGCCGTGCTGGGCGCGCAGGGACGGCAGCTCGACGGCCGGCTCGCGCTGGCGATGGGGATCTCCGGCACCGCGCGCGCCCCGGTCCTGAACGGCACGGTGCGTCTGGCCGGCGGCCAGTTCCAGGACTTCGCGCAAGGGGTGCGCCTGACCAACATCGACGCGCTGATCGAGGCGGCCGGCCAAACGATCACGATCGCCTCGCTGAGTGCTCGTGCCGGCACCGGCACGATCGGCGCGAGCGGCACGGTGGGCGCGCTCGTGCCCGGCCTGCCGGTCGACCTGCACGTGACGGCCAGGAACGCCCGGCCGTTGTCGAGCGACCTGCTGACCGCGACCCTGGATGCCGACATACGCGTGCACGGCCAGGCCAGCACCCGGCTCGACGTCGGCGGCACCGTGACCGTCGACGGCGCCTCGATCAACATTCCCAACGCCCTGCCGCCGTCGGTGGCGCGCCTGCACGTGATCCGCCCCGGCGACAAGCCGCCGCCGGCGCAGGCAACGGCATCCCCCGTGCTGATCGGCCTCGACCTCGGCGTGAACGCGCCGGGCGAGATCTTCGTGCGCGGCCACGGGCTCGACGCCGAGCTCGGCGGCACGCTGCATGTCGGCGGCACCTCCACGGCGCCGCTGGTCGCGGGCGCGTTCGAGATGCGCCGCGGCACCTTCGACCTCGCCGGCATCTCGCTCACCTTCACCAAGGGGCAAGTCGGGTTCAACGGCACCGGCGTCGGCCACAGCATCGACCCGACGCTCGACTTCACCGCGCAAAGCGTGGTCGGCTCCACCGTGGCCGACCTCAACGTCGGCGGCTATGCGAGTGCTCCGAAGATCACGCTGTCCTCCACCCCGCCGCTGCCGCAGGACCAGGTGCTGGCGCTGATCCTGTTCGGGCAGGACACCAAGTCGCTGAGCGCCCTGCAGATCGCCCAGGTGGCGACCGCGCTGGCCTCCCTGACCGGCTCCGGCGGCGGCTTCGACCCGCTCGGCACGGTGCGCAAGTCGCTCGGGCTCGACCGGCTGTCGGTCGGAAGCGGCGGCAGCAACGGCAGCAGCGCCAGCGTCGAGGCCGGCAAGTACGTCGCGCGCGGCGTTTATGTCGGCGCCAAGCAGGCCACAAGCGGCGGCGGCAGCCAGGCGGAGGTGCAGGTCGACCTGACCAAGCGGCTCAAGCTGCAGACCACGGTCGGCACCGGCGGCGCCACCACCGGCATCATCACGCCGGAGAACGACCCGGGCAGCTCGGTGGCGCTCAAGTACCAGTTCCAGTACTGAGGAGGTTCATGCGTCGGATCGGTCAGGCCGCGCGGCGGCAACCGCATCCTTGACGACCTTGATCGGCTTGAGCGTCGGAACCGAGGATCGGGTTACAGGAGGCCTCGATCCAGGTCTTCTGACCCTTCTTGCCGATGCGCCGGAACCGCGCCGCCGCCTGATACTCGCCGCGGTTCGGCTTCTCCCAGAACGCCACCTAGGCCGGGGGGACGCGCGTTCCTCCGGCGGAACGAACATGCCGTGGTGCTTGCCCTGGATCTCGTCCAGCTTGTAGCCGACGGTATTCAAGAAGTTCCGGTTGCCGTCGGCACGTGGCCGCGGAGGTCGAACTGGATCACCGCCTGCGACCTGTCGATCGCAGTGGACCAGGCCGCGGTTTCCCAGGTCCTGTCCGCCGCAGTTCTTCCCAACACGGCCGATCTCCTTGCGGTGCGATCCGCGCCACCCGATCGCAAGGATCATGCGGCAGAAAGATCAACAAAGCTTCACGAGGGTTAACGCGCGCGACCAGCGTCGGGATCGGGAAAGGCAGAAAGCCGGGAGCGATGCAGACCGGCGTGAAGAGGCGACCGTCCATCAGACACCGCACGCTCGAGCGGAACCACCGTGCCGATCGATCCTGGGACATGCGGCGCGACAGGCCGGGAAAGCCACCGGGACGCTGCGTCGGCGTGCCGGCTCAACCAGGGCGGGCAGAACCCGGCGACTCCGGGGTCGCGTTGCCGCCAAACGGGAGACCGACTAGGTGTGGCGCATGCCGCCGCACACGATCCTCTGCATCCGCCACGGCCAGTCTACGGCCAACGTCGCCTATGACGAGACCGGCATCGATCCCGGCGTGTCGGATGCGCGGCTGACCCCGACGGGGGAGGCACAGGTGCGCGAGGCCCGGGACAAGCTGCGCGACCATCCGGTCGACCTGGTGGTGGTGACGCCGCTGACGCGCGCGTTGCAGACCGCGCTCGGCATCTTCGAGGGACACCGGTCGAAGCCGCGCTTCCTGGTCGAGGCGCTGCACCGGGAACGGCTGGAAGGCAGCGGCGACGTGGGCCGCGCGCCGGCCCATCTCGTGGCGGAATATCCGACGCTCGACTTCAACCACCTCCATGAGGTCTGGTGGCATGCGCAGGGCGAGGTCGGCGCGAACGGCCTCCAGGTCGAGCCGCTGGACACCACGCTGGCGCGGGTCGAGCTGTTCCGCGCCTTTCTGGCCGGTCGCGACGAGCGCCACATCGCCGTGGTCGGGCACGGGACGTTTTTCTTCCACCTGACGGGCGTGTTCCTGCCGAACTGCGGCATGACGGAGCTCGTGCTGTAGCAGCCTGAGAACAAAGCCGGGTTTGTCCCGAACGGGAACCGGTGGATCGTCGCGGGGAAGGCCGTCCGGGACGGCAGGCGGCCTTCCAAGTGTCGGGCTGACGGAGGACGCACGGCGGTGCCGTGACCGGATCATGGAATCCTGCCGGACCGTATGGAGCACGAAAAAGCCTGGCCGACGCGGTCTGGACTCGGGCGAGCAGGCCCTGCTTCGCGCGGCGCTTGTCGACGGCGGTGTCGTGCTGTCGCGTGGGCGGCCAGCCGCTTCCGCTGATGAGCGCCTTCCAGGAAGGCGCGGTACGACCCGGGGAAGACCGACTGGTATGAAAGTTGCCGGTTTCGGACGACTGCAAGCCGTTCCAGGACCGCGCGCCCGGACAAGGATGTGCCCGTCCGACCGGGCGTTAACCCCGCCTTATGATATGGCGTGTCACCATCGGCCGACCGACGAACTCCAGGCGCCGAGACATCCATGCATCGTCCGACCGACCGACAAAACCACCAGCGCTTCGCCGCCTTCTCGATCGCGGAGGACGACTTGGCGCAGCTGCGCGCGCTGGGAGACTATGCCGGCACCCGCCTGCCACACCTGCTGGAGGAGCTGCACGCGTCCTTCGCCGCTGCGCCGCAGGTCCAGGCGGCGCTGATGGAGCCAGCGGTCCATCAGGTTCGCACGGCGCACTGGCAGCGCATCCTGCGCGGCGACCTCGGCGACGGGCTGGTCGAAAGCGCCCAGCGGCTGGCGACGATGCTGCATGAGCACAAGGTGCCCGCCAGCGCCGTCGCGTCGAGCCAGTCCAGCGTGGTGGACGGCGTGATCCGGGACCTCGGGCTCGATCGTCCCGAACGGCCGCTTTCCCGGGGGGCCACGGTCCGGCGCAGCCAGCGCATCGCCCTGCAGAAGGCGGCATGGTTCGACCTGGAAGCGCTGCTGGACGCCCATGCGGAGGCCGAGGCCGCCGCACGGCGCCGCACGGCGGAGAACTTCGCGCAGGTCCTGGAGGCCAGGATGGGCGGAGCCGTCAGCGACATCGACCTGTCGACCCGCGACCTGGACCAGAGCACGCGCAGCATCGCCAGCGCCGCGCATCATTCGGCGAGCCACGTGGGCGCCATCGCGGGCGCCATGGCGGAAGCCAATTCCGGGGTGCAGACGGTTGCCGCCGCGGCGGAAGAGCTGTCCGCGTCGGTGGCCGAGATCATGCAGCAGGTCGGGCAGTCGACCAAGGTCGCCGAGCGCGCGGTGGAGGATGCACGGCGCACCGACACGGTGGTGAAGGCCCTGTCGGAAGGCGCCAGCCGCATCGGCGTGGTGGTGCGCCTGATCGAGGAGGTGGCGCAGCAGACCAACCTGCTGGCGCTCAACGCGACCATCGAGGCCGCGCGCGCCGGCGACGCGGGCAAGGGCTTCGCCGTGGTGGCGAACGAGGTCAAGCAGCTGGCCGCGCAGACCGCCAAGGCCACCGCAGACATCGGCACCCAGATCACCCAGATGCAGGCGGCCACCGCCGAAGCGGTGCAGGCCATCTCCAGCATCGTGGGCACCATCACCGAGATGCGGGACATCAGCTCCGGCATCGCGTCGGCGGTGAAGGAGCAGGGCCTGGCGACCTCCGAGATCGCGCAAAGCGCCACGCAGGCGGCGGCCAGCAACCAGCAGGTCGACCAGCTCATGGGCGGCATCCAGGGAGACACCGGCCAGACCACCGAAGCGGCGGAACAGCTCAACAGCTCGGTCCGGTCGCTGTCGGCGAAGTCGACCAACCTGGTCAAGGCGGTGGAAAGCCTGCTGGTCGAGGTGCGGATGGCGGCCTGAGCGCCGCCCGAACCACCGGTCCGGCTAGGCGAACGCCGCCTGCTTGGCGTCCGCCATGCGCTGCAGCATCGGCACCACCCGCTCCACCACGCCGGCCCATTCGCCCAGCTGCGTTTGCCGCACGATCGTCACCGACGGATACCAGGGGCTGTCGGTGCGGCCGTGGAACCAGCGCCAGCAGTTGTCGTAGCGGTCCATCAGGATCGCCGGCACGCCGAGGCCGCCGGCCAGGTGGATCATGGAGGTGTCGACGCTCACCACCACGTCCAGCGAGCGCATCAGGCTGGCGGTGTCGTCCATGTCGGTCACGAACTCCATCGGGTCGGCCAGCTGCAGCCCTGCCGGCGGATCGTGCAGCGCGCGCGCATAGGGGCCATATTGCAGGCTCACCAGGCTGACGTGGCGCAGGGCGGCCAGCGGTGCCAGCTGGTCCAGCGTCATGCTCCGCCGACGGTCCACCGCGTTTGCCGGCAGGTGGTCCGGCCGCGGCGCCCCGCCCCAGACCAGCCCCACGCGCAGCGGCGGCCTGCTCCCCCCGGCGCGCGGCAGGTGCAGCGATGCGGACGCGACCGAGGCCGGGTCGGTGTCGAGATAGGGCGGCGGCACGCCCCAGGGCGCCTGCGTGCCGGCAAAGGCGCGCGGCAGGCTGATGAACGGGCAATGCCAGTCGGCGTCGAGCCGCACCTCGTCGGTGGCGATCACCCCGGCGATGCCCTCCACCCGTGCCGCCACCCGCGCCAGGTTCTGCGGCACCCAGGCGAACGCCCTGGCGCCCCGCCGCGCCAGCAGCGGCACGTAGCGCAGGAACATCAGCGTGTCGCCGACCCCTTCCTCGTGCGTCAACAGGACGCTTCGGCCGGACAGGTCGGTGCCGGGCCCCAGGGTCGGCAGGATCCGGTCGAGCGGCAGGCGGGTGTGGCCGGGCAGCCGGAACCGCCACTCGTGCTCCTGCCAGCCCTGCACCATGCGGCCCGCCTTGAGCAGGCAGATCGAGTGGTTGAGTCGCACCTGCGCGTCGTCGGGCTTGATCTGGATGCTCTGCCGGTAGGCCGACAGCGCTTCCTCGAACGCGTTCTCGCCCGTGAGGGTGCAGCCGAGGTTGGCCCAGGCCGGCGCGTTGCGCGGGTCGCGCTCGACCACGCGCCGGAACAGGTCCAGCGCTTCGGGGGTCCGTTTCATGCCGGCCAGGATGATGGCCTTCTGGTTCAGCGCCGCCACGAGGTCCGGCGCCAGGCGCAGGCTTTCCTCCACCGCCGCCATGGCCTGGTCCAGCTGGCCCATGTCGCACAGCAGCTGCGCATGGCCGAGATGCAGCTTGGCGTCGTTCGGCGTCATCGCCAGGCAGGCGAGAAAGGCCGGTTCGGCGTCACGCGCCCGGAACTGCCTTTGCAGCAGCGACACCAGGTCCACGCAGGGATGCAGCGCCTGTGGCCGCGCGGTCGCGACGCTCGTCAGGAACGGCGCCGCCCCCATGGCATCGTGGCTGCCGGCCAGCGCCAGCCCGAACAGCAGGCGCGCTTCCAGGTCCTGTCCCTGCGCATACGGTCGTGCCAGCTCCCGTGCGGCCTCGAACCGTCCGGCCTGCAGCGCCTCGAACGCCGCCTTGAGGGTCGGCTGCCGTTCGACCTGGTCCGGCACGCGGGAGTCCAAGCGGCCGCGCCTCAGCTGCCGCCGGTCAGGCGGCGCACCGCGGCCGAGATCGTCGAGGGGAGGTAGGGCTTGTTGACGTGGACGTCGAGCGGACCGCCGGCGCCCGGGTCCGGCCGCCCGCTCATGAAGATCACCGGCAGGTCGGGCCGGGCTTCGCGTGCCCGGGCCGCCAGCGCGCGTCCGTCCATGGAGCCGGGCAGCTGGATGTCGGTCAGCATCACCGCGAATTCGGGCTCGCGCGCCAGGGCCGCCAGCGCCTCGTCCGCATCGCCGGCCTCCACCACCTCGTAGCCGTCATCGGCCAGCACCTCCGACAAGGTCATCCGGATCAGGAACTCGTCCTCGACGATCAGCAGCCGTCGTGCCGCCATCCGCAAGCCTCCCCTCCCTGTTCCGCGTCCGTTCCGGACTGCCGCGCGACTAAGCCCGAGCCGCCTGCACCGCGCAAGCCGGCACCTGTCAGGCAGGCTGCGCCGCCGCACCCCGCGTGCTAGAACCAGACAGGCCGCCGTGCCCGAACCACGCCGCTGCCCCGTTCCCGTCGATCCCGGAGATTGTTCATGACCGACCCGTTCGCCTGGATCGCCGGCTGGATCCACGAGACGGTGCTGCTGCCTTTGCTCTGGCACGCCGGGCTGATGCAGTGGGAGGACACGGCCTTCATGTGGGCGCTGTTCGCCACCTATGGCGTGCTGCAGGTGGCGATCAACTACCTCATCTGCGTGCCGGCGGAGCGGTTCATGCCGCTGGTGCGCTGGCGGCACCACGAAACCGTCGGCATGGACGTGTTCTATACCCTGCTCGCCCGGATCGGCGTGTTCCCGCTTGTCACCTTTTTCGGCTTCTACTGGACGCAGACCGCGCTGAACGGCTGGCTCGCCGACCACGGCTACATCCCGCCGACCCTGGACACCCTTGTGCCGGCGCTGATGGGCATGCCGGTGCTGACGTTCTTCATCTACGCCGTGCTGCTCGACTTCGCAGATTATTGGCGCCACCGCTTCAGCCACACCTTCGGCTGGTGGTACGGCCTGCACGCCCTGCACCACGCGCAGCGGCAGATGACGTTCTGGTCCGACGACCGCAACCACGTGCTGGACGACGTCATCACCTATGTCTGGTTCATCGCCGCCGGCCTGCTGATCGGCGTGCCGCCGATGCAGTTCCCGCTGCTGGTGCTGGTGCTCCGCCTGGTGGAAAGCTTCAGCCACGCCAACACCCGGATCTCGTTCGGGTGGCTCGGCGAGCGGCTGCTGGTGTCGCCGCAGTTCCACCGCGCGCATCATGGGCTCGACGCCGCCGGGCGCAACTCCTGCAACTACGGCGGCGTGTTCCCGTGGTGGGACATGATGCTCCGCACCGCCGACTTCCGCCACGACGTGGTCGAGACCGGGGACACCCGCGCGCCCGAAGCGCTGGCCTCGGGCTCGTGGCTGGCGCAGCAGAAGGCAGGACTCGCCTTGTCCTGGCGCCTGCTGACCCGCCGCCGGCGCCGCCAGCGCGTCGCTGCGGAGTAGCTCAGCCGGCCTTGAGGTGCTTGACGCAGGCGCTGTAGTAGCCGCCGCCCTTCTGCAGCCACTTCATGCCGCCGTTGCCGCCGTTCGCCTTGTTGAGCTTGTACTGGTCGTCGCAGGTCTTCATGCGTGCCCGGCCAGGGGTCAGGCTGGCGTACTTCGCGTCGATCTTGCCGGGAAAGGTAGCGTTGCCGGTGGCGACCGGCGCGTCGGCGGACGATGCAGAACGCTTGCTCGCGGGCGCGGGCGTGGCGGCGGCCGTGTTGGTCGGAGCGGCCGGGTCGGCAGCAGCGACCGGCAAGGCGGAGGCTGGCGACGCGGAGGCCGACGACGCGGAGGCGGGGGCAGCGGACGCGGTCTTGCCGCTGCACTGCGCTGCCCGGAAGGTTTTCCAGTCGGCGCCGTTCAGCGTGCCGGCCTGCTTCGCCGCCTGGAACTTGACGCTGCACTCCTTCATCGTTTCGGCCCGTGCCGGCGCCGCGCCGGCGACCAGGGTTCCAACCAGCAGCGCGCCGAAGCACGCCCGTTCCAGATGCCGCATCAACCTGCTCTCCTTGTGTCCTGATCCAGATGCCGACGCTAACCCGGTCCTGCTTAACGCGGCGTTACCGGCTCCCCATCAGGCGCTGCACCAGGCCGCCGAAGTCGAAGCCCTGGCCGCCGCCCTGGCCGAGGCCGCTCTGGCCGGCACCGCTCTGGCCGCCACCTTGGCCGCCTCCCTGCGCCTGGGTGTCGTTGTAGGAGTCCGTGTCCGGCGCGTCCG
>CAXTMS010000001.1:0-22999 GCA_964245345.1 uncultured Acetobacteraceae bacterium | reverse complement strand
TGGCCGCCTCCCTGCGCCTGGGTGTCGTTGTAGGAGTCCGTGTCCGGCGCGTCCGAGGCGCGTCCGTCCGCGAACGGGTCGTCCCCGTCGGCCGCGGCGCCTGGCTGCATCGCCCCCTGGCCGCCCATCTGCCCGTTCGGCGTCTGGCTGTCGACCGCGTGCGGCAGCAGGTGCGCCAGCAGGCCCGCCGCGGCGCCGGCCGGGATGCCGTGCTGCGCCGCCCAGGACTCGATCTGCTGCGGCGGGAACACCTTTGTCACCTCTTCTGCCGCCAGCGACATGTTGCCGCCCGAGCCGACCCAGGACTGTGCCTTGTCGCCCATCCCGGCCTGCTGGAACTTCGACACGATGCCGGACACGCCCCCGGCCGACTGGAACGCTTCGGACAGGAGGTTGCCGGCGCCGCCGGCGGTGCCGCCGCCCTGCATCAGGCCTTCAAGCGACCCCATGATTCCGCTCATGATACCATTTCCTGCCTGTTGGTGTTGCGGAGCGGCCCCAGGCCGCACCGTTCGCTGACGTGATAAGGCCCGTTCCGCCGCGGGGTTTCGCAGCCGCACGCAACCGCGGACGCGTCCGGGCAGTTTGGCTAGCGCGATGCCGCATCCCGACACCTGGCTGAAGGTTTGCCCCGACGGGCTCTGGTGCGAGCCGGGGGGCTTCTTCATCGATCCGGTCAACCCGGTGGAGCGCGCGGTGATCACCCACGCCCATGCCGACCATGCCCGGCCGGGTCACGGCGCCGTGCTGGCCAGCGCCGAAACCCTGGCGATCATGGAGGTGCGCATGGGAGCCGGGCGCGCCGGGCGGACGCAGCAGGCGCTGGCCTATGGCGAGGTGCTGACGCTGGGAAGCGTACGCGTGTGGCTGCAGCCGGCCGGCCACGTGCTGGGCAGTGCCCAGGTGGCGATGGAGCACGGAGGCAGCCGCGCCGTGGTGTCCGGCGACTACAAGCGCGTGCCCGATCCCACCTGCCTGTTGTTCGAGCCGATCCCCTGCGACGTGTTCGTGACCGAGGCCACGTTCGGGCTGCCGGTGTTCCGGCATCCGCCGCCGGCGGACGAGGTGGCGAAGCTGCTGGGAAGCGTGTCGCTGTTTCCCGAGCGCACCCACGTCGTCGGCTGCTACGCGCTCGGCAAGTGCCAGCGCCTGATCCGGCTGATCCGCGATGCCGGCTGGGACGGCCCGCTCTACCTCCACGGCGCGCTGCTGCCGGTGTGCCGCGCCTATGAGGCGATGGGCATCCCGCTCGGCGAGCTTCGTCCGGCCACCGTCGCCGCCAAGGCCGAGCTCGCCGGCGCGATCGTGCTGGCCCCGCCCTCGGCGATCGCCGACCGCTGGGCGCGTCGGCTCGCCGACCCGGTGGTGTGCCTGGCCTCGGGATGGATGCGCGTGCGCCAGCGCGCCAAGGCCAAGGGGGTCGAGCTGCCGCTGGTGATCTCCGACCATTGCGACTGGGACGAGCTGTGCCGGACCATGGCCGACGTCGACGCTCCGGAGGTGTGGGTGACGCATGGACGGGAAGAAGCGCTGATCCATGCTGCCGAAGCCCAGGGCCGTCGCGGCCGGCCGCTGCGCCTGGTCGGCTATGGCGACGAGGAGGAAGGCGAGGACGGGCCGCCCGCCGCGCCCCCGGTTCCGGCGGACGCGACCGCGTGATCGCCTTCGCCGAGCTGCTGGAGCGCCTGACCCTCACGCCCGGCCGGCTGGCCAAGGTGGCGCTGCTTCGCCGCTTCTTCGAGACCGAGCCGGATCCCGATCGCGGCATCGGCCTGGCCGCGCTGACCGGCGAGCTGGCGTTCGACGCCGCCAAGCCCGGCCTGATCCGCGCCCTGGCGGAGGAACGCACCGATCCGGTGCTGTTCGCCTGGTCGTACGACTATGTCGGCGACCTGGCCGAGACGGTGGCGCTGATGTGGCCGGAACGGCGATCCAACGCCTCGCCGCCGCTGCTGGCGGAGGTGGTGGAAGCGCTGGCGGTCACGCCCAAGGCCGAGCTGAGGCACCTGGTCGCCGGCTGGCTGGACGCGTCGCCCGCTCCGGTCCGGCTGGCGATCCTGAAGCTGATCACCGGCGCGCTGCGTGTGGGCGCCTCGGTGCGGCTGGCCAAGATCGCGCTGGCCGAGCTCAGCGGCGGCACCATCGCCGCCGACGACATCGAGGAGGTGTGGCACGGGCTGTCGCCGCCCTACGACCCGCTGTTCGCCTGGGTCGAGAACAGGGGGGAGCGTCCGGATCCCGCCGACGCGCCGGTGTTCCGCCCGCCGATGCTGGCGCATCCGCTGGAAGCCCCCGACCTGGCGGCGCTCGATTTTGCGGCGTTCGCCGCGGAATGGAAGTGGGACGGCATCCGGGTGCAGCTGGTGTCGACCCCGGCCGGGCGGCGGCTCTACTCCCGCGGCGCCGACGACATCTCGGCCGCGTTTCCCGAGATCGTCGAGCACATGGCGTTCGATGCGGTGCTGGACGGCGAGCTGCTGGTGGTGCGGAGCGGGGTGGTGGCGCCGTTCGCCGACCTGCAGCAGCGCTTGAACCGCAAGCTGCCGACCGTGAAGATGTTGGACCAGTTCCCGGTGCTGGTGCGGCTCTACGACATCCTGTTCGAGAACGGGATCGACCTGCGTCCGCTCGTGTTCGCCGAGCGCCGCGCCCGGCTGGAAGCGTTTGTCGCCCGGGTCCGTCCGGGGCGGATGGACCTGTCCGAGCTGGTCGAGGCGCCGAGCCTTTCCGCGCTGTCCGAGCTGCGCGACGGCGCGCGCGCCGCGTCCATCGAGGGGCTGATGCTCAAGCGGCGCGACAGCCCGTACCTGCCCGGGCGGCCGAAGGGCCTGTGGTGGAAGTGGAAGCGCGACCCGCTGACGGTCGACGCGGTGCTGATGTATGCCCAGCGCGGCCACGGCAAGCGCTCGTCGTACTATTCGGACTACACCTTCGGGCTGTGGCGCGAGCTTCCCAACGGCGACGAGGAGCTGGTGCCGGTGGGCAAGGCGTATTCCGGCTTCACCGACGCCGAGCTGGTGATGCTCGACCGCTGGATACGCAACAACACCACCCAGCGCTTCGGTCCGGTGCGCGAGGTCGAGCACGGCACGGCAAAGGGCATCGTGCTGGAGATCGCGTTCGACGCGGCACAGCGCTCGGCCCGGCACAAGTCCGGCGTGGCGCTCCGGTTCCCGCGCGTGGGTCGGCTGCGCCTGGACAAGAAGCCCGAAGACGCCGACCGGCTGGACACGCTGATGCGCGGCATCGCCTAAGGGTTCAGGCGGTTTCCACCCGCGCCAGCAGCTGCTGCACCGCCACGAGCAGCGCCGACATGCGGAAGGGCTTGGCCAGCAGCCGGTCGTTCTCGGTGGCCTGGTGCTCGGCGAGCTTCCACGGCCGCCCGGAGATGAACAGGACCGGCAGGGTGGGCCGGACCTGCCGGACCCGCTCCGCCACGCCGAAGCCGTCGATGTCGTGCACGCCGAGGTCGATGTCGGTCAGCAGAAGGGTGCAGCCGTCCGGCATGAGCGCGATGTCGAGCGCCTCGCCGGGCGTTCCGACCGCGCAAACGTGCAGGCCCTGATCCTCCAGAAGGTCCACCAGGACCGAGCGGACGACCTCCTCGTCGTCCAGGATCAGAACATCGCACATCGAAGCGTCGCATTCCTCGGATAGCTGGAGGACAAAGGACGTCCCACGTTGAAGTCCTGTCTAGGCCAGGCCCAGCTTCAGACCGACATAAAAGCGTCGTGAGCACGGCACACGGGTTCCGGCGCTTGCAGCGCCGCCACAGCCGGGCTGCCTGGGCTCAGCCATCCGCGCCGCTGCCGGAGCCGGTGATGCCGGCCCGCGACGGCGAAGCCGAGCCGGGCTCGATCGTGCGGCTGATCCGCGCCACCTCGTCATCGGTGGCGATCTCCGCCGCGTCCAGCTTGGCTCCGGCCCGGCTGCCGGCCAGCGCGTCCTCCAGCGCCTGCGGATCGGTGCGCTGCGCCTCGTCGAGCAGCCGCTCGGCTTCCTCGTGCCGACCTTCGCGCTGTGCCGTCAGCGCCGCGTCGGCCAGCCGGCGCGCCTGCCCGTGCTTGCCTTCGCCGAAGTTGTCCGGCTCCTGGATGTCCGCCATCGCGTGTCTCCCGATCATGGTGTCCGAACCAGAACAGCGTGCGGCAGAGCGGGTTGCCAGGCTGGTCGATGCGAGAGCGTGAGGCGTGAACGTTGTTCAAATTCTGGCGGATGCTGCCGTGCCTCCGGTGCGACGCTTGCTGCCCGTGCCGCTCGCGTTCCGCGCGGCATGCCTCAAAGAAACGCCGAATCGCAATTTCATGGAATTGTCGTTAGCCAGGACGGCCGAACCGTCCCAAAACCTGCGCAAGGTCGGTGGCCATGCCGGCCTGCCGGATCAGTCACGCAACGCGGTGGTAAGCACGACATGACATTCAGAAGCTGGTGCAGATCGACCTGCGCCATCACGGTGACCCTGGCGCTGTTCCAGCCGACGATCGTGTTCGCGCAGGAAGCGCCGGGCGACGTGACCATCGCGCCGAAAAGCAGCGCTGCCGTGCAGCGCGTCGCCACCGACCTGGCCAAGCAACCGGTCCTGTCGACCGCGGCCAAGATCGCGCTTCTGCGCCAGAAGGTGAAATACGTGTTCGTCCTGTTCCAGGAGAACCGGTCGTTCGACTTCTACTTCGGCACCTTCCCCGGCGCGCACGGGCTCTACAGCCAGTCGGCCGCCAGCACCCCGGGCTTCACCCAGAAGATCGTCAACACCGATGGCACCGTCGGCACGATCTCGCCGTTCCTGATCCCGCAAACGGTGAAGACCGCCGCCGGCGCCACCGTGCCGCTCTACCCGGCCGACACCGCCTCGGTCGACCATTCCCATGCCGGCATCCTGGTCAGCCAGGACTTCAGCAACAAGGTTTCGCTCAACGACCGCTTCGCGCTGGACGAAGAAGGCCTGACCACGAACGCGCAGGGCCAGATCGTGTCCAAGACCACCGGCCTCGCGCCCACCTCCAACCCGACCCTGATGCAGAAGCAGATGGGCGAGGTGGCGATGAGCCACGTCGATTGCGACACCGCGCCCTATCTGTGGCAGTTCGCCGATCGCTTCGCCTTGTTCGACAACTTCCACATGACCGTCACCTCGGCGTCCACCCCGAACGCGCTGGCGCTGCTGTCCGGCCAGTCCGGCCTGACGCAATGGGCGCTGCATCCGGGCGAGGCGAGCAGCAACACCGCCAGCCCGACCGTGGCACAGTCCGGCGGCGAGCCGGTGGTGGGCGACGAGGGCCCGTTCGCCGGCTCCAACCTCGACACCTCGCCGGTCAAGCCGCCCTACGGCACCATGGACGAAAGCCCGGCGGTCCCGGCACTCAACCAGACCTATGCCAGCCTGCCGTTGTCGTTCATGGGCAAGGACATCGCGCAAACCGTCAGCACCGACCAGAACCCGGCGCTCGACCTGGCCGACGTGCAGCACGACCTCAAGACCATCGCCGGCAGCGGGCAGCAGCCGACCAACTGGGGCTGGTTCCAGGAAGGCTACGACGCCGAGCCGACCGACTCCACCAAGGCGCCGCTGCACAGCTCCTACATCGTCCACCACGACGCGCCGCAGTATTTCGGCTACATCGGCGACAACCCGGAGGTGGCGCAGAACCATCTCTACGGCCTGCAGGACTTCTTCACCGCGGTGAACAACCGTCTGCTGCCGGCGGCCGGCGGCGTCGCCTATGTGCGCGGCGGCTACGACAACAATGACGGCCTGCTGCCGGTCGATCCGAACCCGGCGGTGCGCGCCGCCTTCCCGGGCAGCGACGACCATCCCGGCTATTCGGACGCGCAGATCTCCGAGCAGCTGGTCGCCGACGAGGTCAACGCGATCGCCGCCAGCCCGTACTGGGCCAACAGCGCGATCGTCATCGTCTACGACGAGACCGACGGGCTCTACGACCACGCCGCGGTGACCGCGCGGGTGAACGATCCGGAAGGCAACCCGCTCGAGCCGTCCTCGCGCATCCCGGCGATCGTGATCTCGCCGTTCGCCAAGGCGCACGCGATCGTGCACCAGAACGCCGAGCACAGCTCGATCATCAAGTTCATCGACGAGGTGTTCAACCTGACCCCGCTCGCCGACCTTCCCGACGAGAAGCGTGGCGCCAAGCTGGGCAAGTCGGAGTTCGGGCAGGACTACGTGGGCCCGGCCGACGACAACGTGCCGAACATCGGCGACATGCTGGCCGCCTTCGACAACGCGCGCCTGACCGGCGACACGGCGCCGCTCCCGGCCTCCTATGCCGAGATCCTGCCGGGCACCACGCCCAGCCTGCCGCACTACGCGGCCGGCGGCTGCTACACGCTGAACATCGTGCCGACCGACTACGTGGGCGGCAAGCTGATCGACCCGGCGCCGGCGGACTTCAACCCGCGCCCGTCCACCACCCCGGGCATCCCGACCTCAGGCACCTGGACGCCCTGATCCCGCGCATCCGGCGGATCAACACCGAGGGGAGCCGGGTTCGCCCGGCTCCCCTTGCTTCATGGTCAAGCGGAGCTGACACCTTGAGAAGCCTGTTCAAGGCGCTGCCGGTCGTCCTGGCGGCGCTGCTGCTCGTCTGCCAGATCGGTCCCGCGCAGGCGAGCGCCACGCTGGACGCGGTGCGCAAGGCCGGCACCCTCGCCTGCGGCGTGGTGAGCGACGAGGACGATTATTCCGAGGCCGATACCCACGGCAACCTGTCCGGCCTCGGCGCCGACTTCTGCCGCGCGCTGGCCGCCGAGATCTTCGGTGATCCCGGACGGGCCCGGTTCCTGACCCTGCCGGACGAGCCGACCGCCCTGGCGGCGTTGCGCGACCGCAAGGTGGACATACTGTTCGGCGCCACGCCCGACCCGGTGGTGGGCAACGTGTATGGCGCCGCCTTCGGGCCGCCGGTGTTCTTCGACGGCCAGGGCGTGCTGGCGTCCAACCGAAGCGGCATCCGCACGCTGGCCGACCTGGGCGGCAGGAACGTGTGCTTCATCAACGCGGCGCCGCACGAGCGGGTGCTGTACGACCTCGTGGAGCCGCGGCTGAAGACGCCCGAGCACCGGTTCCCGTTTTCCGAGCGCGGCGAGATGGAGGTGGCCCTGCTCGACGGCCATTGCGATGCCGTCACCGGCGACATCTCCTGGATGGCCAACATCCGCGCCAGCTTCAACAAGCGCCGCACCGAGTTCACCGTGCTGTCGGACACGGTGTCGATCGATCCGTTCGCGCCAGCTTATCGCCGAGGCGATGCGGGATGGGCTGCCCTGGTGGACTGGACCGTGTGGGCCGCCGTGCAGGCGGAGGCGAACGGGGTGACGCGGGCCAACCTTTCGGAGATGCGCCGCAGCGCGAACCCGGTGATCCGGCGCCTGGTCGGCACCACGCCGTGGATCGGCAAGGCTCTGGGGGTTCCGGACACTGCCTTCGCGGCGGCGGTCGCGGCGGTCGGCAACTACGGCGAGATCTTCGAGCGCGACGTCGGCGCCGGATCGGCGCTGATGCTGCCGCGCGGACGCAACGCGCTCGCCGCCGATGGCGGGCTGCTCTGGGCGCTTCCGGTCGAGCCGCTGCAGTAGGACAAGGGTTTCGACGGTGCCGCGTCGGGGCGGCTCGATCAGCGGAGGATGATCTCGACCCGCCGGTTCTGCGGCTCGCGCACGTCCGGGCCGGTCGGCACCAGCGGATGTGCGTCGCCGAACCCGTGAACCGTGATGGCGGAGGCGGACACGCCGTCGCGGATCAGCATGGTGCGGACGCTGTCGGCCCGTCGCATCGACAGACGCAGGTTGTAGCGCTGCCCGGACCCGTCCGGCAGGATGTGCGAGGTGTCGGCATATCCGTCGACCTCAATGGTGGTCGTGCCGACGCGTGCCACGTTCTGCGCCGCCTGTGCGATGATCCCGGACGCACGTGCGGTCAGGGTGGCGCTGTCCCAATCGAAGAAGACGAGATAGGTGCGGGTCGGCACAGGGGCGGGCACTACGGCCGGCGCAGGTGCCGGGGGTGGCGCCGCCGGCGCGCCGTTGTCGAAGGTGTAGCGCAGGCCGAACAGGATCTCGTGATTGAAGATGTTGTTGAAGGTGGTGTGCTCCGGGATCTCGACCTCGCGGAACGGCGGTCTCGCCGCGCGGAAGCCGACATCCTGGAACGGGTTGAAGGTGGCCTGGTTGGCGCTGGCCACGGGAACCAGCTCGTTCGCCGAGCCGCGGTAATAGGCGCCGGGCGACAGGACGCCGATCAGGCGGTACTCGACGGTCAGGGATAGGCCGCGCAAGGGCGTGGCGATGGCGGCGCCTGCGATCCCCTGATAGGCGAAGTTGCCTCTGGTCTCACCGTGATCGAGATGTCCGGCCTGCGCGCCGAACCCCGACGAGTTGACCTGGTTCAGCTCGATCTCCTGGTAGCCGGCACCGAGGCCGAGATAGGGCGTGACCGGAAGGCCGAAGCGGAGGTCGTAGAGCACGTTGCCGAACCCGCCGTACTGCTGCAGGTGGCCGCCGGCGCGCTCCGTGGCATACTGGGGCGCCAGCTCGACGCCGTGCACGTGGTCGAAGGCAAAGTCGCCTTCCGCCTCGATCCGCAGCCCGTTGCCGAACCCATAGCCGGCGGCGGCCAACGCGCTCCCGCCCGGGTCGAAGGTGTAGTCGCGCGGCGCGGGGCCGAACCCCGACGGCCTGACCTGCACGTTCTGCAGGAAGTCGACGCCGCCGCCCAGCTGGACATACGGACCCGAGACTGGCTGCGCGTAGGCAATCGCCGGACCGAAGGCGGCCGCCAGGCAGAGCAGAAGAAACGTCTTCGTCATGATCTCGGTCCGGCATCGTATCGATCCGGGTTAGCAGCCTGTCGGGGCGGCGGCAACCCGGTCGCGGCTGCGGCCGGATGCGATCCGTCCCTCAGCGACGGACGGGCGCCTGGCGTACCTCAGCCCGTGGAACGGGTGAGCCGGTAGCCGACGTTCGGTTCGGTGGCGATCATCGGGGCCACCGTGGGACCGAGCTTGTGGCGCAGCTGGCCGATGTAGACGCGCAGGTACTGCACGTCCTCGCCGTGCGCCGGTCCCCACAGGGCGAGCAGCAGCTGGCGGTGCGTCAGCACCTTGTCCTCGTGGCGCATCAGCATGGCCAGGAGCTGGTACTCGCGCGGGCTCAGCGTGACCCGGTCGCCGTTGACCCTGACCTCGTGGCGGCCGGGGTCCAGCACGATCGGGCCGCAGCCGAGGATCTCGTCCGGCCTGGGCTCGATGCCGGGATCGTGGCGGCGCAGCACGGCGCGCAGCCGGGCCAGCAGCTCGCCCAGGCCGAACGGCTTCTCGACGTAGTCGTCGGCGCCGGCGTCGAGCGAGGCGATCTTCTCCGACTGCCGGTCGCGGGCGGACAGCACGATCACCGGCACCTGCGAGAAGGCGCGCAGCCGCTCCAGCACCACCTGGCCGTCCATGTCCGGCAGCCCGAGGTCGAGCACGATCGCGTCCGGCGCGCGCGACGCCGCCTGCCGCAGCCCGTCGGCGCCGTTGAACGCCGAGCGGGGACGGTAGCCGGCGGCTTCCAGGGCGGGACACAGGAAGCGGTGGATCTGCTTCTCGTCGTCGACGACCAGCACCGCCGGACGATCGATCCCGCTCATGACGCCTGCGGCAGCGTGATGGTGACGGTGGCGCCGCGCCTTTCCCCGGTTCGGTCGGGTGCGGGGCTGACGGCGGAGATGGTGCCGCCCATCACCTCGATCAGGCCACGCGCGATCGCCAGGCCGAGACCGGTGCCCGGTACCACCCGGTCGCCATGCTGGGCGCGGAAGAAGCTGTCGAACACGTGCGGCAGGTCGTGCTCGGCGATGCCGACGCCGTTGTCGCTGATCCGGACTACCGCCTGGCCGGCCTCGACGGCCAGCCGAACCGCGACCGGGTCGGCAGCGGAAGGCTGCGAATACTTCAGGGCGTTGTCCAGCACGTTGAACAGCACCTGCTCCAGCAGCAACGGATCGGCCAGCGCGGCCGGCTCTCCCTCGGCGGCGACCGACACCGGCACCGGGTCGTCCAGGCGCGACAGCGCGCCCTGCATCACGTCGTGCAGCATCACCCGCACCAGGCGCGGCACCACCACGCCGCTGTCGAGCCGGGTCATGTCGGTGATGTTGGCCAGGAACCGGGTCATCCGCCGGGTGTCCTCCTCGATGGCGAGCAGCAGGTCGTCGCGCGTGTCCGGCGGGAGGTGGGCCCAGGCGGTGCGCAGGGTTTCGGCGGAGCCGCGTATGCCGGTCAACGGCGTGCGCAGGTCGTGCGACAGCGAGTTCAGGAGGGCGGTGCGCAGCTTCTGGGTTTCGTCCCGCGCGGTCGCGTCGGCAGCGCCCCGAACCAGCCGGACCCGCTCCAGCGCCAGTGCCGCCTGGTCGGTCAGCGCCTGAAGCGCCTGAAGCGCCGGCCCGTCGACCGGAACGGCCGACTGTATCGCGAGCAGGCCGTGCAGCCCGCCCACGCTGCCATCGGCCTTGCCGTTGTCGGCGCCACCGACGATCCGGATCGGCAGGAAGCGCCAGGGGGCGGAGGGCAGGGTGGCGGTACCGCGCCCGGATGGCTCGCCGTGCCGCCAGGACCACAGCGCCGCCGCCCAGGAGCCGTCATCCATGGTGTCGGCCGGCGGGTCGGCGGCGAGGATGTCGAGCGCCCCGTCGCCCTCGCGCGCCGCCAGCACCATCGCCCGCGCGGCGATGGACGCCGCCTGTCGCACGATTTCCTCCTGCAGCTGCGACCGGGTGACCGGAACGCCCAGGGCGCGGGAGAACGCACCGATCCGACGCAGGCTCTCGATCCGGCCCTGGGCCGCCCGCGCCGAGGCGCCGAGCCGGCTGGCGACCAGCCCGGTCGCCACGGCGACGGCCGCGAACACCAGGATGGCCATGATGTCGCGCGGCTGGTCGATGGTGAACTGGTAGAGCGGCGGGATGAAGAAGAAGTTCCAGGCCAGGAACGACACCACCGCGCTGGCGAGCGCCACGCGGAGCCCGTGCAGGGCGGCAGCACCCACCACCGCGGCCAGGAACAGCATGCCGAGCGCGTCCGGCTCGACCAGGCCGTGCAGCGCCTCGCCCAGCCCGACCGCCAGCAACACCAGCGCCGCCGAGGACAGCCACGGCGTCCAGCCGGCCGGCCACCGGGCGCCGGTCTCGGGCCGTCGGATCCGCGGCATGCCGGTCGGCACCACCTGCACGGCATGGTCCGGCGCCCGGGCCAGCAGCGTGGCCGCCAGGTTGCGCCGCAGCCCGGCTCCGGACAGCAGGCGCTGCCACCTGCGGACACCTTGCGCCCGGCCGACCACGATCCGGGAAACGTTGCGCGCCTGCGCCACTTCCAGCGTGATGCCGACGATCCCCTCCTGCGGCGTGCGCACCGCCCGGATCTCGACCTCCGCACCCAGTTCCGCGGCAAGGCCCATGATCCGCGCGATCCGCGCCGCGTCGGCCGGCGCCTCGCCGGCGGGCTCGACATGCAGCACCAGCCAGGGCGCATGCAGCGCGTCGGCCAGCCGCTTGGCCTCGCGCAGCACCGTTTCCCCGTTCTCCGGCCCGACCAGGGCCAGCACCCGGTCGCCGGCCGGCCAGGGACCGGCGATGGCGTTGGAGCGCATGTAGTCGAGCAGGCCGGCATCGACATGCTGGGCGGCGCGCCGGAGCGCGATCTCGCGCAGCGCCTGCAGGTTGCCCTCACGAAAGAACCCGCCCAGCGCCCGCGCCGCCACGTCCGGACGGTAGATCCGGCCCTGCGACAGCCGGGCGCGCAGGTCGGCCGGGGACAGGTCGATCAGCTCGATCTCGTCGGCCAGCTCCAGCACGTGGTCGGGCAGGGTCTCCGTCACCCGGACCCCGGTGATGCGCAGCACCGTGTCGTTCAGGCTTTCCAGGTGCTGGATGTTGAGCGTGGTCCAGACCGGGATGCCGGCGCCGAGCAGCTCGGCCACGTCCTCCCACCGCCTGGCGTGCCGGCTGCCGGGCGCGTTGGAGTGCGCGAGCTCGTCGACCAGCAGCAGGGACGGGCGCCGCGCCAGCGCCGCGTCCAGGTCGAACTCTTCCAGGGTCTGGCCGCGATACTCGATGCGCAGCCGCGGCAGCACCGGGAGGTCGCCGAGCTGGGCCTCGGTCTCGGCGCGGCCATGGGTCTCGATCAGGCCGGCCAGGATGTCCCGCCTGCCCTCGCCGAGCAGGCGGCGCGCCTGCGCCAGCATCTCGCAGGTCTTGCCGACGCCGGGTGCGGCGCCGAGGAAGATCTTCAACGGCGCCCGCGCGGCCTTCGCCTCTGCGGCAAGCAGCGCGTCCGGATCGGGACGCTTCCGCTCGGTCCGCATCAGGCGGCGATCCGGCCCCGTCCGGAGCACGACCGTCCGATCATGCCCCGCTTCGACCGGCTCTGGCTGCACCCACCGCGATCCATCCCTGCTCCCGGCCGGCTCATCCCTACCGGCTGCTCGTGTGGACCCCGACGCCGGCGTCACCCTTCGCGGGCAGGGAGTCGAGGGCGAGGTTCAGGCGTAGCACGTTGACACGCGGCTCGCCGAACAGCCCGAGCGTCCGGCCCAGCGTGTGCGCGGCCAGCAGCTGGCGGACGGCATCGACCGGAAGGTGCCGGGCGGCTGCGACGCGGGCTGCCTGCAACGCCGCGTAGTCGGGCGAGATGTCCGGATCCAGCCCGGAGCCGGAACTGGTCACCGCGTCCATCGGGATGGTGCCGGGTGCGGCGCCCTGCTTCTCGAGCGTGGCCACGTCGCCAGCGACCCGGTCGTGCAGCGCCTTGGAGGTCGGCGCGAGGTTGGAGGCGGACGAGTTGCTGCCGTCATAGGGGGTCGGCACCGTCTTCGACGGGTCCTTCGGGTCGGTGCCTGAGATGGCCGACTCCCGGCCGTGGAAGTAGCGGTCGGCGGTGAAGTTCTGGCCGATCAGGGCGGAGCCGACCGGTTGGCCGTTGCGCTCGAGGAGGCTGCCGGTGGCGGGGAACGGCAGCGCCACCGCACCGAGGCCGACGAAGCCGAGCGGGAACAGCAGCCCGAGCAGCAGGGTGAACAGGACGACGAGAAACAGTGCCGGACGCAGATGCGAGACCATGAACCCGATCCTCAGGCGAAGATGTGGAGGGCGGTGAGAGCCAAGTCGATGATCTTGATGCCGGCGAACGGCACCACGATGCCGCCGATGCCGTAGATCAGCAGGTTGCGCCGAAGCAGCGCGGCGGCGCTCACAGCCTTGAAGTCCACCCCCTTCAGCGCCAGCGGCACCAGGGCGATGATCACCAGGGCGTTGAAGATCACCGCCGACAGGATGGCGCTTTGCGGCGTCGACAGCCGCATGACGTTGAGCGCGGACAGGCCGGGATAGGCGACCACGAAGATCGCCGGCAGGATGGCGAAGTACTTGGCGATGTCGTTGGCGATCGAGAACGTCGTCAGCGCGCCGCGGGTGATCAGCAGCTGCTTGCCGATCTCGACGATCTCGATCAGCTTGGTCGGATCGCTGTCGAGGTCGACCATGTTGGCGGCTTCGCGTGCCGCCTGGGTGCCGGTCTGCATCGCCACGCCGACATCGGCCTGCGCCAGCGCCGGCGCGTCGTTGGTGCCGTCGCCGCACATCGCCACCAGACGGCCTTCGCCCTGCGCGGAGCGTATGTAGCCGAGCTTGTCCTGCGGCGTCGCCTCGGCGATGAAGTCGTCGACGCCGGCCTCGGTGGCGATCGCCGCCGCGGTGACGCGGTTGTCGCCGGTCACCATCACCGTGCGTATGCCCATGCGGCGGAGGGCGGCGAAGCGGTCGCGTATGCCGGGCTTGACCACGTCCTTGAGCTCGACCACGCCGAGCAGGCGGTTGTCCTCCGCCACCGCCAGCGGCGTGCCACCCGAGCGCGCGATCCGCTCCACCGCCGCGGTGAAGGCGGCGGGAGGCTGCGTCTCGCCGACCGCCTTGAGCAGCGAATCCACCGCGCCCTTGCGCCATGCCCGTCCGCCGGCATCGAGGCCGGACAGGCGGGTGTTGGCCGAGAACGGCACCGGCACCGCGCCGTCCGGCGCCACCGACACGATCCCGAACCTGTCGCGCGCCAGGGCGTGGATCGAGCGCCCTTCCGGCGTTTCGTCGCCGACCGAGGCCATCGCGGCCGCTTCGGCGACGCGCTGCTCCTCGACCCCCGGCACCGCGCTGAAGCTGGCGGCCATGCGGTTGCCGAAGGTGATGGTGCCGGTCTTGTCCAGCAGCAGGGTGTCGACGTCGCCGGCCGCCTCGACCGCGCGACCGGAGGTCGCCACCACGTTGAAGCGCACCAGCCGGTCCATGCCGGCGATGCCGATCGCCGACAAGAGGCCGCCGATGGTGGTCGGGATCAGCGTCACCAGCAGCGCCGCCAGCACCGGCACCGACAGCACCGTGGCCGAATAGTGCGCGAAGCCGACCAGCGTCGCCACCGCGATCAGGAAGATGATGGTGAGTCCCGCCAGCAGGATGTCGAGCGCGATCTCGTTCGGGGTCTTGGAGCGCGACGCGCCCTCAACCAGCGCGATCATGCGGTCGATAAAGGTGTGTCCGGGCTCTGCGGTGATGCGCACCAGCAGACTGTCCGACACCACCTGGGTGCCGCCGGTCACCGCGGAGCGGTCGCCGCCCGCCTCGCGGATCACCGGCGCGGACTCGCCGGTGATGGCGCTCTCGTTGATCGAGGCGATACCCTTGATGATCTCGCCGTCGAGCGGGATCAGGTCGCCGGTCTCCACCAGCACCACGTCGCCGACGCGCAGGTCGGTCGAGGACACGGTGCCGAACAAGGCCGGGTCGTCGGGGTTCGGCACGCGCTTGGCGATCATCTCGTTGCGCGCGCGGCGCAGGCTTTCGGCCCGCGCGCGGCCGCGGCCTTCGGCCATCGCCTCGGCAAAGGTCGCGAACAGCACCGTCAGCCACAGCCAGGCCGCGATCGCCAGGGCGAAGCCCTGGTGCGGCGGATGGGTGAACAGGTCGCGCACGCCCAGGACCGTGGTCAGGATGGCGACGATCTCGGTCACGAAGATGACCGGGTTGCGCATCAGTCGGTGCGGATTGAGCTTGGCGACGGAGTCGCGCGCGGCGCGGAGCGCGATCCTGCGGTCGAACAAGGCAAGCGCCGGGGCGCCGTCGCCGGGGGTGGAGGTGGTTGCGGACATGGTTCGGCCCTCAATACGTCGTGCCGGTGTGGAGCACGACCTGTTCAGCGACCGGTCCGAGCGCATCGGCCGGCAGGAACTGCAATCCGCCCAGGATGACGATCACGCCGACCAGCAGACCCACGAACAGCAGCCCGGTGGTCGGAAAGGTGCCGGCGGTCATCCTGAGTTTCGGCTTGGCGGCGAGCGAGCCCGCGATCGCCAGGATCGGCACCATCACCGCGAAGCGGCCGAACAGCATGGCGAAGGCCTGCCCGTAGGCCAGCAGCGGCCCGGTGGCGGTGAGGCCGGCGAAGGCGCTGCCGTTGTTCTCGGTGGCCGACGTCCAGGCGTAGAGCATCTCGGTCAGGCCATGCGGCCCGGCGTTGGACAGCGCCGCCAACCCGGCCGGCAGGATCAGCGACAGCCCGGCGCCGCACAGGATCCACAGCGTCAGGATCAGCAGCGCCAGCATGGCCAGCTTGACCTCGCGCGCCTGCACCTTCTTGCCGAGATATTCGGGGGTGCGCCCGACCATCAGCCCGGCGACGAACACGGAGAGCAGCGCGAACACGATGATGAAGTAGAAGCCCGAGCCGATGCCGCCTGGCGTCACCTCGCCCAGCTGCATCAGGAACAGCGGCACCAGCCCGCCCAGCGGCATGAAGCTGTCCGTGGCCCCGGACACGGCGCCGGTCGAGGTGCCGGTGGCGCCGACATTCAGCATCGCCGTCAACGCGGTGCCGAAGCGAACCTCCTTGCCTTCCAGGTTGCCCTGCGCCTGGCCCACGCCGAGCGCGTGCAGGAGCGGGTTGCCGGCCGCTTCCGCGGCATAGGCCAGGATCATGCCGACCCCGAGGATGCCGACCATCGTCACCAGCAGCGCGCGTCCTTGCGCGGGCTCGCGCACCAGGCGGCCGAAGGTGACAGGCAGCGCGAACGGGATCAGCAGCAGCATGAAGGTTTCGAGCGCGCAGGTCAGCGCGGTCGGGTTCTCGAACGGGTGCGCGCTGTTGGCGTTGAAGAAGCCGCCGCCGTTGGTGCCGAGCTCCTTGATCGCTTCCTGGAACGCGACCGGTCCCAGCGCGATCACCTGGTGCGCGCCTTCCAGCGTGGTGACGGTGGCGAAGGCGTGCAGCGTGTCGGGAACCCCGCTCGCCATCAGCAGGATCGCGAACACGCAGGCGAGCGGCAGCAGCACGTAGAGCGTGGCGCGGGTCAGGTCGGCCCAGAAGGTGCCGAGCGTCTGCACGCCGCCGGCGGCGAAGGCGCGCATCACCGCGACCGCCACTGCGATGCCGGAGGCGGCGGACAGGAAGTTGTGCACCGTCAGGCCGAACATCTGCGCGCCGTTGGAAACGCCGGACTCCGGCACGTAGGCCTGCCAGTTGGTGTTGGTGACGAAGGAGATCGCGGTGTTGAACGCGATCGCCGGCGGCATGCCGGCGACGCCCTGCGGGTTGAAGGGCAGGTAGAACTGCAGCCGCAGGATCAGGTAGAGCAGCGCGAAGTGGAGGGCGTTCAGCAGCAGCAGCGCCGTCGTGTAGCCGCGCCAGTTCATGCCCTGCTTCGGATCGATCCCGCACAGCGCGTAGAGCCCGCGCTCGACCGGGGCCAGCACCGGCGTGAGAAAGGAGCGTCCTCCTTCCATGACGGTGGCGAGGTAGCGTCCGACCGGAAACGCGGCCGTAACGATGACGGCCAGGATGATCAGGATCTCGACGATGCCGAGGGTGGTCATGACCGGCGTTTCCTCAAAAGTCTTCGGGGCGGATCAACGCCCAGCCGAGATAAACCAGCAGGCCGATCGACACCCCGGCACCCAGGATCAGGTCGATGCCCATTTCTAGATCCTGCCGCACAACGACGCGTAGGCGTCCATCAGCAGGATGGCTCCGGTGCCGAGGACGAGAAGGAAGATGTCGAACATGGAGCGCCCCTTCGCATGGTGGCCCGGCATACGCCGGTGGCTCGTAAAGGGACTATTCGTGGTTGCCCGAAACGAATAAAGGCCGCGTAAAGGCACGGTCGCAGCCATGGCCGAGCGTCCGCATGGACCTGTTCCGGGGATCTTCTCAGAAGCCGAGGATCACGTCCGCGGCGAGGGTGAGGCTTCCGGTCTCGGTGCCCGCGTTGAACGGGTGTCCGCCGCTGAACGACTTGTCCCAGCGCAGCTCGGGCCGAAATGCCAGCAGGGCGACATGGGGGATGACCGGCTTCCAGCTCACGCCCCAGGTCCACTCGCTGTAGGTTTCGCGCCCAGAGGAGAACGAGCCGTTTGGCAGGCCGTTCAGGGCGCGCACCGAATCCAGGTTGCCCGGATAAGCGTCGACGAAGAAGCCGGCGTTGTCGCGATACACCTCGCCGCGGAAGTTGGCGGTCACCGTCGGGGTCAGCGCGTAGGACGCGTAGCCGGCGGCGCCGTAGCTGTCGGCGCCGACGCTGTCGTCGTGCTGCCACTGCGCCTCCCCCACGAGCGTGAGCTTGGAGGTCGCCTTGAAGGTCGCGACCACGTCGCCCTCGTAGCGCATGTCGCTGTTGGCGGCGTGGCCCAGCGCGTTGGTGGCATCCTCCGGCCCCAGGTGCATCAGCGCCAGCACCGTCAGCTTGCCGCCGGCAAGGTTGTTGAGCCCGACGCCGAACAGCCCGGCTGGCTCGGCGTTGTTGTCGCCGCCGTCGAAGGTGGTGCTTTCGCCGGTGTCGACCTGGCCGTAAAGGTCCAGCGTCGGGTTGACATGCACGATCGCCTGCAGCCCGGTGTGCTGGAACGGACCGAAGTTGAACAGGTAGGAGTGCGAATAGAACGGGTTGGTGCTGGGATCGATCGTTTCGTATCCGATCGGGGTGACGAACTGCCCGAGCTTGAAATCGGTACCGTTCTTGCCCAGCCAGGGCGTGTGCAGCAGCAGGTCGGCCTGCAGCACGGTGAACTGGTTGCGGTCGCTCGTGAGGAAATTGAACTCGCCGAGGTAGTGGGTGTAGCGCACGTCCGAGCCGTAGCTCGCCTGCAGGATGAAGCCGAGATCGTAGCCGGTGGCCGAACTGTCAATCGGGCGGGTGGCAGTGAGCTGGATCTGGTTCAACAGCACCGTGTTCGCCTTGTCGTCGAACAGGCGGCCATAGTTCAGTCCGTCGGCCGGACGGTCGAAGTTGCCGGTGATGCCGGCATCCACCTGGGCGCCATAGGTGATGGTGCTGGCCCAGTCCTTGGGGGCCGCAGGTGCGGCGGGAGCGGTCTGTGCTTGTGCTGCGGCGGCGCACGTCGCGAGGACGGATGCGCCCGCCATCACGTGGAGCAGGGGGGGACGGCGTCGCGCGTGCCGGATCCGGTCGCGGAACGGGAGAAACGGTTTGTGAATCACGGATCAACATCCAAGCTGCATCGGCGCGACAACCGGTGCGCCGGGTCATCGGCGCGGAACGGACTCGCCGTTCACATAGGCCGCACACCGGCATAAGGCGGCGATCGGGAAATGCCGCGTCGGCATAAAGACGCCATAAGGATGCGGATCCTTCGGCTGCCGCACGCGGCGGCCTGGTGCCTTTAGCGGATGTTTATGCGGCACGCCCAAAGCCGCATCGATCCCTTATCCGCAGGCGTCGCATGGATGACGCGTCCGGCAGCGATTCGAGGCACCGGAGGGAGAAGGTTGGCAATGAGTGAGACGCTTCGCGACCGTCGTCTGCGCTATGCTCGGACGATCCTGCAGTCCCGTCGCAGCGCAGTGGCGCTGCTCGGCGAGAACTCCGCGCTCGAAGGACTGCGCGTGCTGGTGCTGGGAACCGCGGCGGCCGACACGCTGTGCGCGCTGATGCACACCGAGTGCCGCAAGGCCGAGGCCCGACTGCCCGAGGCGCATGTCGAGGCGCGGTCAGCCGACCTGGTTCTGGCGCCGCACGTGACGCTGGTTACGATCAACCAGGTGATCAACCAGGCGGTCCGGTCCCTGGACCATTACGGCCGCATCGTCATCGCGGTCCCGACGCATGAGCGCGACTTCGTTGACGTGGCGATCGGGACCCTGGTCCGGTCGGGGTTCGAGATGCCTCATCTGCGGTCGGAAGGCGGCCAGACCACCATCCATGCCCTGCGCGGGGAGATCAGGAGCCGGGCTTGACGGTGCAGTCGACCGGCTTGGCCGTCGAGGTGGGGTGGCGTACCTGCCGCTGACCGGTCCCGCGCCGCGGGGGAAGCGAAGCTTTTGCCGCCGTTGCACCGATCAGGATCACGGCGAACCCGCCGAACAGGGTGAGCCCGTGCCAGGCCGGGGCGAGACCGAGGCGCCGGAACAGCAGCGACAGCGCCAGCCACGCCATTGTCGGCACCGACAGGTGCCAGTCGTCGAAGAACAGCCGCCAGGCCTTGCGCACGGGCCACCAAGCCGGTCCGGCGGCGCTCATCCGGCTCCGGCCGGCAGCCCCGCCGGGCGCAGAACGCGGCAGGCGGCGACGCCCGCGGCTGCGGCCAGGGTGAAGCCCGCCAGCAGCGCCAGCAGCGACCAGCCGCCGCCCGGCCAGGACAGGGCCTCGCCCTCGCCCAGCCAGAACGTTCCCATGCTGCACAGGCAGATGCCGACGCCGAGCTTGAGCGGGTTGTCCGGGATCGACGCAACCGGCCGGCGAAGCAGCATGCCGAGCAGGCACACCGACAACAAGGCCGCCACGGCGCCAAGCACCGCCGGCGTCATGGCGCCAGGCGACGCGGCGCCGGTCGCGAGTACGATAAAGGTCGCCTCCACGCCCTCGATCAGGGTCACGCGGAAGGTGGTGCCGAGTGCGTCCCGGTCCCAGCGACCGCCGGGGCCGGTTGACGCGGAGGCGGCCCGCTGGCGTCCGTAGGCGGCGAGCTCGTCGCGGAGCGGGATCACGCCGCCGGCACGGAGCACTGCCTTGCGCAGCCAGCGCATGCCGAACAGCAGGGTCAGGGCCCCGAGTGCCACCCGCAACGGTTGCAGCGGGATCCGGGTGATGCCATTGCCGAGGCCGACCAGAAGCAGGAGCAGCACAACGACGGCCAGCCCTGTTCCACCCAGCGCGCCGCGCCAGCCCCGGGTGGTCCCGACCGCCAGCACGATCGTCAGCGCTTCCAGGAACTCGACAAGGGTTCCGGCAAAGGCGGCATAAACGGCGGGCCCGAAGGAAAACCAGCTCATTTCCCTCCTCGTAGGAGCAAGCCGCCGTCCTGGCCAGCGGCAAGACCCGCCTGGTCCGGTTCGGCGCCGACATGGGCTTGGATGCGGCGGCCGGCACCGGAACGCCAAGGTCACGGACCGGGTTGGCGGTGCGGGCCGAGGACGCTCTCCTGACACGCGACCTCGAGAAGGGCTCCCGAGGCAGGAGCCGGCACCCGGGACGCCGCGCCGGGACCGCTCCAGGACGGCCATGGATCGTCACGAAAACATCTCTTTTCCGTCCGCGGCGGCGGTTAGAGTTGGATCCCGATCCGCGCCCCGCGGTCCGGGAGTTGCCGGTCAGGCACGATCCCGTCGAGCCGTCGCGTAACGAGGCGGATTGCTTCCAACGATGCGGGTGCTGCTGGCCGAGGACCATGACGAGCTGCGGGAGATGCTGCAGTCCCACCTGCGGCAGGTGGGGTTCACCGCGGATGCGGTGTCGTGCGGCGAGGACGCGCTGGCCGCGGCGGCGGCGGCGGCCTACGACGCCGTGATCCTCGACCTCGGGCTGCCCGACCTGGACGGCATGGAGGTGCTCAGGCGGATGCGCGCCGGTGCCGCGGCGACCGTGCCGATCCTGGTGCTGACCGCGCGCCATTCGGTCGGCGACCGGGTGGAGGGGCTCGACGCCGGCGCGGACGACTACCTGTCCAAGCCGTTCGACATGCTCGAACTGGACGCGAGGCTGCGCTCGATCATCCGCCGCTCCGGGCGCCGTCCGGACCCCGTGCTGCGCTTCGGCGACCTGTGCTTCGACCCGTCGTCGCGCGAAGCGCGGGTGGGCGACGCGATCCTGGCGCTGACGCGTCGCGAAGCCACGCTGCTGGAGGAGCTGGTGCGCGGCGCCGGCCACACCCTGGTCCGCGATGCGCTCGCGGATCGGCTCTACGGCTTCGACGACGTGTACACCGGCAACGCGCTGGAGGCTGCGGTGTCGCGCCTGCGCCGGCGCCTGTCGCTGGCGGGCTCCGGGATCGTGGTCGAGACGGTTCGCGGCATCGGCTACCGGCTGGTGCCGGCGCCGGGCTCCGCCGCGTGAGATTGGGACGCAGCCTCCGCGGCCGGCTCACCGGGTCGATGGGGCTGATCCTGTGCGGCGGCCTCGTCGCGGTGGCGGCGCTGCACGAGCTGGGGGAGGACCATGGTCCCGGCGGCCGGCTCGGCCGGCTGCTGCTGGGCGACGAGCTGCCTGAACCCTGGCAGGACCTGGCGGTGCTGCTGCCGTTCGGCGGCCTGATCCTGCTTCTGGTCGGGATCGTCTGCCGGTGGAGCCTGCAACCGCTGACCCGGGCCTCCGCCGAGGCGGCGCGCGTGGGTCCGCTCGATCCGGACAGGCGCATCGAGGTCGCGGGGCTGCCGGACGAGCTGTTCCCGCTGGTCGCGGCGATGAACGCGGCGCTGGACCGGCTGGCCACCGCCTACCAGGTCGAGAAGCGCTTCACCAGCAACGCCGCGCACGAGCTGCGCACGCCTCTGGCGACCCTCAGCCTGCGCCTGCAGCGGACCCGGCACGACGGTGCCCCGATCGACTGGCCGGCGCTCGACCGCGACATCGCCGCCATGAGCGGCCTGGTCGACAGGCTGCTGGACCTCGCGCGCAGGCAGGATGCGGGAACCGATGCGACCGGGGCGGCGCCGTTGAACTTCTGCCGCAGCGTCCGGGAGGCGGCGGCCCAGATGGTGCCGCTGGTCGAGGCGGCGGGACGCGAGCTGGTCGTGGAGCTGCCGGACTGCCTCCTCGTGCGCGGCGACGGGGTCGACCTGCAGGAGATGGTGCGCAACCTGATCGAGAACGCGCTGCGGCACGGGGCCGGACGGATCGACCTGCAGGGCTGCGCGGTGGCCGGGGCGGACGGAGGCGGCGTCGCCCGCCTCGACGTCGCCGACGAAGGGCCCGGCGTGGCGCCGGAGCTGCGCCACAGCATGTTCGAGCGGTTCCGCAAGGGACGGCAGGCCGGGGCCGGCAGCGGGCTGGGACTGGCGATCGTGCAGGAGGTGGTGCGGCGGCACCGCGGCACGGTGGGCTTCGTCGCGGGATCGCGCTGCGTGGTCCGGGTGGCGCTGCCGGTCGTCTCGGCCGGAACGCGTCGGGAGGCGTGAGGCGCGGCCGGCATGGCTGCGGCGTCTCAGATATGGGTTCATCGGAACGTCACGAGACTCGTTCCGCCCAGCCTCTAGAACACCGCCGTCAGCTTCTTGTCAGGATCAGGCATGCGGACTCGCGGCAATCGCTCGATACTCCTTCACGGGACGGCCACAATCCTGTTCCCCTTCGTCATCCCGCTTCCCGCGCTGGCCCAGGCCAACGCGTCGGCTCAAGGCAACGCGACGGTGCAGAACGGCGCACCGGCCGAGTCGATCCAGGTGACCGGGCAGTCGTTCCCGGGCACCGCCACGCAGCAGGCGCCGCAAGCGGCATCGCTGGACGAGACGGAGCCGACCTCGACGATCGGGCCGCACTTCATCGCAGAGAACGTGCCGGAAACCTCCAACTACGACGACATCATCCGGTTGACGCCGAGTGCCATGGACATCGATCCCAACGGGCCCGGGCTGCAGCAGGATTTCGGGCAAAGCATACGCGGCCTGCAATACACCCAGTTCAGCGTGCTGTTCGACGGCGTGCAGGTCCCGGGCTCGCCGGGCAACCTGTCGCCGCAGCC